>NZ_JAZAQP010000064.1:0-31378 GCF_036231725.1 Pseudomonas sp. JH-2 | reverse complement strand
ACGGACATCCCGCCATCAAGCACCATCTCGGCAGTCTTGATTTTGAATTCATTTGAATAGGACTTTCGCACTATTTTTGCCTCCAGTTGGGCGCCATGATAGCGCCCGATGAAGGTGTCCAAGATCATTAGGCCAGCTCACATCCACGCCATTCCCCTGTAGGAGCGCGCCCTGCGCGCGAATCGCGGGCAGGGCCCGCTCCTACAGGAAGCCATACCAGCCTGGACCGTAGGAGCGGAGCTTCTCCGCGATAGCCGCCCCCTGGCGCGATTCGCGGATGAGGTCCGCTCCTACGAGAAACATGCCCGCAGCAAAAAGCCCCGGCGCTCGCGCGGCGGGGCTTTCGTCTTTCGGCAGCCGCTCAGCGTCCGTTGATCACCGGCGTGCACAGCCGCTCCAGCAGCATGGCCTGGGCGTTGCGCGGGTTCTGGTTGCCGGTGGGGTTCAGGCGCTGGTAGCTGCCGTCGGGTTGCAGCACCCAGGCCTGGGTGTTGTCGGCCAGGTACAGCTCCAGCTCCTTCTTCACCCGCTGCACCAGCTTCTTGCCTTCCACCGGGAAGCAGGTCTCCACGCGCATGTCGAGGTTGCGCTCCATCCAGTCGGCGCTGGAGAGGTACAGCTTCTCGTCGCCGCCGTTGAGGAAGTAGTAGATGCGGCTGTGCTCGAGGAAGCGGCCGATGATGGAGCGCACGTGGATGTTGTGCGAGACCCCCGGCACACCCGGGCGCAGGCAGCACATGCCGCGCACCACCAGGTCGACCTTCACCCCCACCTGGCTGGCCTTGTACAGCGCGCGGATGACCTTCGGGTCGGTCAGCGAGTTGACCTTGGCCATGATGTGCGCCGGCTTGCCCTCGGCGGCCTGGGCCGCCTCGCGGTTGATCATCTCCAGCAGGTTCTTCTTCAGCGTGAAGGGCGCGTGCAGCAGCTTCTTCATGCGCAGCGTCTTGCCCATGCCGATCAGCTGGTTGAACAGCTTGTGCAGGTCCTCGCACAGCGCCACGTCGGCGGTGAGCAGGCTGTAGTCGGTGTACAGGCGGGCGTTGCCGGCGTGGTAGTTGCCGGTACCCAGGTGCGCGTAGCGGCGCAGCTCGCCGTCCTCGCGGCGGAGGATGAGCATCATCTTGGCGTGGGTCTTGAAGCCGACCACGCCGTAGATCACCACCGCGCCGGCCTGCTGCAGGCGGCTGGCCAGCTGCAGGTTGGACTCCTCGTCGAAGCGCGCGCGCAGTTCGATCACCGCAGTGACCTCCTTGCCGTTGCGCGCCGCTTCCACCAGGGCGTCGACGATCTCCGAGTTGGCCCCGGAGCGGTACAGGGTCTGCTTGATGGCCAGCACGTTCGGGTCCTTGGCGGCCTGGCGCAGCAGGTCGACCACCGGGGTGAAGGACTCGAAGGGGTGCATCAGCAGCACGTCCAGCTTGGCCAGCACGCCGAACATGTTCTCCTTCTTCTGCAGCAGCTTGGGAATGGTCGGGGTGAACGGCGGGTACTGCAGCTCCGGGTGGCTGGCAAGGCCGGTGACGCTGAACAGGCGGGTCAGGTTGACCGGGCCGCTGACCTTGTACAGCTCGCTCTCGGCCAGGCCGAACTGCTTGAGCAGGTAGTTGGACAGGTTCGCCGGGCAGGTGTCCACCACTTCCAGGCGCACGGCGTCGCCGTAGCGCCGCGAGAACAGCTCGCCGCGCAGTGCGCGGGCCAGGTCCTCGACGTCCTCGGCGTCCACCGAGAGGTCGGCGTTACGCGTCAGGCGGAACTGGTAGCAGCCCTTGACCTTCATGCCGGAGAACAGGTCGTCGGCGTGGGCATGGATCATCGAGGAGAGGAACACGTAGTTGTCGCCCTCCCCGGCCACGTCCTCGGGCAGGCGGATGATCCGCGGCAGCGAGCGCGGCGCCGGGATGATCGCAAGGCCGGAGTCGCGGCCGAAGGCGTCCATCCCCTCGAGCTCCACCACGAAGTTCAGGCTCTTGTTCACCAGCAGCGGGAACGGGTGGGTCGGGTCGAGGCCGATAGGGGTGATGATCGGGGCGATCTCGTCGCGGAAGAAGCGCCGCACCCAGGCCTTGATCTTCGGCGTCCAGTAGCGCCGGCGGATGAAGCGCACGCCGTGCTTGGCCAGCTCGGGCAGCAGGATGTCGTTGAGGATGGCGTACTGCCGGCCGACCTGCTCGTGCACCTGCTCGCTGATCCGCGCCAGGGCCTGGTGCGGCAGCAGGCCGTCGGCGCCGGCCTGCTCGCGGGCGAAGGTGATCTGCTTCTTCAGCCCGGCGACGCGGATCTCGAAGAACTCGTCGAGGTTGCTGGAGAAGATCAGCAGGAACTTCAGGCGCTCGAGCAGCGGGTAGGACTCGTCCAGCGCCTGCTCCAGCACGCGGATGTTGAACTGCAGCTGCGACAGCTCGCGATGAATGTAGAGGGCACTGTCGTCGACGTTCACCGCCGGCGCGGCGGGCACCTCCACGACGGTTTCGGCCGCCTCGGGCAGCGCCAGGGTTTCGGTGACGGTCACTTCGGTTTCGATCAGATCGGTTGCGTTCTGGCCTTCGGTATTCATCGCAAGTCTCGTCGCGGGGGCGTCAGCGCCCCCTTTTCAGTTGTTCTGCCGCACGTTTGGCGAAGTAGGTCAGGATGCCATCAGCGCCGGCGCGCTTGAAGGCCAGCAGCGATTCGAGAATCACCGCCTCGCTGAGCCAGCCATTCTCGATGGCCGCCATGTGCATCGCGTATTCGCCGCTGACCTGGTAGACGAAGGTCGGCGCGCGGAATTCGTCCTTGGCCCGGCGGACGATGTCCAGATAGGGCATGCCCGGCTTGACCATGATCATGTCGGCGCCTTCGGCGAGGTCGGCGGCGATCTCGTGCAGCGCCTCGTCGCTGTTGCCCGGGTCCATCTGGTAGGTGGCCTTGCTGCCCTTGCCGAGGTTGGCGGCGGAGCCGACCGCGTCGCGGAACGGGCCGTAGTAGGCGCTGGCGTACTTGGCCGAGTAGGCCATGATGCGCACGTTGGTGTGCCCGGTGGATTCCAGCGCCTCGCGGATGGCGCCGACGCGGCCGTCCATCATGTCCGAGGGGGCCACCACCTGGGCGCCGGCCTCGGCGTGGGACAGCGCCTGCCTGACCAGCACGTCCACCGACTCGTCGTTCATCACGTAGCCGTTCTCGTCGAGGATGCCGTCCTGGCCATGGCTGGTGAACGGGTCCAGGGCCACGTCGGTGATGATGCCCAGTTCCGGGAAGCGCTCGCGCAGGGCGCGGGTAGCGCGCTGGGCGATGCCCTCGGGGTTGTACGCCTCGGCGCCGTCGAGGGACTTCTTCTCCAGCGGGGTGACCGGGAACAGCGCCAGCGCCGGGATGCCCAGCTCCACCAGTTGCTCGGCCTCCTGCAGCAGCAGGTCGATGGACAGGCGTTCGACGCCCGGCATCGAGGCGATGGCCTCGCGCTGGTTCTTGCCGTCGAGGACGAACACCGGAAGGATGAGGTCGTCGACGCTCAGCACGTTCTCGCGCACCAGGCGACGGGAAAACTCGTCGCGGCGGTTACGGCGCAGGCGGGTGAAGGGGAAGGCGCGTTCGGCGGAAATGAAGCTCACGGCGTACTCCAGGGCCCGGGCAGCAGGCACAGTGTGACAGTTATAGTCCGTGATTATGACCGATTGGTAACAAGGGGTAACAGTGACCCGGGGTCGCGGCAACCGGTCGCAGGGGCCCGAAGCCGCAGCATACGACCAAAGTAGGCGGCCTGGGCCATGCAAAGGCCAGCAAGCCGCCAGCAGGTGCCTTCCCCCCGGACGACAACCGGGTTAGGCTGCGCGTTCATTTCGCTGCGTTGCCTCGATAATGCTCCAACAATTCCTGCAGGATTTCGGCTATCTGGCCCTGTTCCTCGGCACCTTCTTCGAGGGCGAGACGATTCTGGTGCTGGCCGGTTTCCTTGCCTTCCGTGGCTACATGCAGCTCGAATACGTGATCGCCGTGGCCTTCCTCGGCAGCTACGCGGGCGACCAGCTCTGGTACTTCCTCGGCCGCCGCCACGGGCGCAAGCTGCTGGCGCGCAAGCCGCGCTGGCAGAAGCTCGGCGACCGCGCCCTGGAGCACGTGCGGCGGCGCCCGGACCTGTGGGTGCTGAGCTTCCGCTTCGTCTACGGCCTGCGCACGGTGATGCCGGTGGCCATCGGCCTGTCCGGCTATCCGCCGGGCCGCTACCTGCTGCTCAACGGCCTAGGCGCCATCGTCTGGGCCAGCGTGCTCGGCTCGGCGGCGTACTACTTCGGCAGCGTGCTCGAAGGCGTGCTGGGCAACATCAAGAAGTACGAACTCATGGTCCTCGGCGGCCTGCTCGCCGTGGGCCTGCTGCTGTGGCTGCACCGGCGCATCAGGAACAGCCGCAACGGCGGCTGATCAGGCCGGCTGCGCCTGCCGCCCCTCGTGGCGCAGGCCCCACAGCGCCAGCAGGCTGAGGCCGGCATGGGCGCCCAGCAACGCCAACGCCCACCCCGGCAGCGCCAGGCCGGCCGCTGCGGCGGTAACCGCCACCCAGGGCGGGTTCAGCAGCAGGCGCAACACTTCCAGCCTCGGCGCCCAGGCGCGGCTCTCCAGCCAGGCGCCGATGGCGAACAGGCCGCAGGCCATCCACGCCCACCCCAGCAGCAGCGCCGGCAGCGGCCAGCCCTCCCCCAACCCCAGCAACAAGGTGCCGCCGACCACGTAGCCGGCGAACTGCAGCGCCGCGTACCACTGCCGGCCGCGGGAGAGCGGCACCTCGAACTTGCGGAAGGTGGCCAGGTCGGGCTTCTGCAGCGGGTAGCGCGCCGCCACGTCGGCCGGGCGCCAGCCGGTGCGCATGAACCAGATGCGCAGCTTGTCCCACCAGCTGCCCGCCCGCCGCGCATCGTTCCACAGCGCGGTATACACCTGCAGGTTGGCCCACAGCGGGTTCCAGCTGGCCAGCGGCACGGTCACGCCGAACACCACCGGCTCCTCGTCCAGCTCTTCCTGGAAGGTGCCGAACAGGCGGTCCCAGAGGATGAACACGCCACCGTAGTTGCGGTCCATGTAGACAGGGTTCTGCGCATGGTGCACCCGGTGGTTCGAAGGGCTGATGAAGACCCATTCGAACCAGCCCAGCTTGGGAATGTGCCGGGTGTGCACCCAGAACTGGTAGAGCAGGTTCAGCGCCGCCACCGTGAGGAACACCAGCGGCGGCACCCCGGCCACCGCCATCGGCAGATAGAAGATCCAGCCGAACAGGAAGCCCGTGCTGGTCTGCCGCAGCGCCGTGCTGAGGTTGTACTCCTCGCTCTGGTGGTGCACCGCGTGGGCCGCCCAGAGGATGCTGCGCTCGTGGCCCAGGCGGTGGTTCCAGTAGTAGCAGAAGTCGTAGAAGACGAAGGCGAACACCCAGACCCAGGCGCTTTGCGCCGACAACTCGAAGAGCGCCAGGTGCTGCCAGGCGAACACGTAGGTGACCAGGCCGATGCCCTTGGTCAGCAGGCCGCTGGTGGTGGACAGCACCCCGGCGCTGAGGCTGTTCAGGGCGTCGCCCAGGCGGTAGGTGGAGGTGCCGCGCCAGCGGTCGGCGAGCAGCTCCAGCGCGATCAGCAGAAAGAAGAACGGCACCGCGAAGAGGATGTAGTTCATGGCGCGACCGAATCGTTATGCTTATGGATACCGATCCTAGTCCTCTGGCGCCCGGGTACAACGGCCGCCGGTGACAACCCGGCCGGCATATGGCGACAGGCACGTCGCCACGCCGGCCACCCCGAACCAGGAGTACCTGCATGCACAAGAAAGTTGCCGTCATCCTCTCCGGCTGCGGCGTCTACGACGGCGCCGAGATCCACGAAAGCGTGATCACCCTGCTGCGCCTGGCCCAGCGCGGTGCGCAGGTGCAGTGCTTCGCCCCGGACATCGCCCAGCACCACGTGGTCAACCACCTGACCGGCGAGGAAATGCCCGAGAGCCGCAACGTGCTGGTGGAGTCCGCGCGCATCGCCCGTGGCGCCATCAGGGACGTGCGCGAGGCGAAGGCCGAGGACTTCGACGCGCTCATCGTTCCCGGCGGCTTCGGCGCGGCGAAGAACCTCAGCAACTTCGCCTTCGAGGGCGACCAGTGCGAGGTCGAGTCGGACGTGCTGGCCCTGGCCAAGGCCTTCGCCGCCGCGCACAAGCCGGTGGGCCTGATCTGCATCGCCCCGGCCATGGCCGAGCGCATCTACGGCCCGGGCATCGAATGCACCATCGGCTGCGACGCCGACACCGCCGCCGCCCTGACCCGCATGGGCGCCAAGCACGTCGAATGCCCGGTGGACGAGATAGTCGAGGACAGCCGCCACAAACTGGTGACCACCCCGGCCTACATGCTGGCGCAGAACATCGCCGAGGCAGCCAGCGGGATCAACAAGTTGGTCGATCGGGTGCTTGAACTGGCCTGATGCAGCCGCTTGTCGTAGGAGCGAGCCTGCTCGCGAACCGCATCTCCCGGTAACTCCGGCGCGTGGGGCAGCCCCCTTGCCCTCTCCCTAACCCTCTAGGGGACCGTTGGGCAGAAACGGGCATTTCAGTGTTAGCCGGAAGCGAAGTTGCAGGTTGAAACCATGCCTATCCGCCGGCACGGACAAGCCCCCTCTCCCTTCAGGGAGAGGGCTGGGGAGAGGACGCTCTCAAACCCAGCTCTGCAGCCCCCAGGAAACTCTATTCGCGAGCAAGCTCGCTCCTACGAAGAACTTCCCTTGCTCAACTTCGTCAGCAACCGATCCAACGCATTGGCGAAAGCCTGGCGGTCCTTGTCGCCATAGGGCGCCTGGCCGCCGCCCATCTGGCCCTGGTCGCGCAGGTCGGTGAGCAGGTTGCGCATGGCCAGGCGCTCGCCCATGTTCTTCGCGTCGAACTCGCGGCCGCGCGGGTCCAGGGCGTCCACGCCCTTCTTCACCAGGCGGTCGGCCAGCGGCACGTCGCTGCAGATCACCAGGTCGCCCGGCTCGGCCTGCTCCACCAGGTAGTCGTCGGCGGCATCCATGCCGCTGGGCACCACCACCAGGCGCACGCAGGCGAATGCAGGCTTGGCCACCGGCTGGCCGGCGACCATCACCACTTCCAGCTTGCGCTTCAGGGCGAACTTCGCCACCAGTTCCTTCGCCGCGCGGGGGCAGGCGTCGGCATCGATCCAGATACGCATCGGACTCGTTTCCCGAACATGACGACGGCCAGTATCGCACTGGCCGTCGGGGTTTGCCGCGCGCCGCCTCAGGGCAGCGCCGCGGCCTTGCGTTTTTCCACCAGCAGGCTGCGCCCGTAGAGCACGGCCACCGCCAGCAGCGCCAGGGCCTGGGCCGACAGCGAATAGGCGTCGGCCTTGATGCCCAGCCAGTCGAAGTCGAAGAAGGGCACCGGGCGGGTGCCGATCACCCCGGCTTCCTGCAGCGCCACCACGCCATGCCCGGCGAACACCACCGAGAGCGCGCAGAGCAGCGCGGCGTTGACGGTGAAGAACAGCTTCAGCGGCAGCTTCGCCGAGCCGCGCAGGATCACCCAGGCCAGGCCGATCAGCAGCACCACCGCGCACCCGGCGCCGGCGATCACCGCGCTGTGCCCGGCCGGGCCGGCCTGCAGCCAGAGGGTTTCGTAGAACAGGATGACCTCGAACAGCTCGCGGTACACCGAGAAGAACGCCAGCACGGCGAAGCCGAAGCGCCCGCCGCCGCCCACCAGGCTGCTGCGGATGTAGTCCTGCCAGGCCGCGGCGTGGCGGCGGTCGTGCATCCACACGCCGAGCCAGAGCACCATCACGCAGGCGAACAGCGAGGTGAAGCCCTCCATCAGCTCGCGCTGGGCGCCGCCGATGTCGATCACGTAGGCCGCCAGCGCCCAGGTGGCGATGCCGGCGACGAAGGCCAGGCCCCAGCCGACGTGCACGCCGCGGGTGGCGGCTTCCTGCCCGGTATTGCGCAGGAAGGCGAGGATGGCGGCGAGCACCAGGATCGCCTCGACGCCCTCGCGCAACAGGATCAGCAGGGCCGAGACGAAGCTGATGGTGCTGCTCAGGGAGTCGCCGCTCAATGCCTTGGCGGCTTCGCCCAGCTTGCCCTTGGCGCGCTCCAGCTGCTGCGCCACCTGGGCTTCCGGCAGGCCGTCGCGGAGCGTCTGGCGGTAGGCCATGAGCTCTTTCTCGGTGGCCTTGCGCAGGGTGGCGTCGACGTTGTCCAGCGAGCTTTCCACCAGCTCGAAGCCTTCCAGGTAGGCCGCCACGGACAGGTCGTAGGCCTGGTCGTGGTCGCCCTGGCGGTAGATGGCGAAGCTCTTGTCCAGGGTGGCGGCGGTGTAGTCGATCAGCTGCGCAGGGCCGCGGTGCTCCAGCGGCGGGTGCGCACGCAGGGCCCGGAAGCTCTGCGCGGCGGCGTCGCCATCGCGGGCGGCCACTTCGGCCGGGGTCTGGGTGGCCAGGCTGGCCAGCGGGTAGGCGTGGGTGCCGTCGGGCTGGGCGGCGGTGGCGCTCAGGCCGGCGACGTAGGCCGCCAGGTCCCAGCGCTGGCGCTCGTCCAGCTGGTCGGCGAAGGCCGGCATGTCGGTGCCGGCGACGCCCAGGCCGATCACCGTGCGCAGGTCGTAGAGGCTCAGCTGGTCCAGGCGCGCGCGGGCCGTGAGGTCGGCCGGCGGCGGCTGCAGGCCGATGCCCGCCGGGCCGTCGCCCTTGCCGGCGTCGCCATGGCAGATGGAACACTGCTGGGCGAAGATCGGCGCGCCACGGGCCGGGTCGGGGGTGATGGCCGGGGTCTGCACCACCTGGTAGACATCCGCCAGGCGCGCTTCCAGGTGCCGCGCCTGCTGCGCCACCAGGGCGCCGGGCTGGCGCTGCTCGATGGCGCGGCGCAGGCCGGCCACCTCGCGCTCCAGGTCGGCCCGCTCGGGGCGCGCCGGCAAGGCCAGCAACAACGCCTGCAACTGGCCGGCGAACTCCAGCTGTTCCTGGTATTCGGTGGCGTCGACCACCTGCCCGGCGTTCACCGTCGGCGGGTAGTCGGCAGCCAGGTAGCTCAGCAGGTGCAGGGCCTGGGAAGGGTCGACCGGCGCGTCGGCCAGGGCCGTGAGGCTGGCGCCGCAAAGCAGCGGCAGCAGCCAGATGAGAAGCTTTGGAAGGCGCATGGCGGAAGGCGAATGAGAATGGAGGGCGCCAATACTACTCCGCCACCATTGCCCCGCCTAGGCGGCGCCCGTCGGCATCAGACCGGGGCGCGGCGGACGGTGGCCAGCAGCGCGGCGGCGCCGAGGAACAGGCTGGCGAAGGTGCGGTTCATCAGCCGCTGCTGGCGTGGCGAGCGCAGCGCGCGCAGGACCCGCGCGGCCAGCCCGGTGTAGCCGGCCATGACGATCAGGTCGACGCAGATCATGGTGGCGCCCATGATCACGTACTGGATGGCCATCGGCCGGTGCAGGTCGACGAACTGCGGCAGCACGGCGAGCATGAAGATCACCGCCTTGGGGTTGCTGGCGTTGACCAGGAAGCCGCGCAGCACCAGGCTCAGCGGGCGACCGATGGGGCGCTCGGCGTCGGCCTGCATCACCTGCGGTGCGGCGCTCCACTGGCGCCAGGCGAGGTAGGCCAGGTAGACCACGCCGAACCACTTGATGACGCTGAAGGCCAGCGCCGAGGTGGCCAGCAGCGCACCGACGCCGGCGGCGACCACGGCGATCTGCAGGGCCAGGCCGATCTGCAGGCCCAGGGCGTTCCAGTAGCCGCGCCAGAAGCCGTACTGCAGGCCGCAGGACATCGAGGCGATGGCCCCGGCGCCGGGCGACAGGCTGATGATCCAGCAGGCGATGAAGAAGGCGAACCAGGTACTGGCGAGCATGGTGGACCTCGTGGCGAAAAATCTTGTTACGGGTAGCCAGTGTGCCCGAGTCGCGCGTTGCCGTGTAGGGCGGATAACCGTTCGCGGTTATCCGCCGTTTGACCTTGATCCCAGGCGCGCTTCGGGCTTGGTCACAGAGAATCTCTTTCCGGGTACTCCGAGCCCGTAGGATGGGTGGAGCGAAGCGATACCCATCGGCGTGACTCCGGCGTTCCCCTGTAGGAGCGCGCCCTGCGCGCGAATCGCGGGCAGGGCCCGCTCCTACAGGTATGGAGGAAGCCCGGCGCGGGGCATGCCAATCAGCTCGGCAGGTCCTTGCGCAGCTTCACCGGCTCTTCGCCGCGCTTGCGCGCCAGGGCGCCGCGCAGGCGGATGTTGAGCGCTTCCACCGCCAGCGAGAAGGCCATGGCGAAGTAGACGTAGCCCTTGGGCACGTGGACCTCGAAGGCCTCGGCCACCAGCACGGTGCCGACCACGATGAGGAAGGACAGCGCCAGCATCTTCAGAGACGGGTGCTGGTCGATGAAGGCGCTGATGGTGCCGGCGGCGAGCATCATCACGCCGACCGAGATGACGATGGCGGCGATCATCACCGGCACGTTCTGCACCAGGCCCACGGCGGTGATCACCGAGTCCAGGGAGAAGATGATGTCGATGATCGCGATCTGGATGATCACCGCCATGAAGCCACGGCTCTTGGCGCTGCCCTGCCCGCCTTCCTCGGCGCCTTCCAGGCTGTGGTAGATCTCCATGGTGCTCTTGAACAGCAGGAACAGGCCGCCGAAGAACAGGATCAGGTCGCGCCCGGAAACGCCCTGGCCGAACACCTCGAAGAGGTCGGCGGTCAGGCGCATCACCCAGGTGATCGACAGCAGCAGGAGGATCCGCGTGCCCATCGCCAGGGCCAGGCCGAAGAACCGTGCCTTGGGCTGCTGCGCCGCCGGCAGGCGGCTGACCAGGATGGAGATGAAGATGATGTTGTCGATGCCCAGGACGATCTCCAGGGCGGTCAGGGTCAGAAAGGCAACCCAGATTTCGGGGCTAGCGAGCCATTCCATAGTGCGTGGGTATCCGTGTGGGAACAGGGGTTGTCGTTATCTTCCGCTACTCAGCCCGGGCCCTTTCCAGCGCCGGATGGCCTTCTGGAAGAACAGGCTGTTGGGCACCTGCAGCAGCGCGCTGGTGCCGTCCTCGAAGGTTTCCTCGAGGGTGGTGTAGAGCAGGTTGATGGCGGTGACGCGGCCCTTCACGCCGACCTTGTCGGCCGACTCGATGACCTCCACCAGGTCACCCAGGCGGAACGGGCCGACGGTGAAGATCAGCACCGCGCAGAACAGGTTGGAGAGCACGCTCCAGATGGCGAAGAAGGCCACCGCGGCGACCGCGACGAAGCCGGTCAGCGCGGTCCACAGCACCTGGGCGGAAACCCCCAGGCGCTCCAGCACCATCATCAGCGCCGAGCCCATGATCAGCCAGCGCAGGCCGCCGCGCAGCGGCAGCAGCAGTTCGTGGGGCAGCGGGTAGCGCTGGGCCAGGCGGTTGAGGCCGCGCGCCACCAGGCGCTGCAGCACCCAGGCCAGGAGCAGGATGAGGATGATCTGCAGGCCGCGCAGCAACGGATCGCTCCAGGCGATGAGCAGCGGCAGGTCCTCCATCACTCGGCCCCTTCGAGCTGGGCCTGGAGGTTCTCCAGGGTTTCCAGGGCCACCAGCCAGGCTTCCTCGACCTCGGCCTCGCGCGTCTTGAGCGTCGCCTGCCGGGCCAGCAGGTCACGCAACTCGTCCTTGCGCGCGGCTTCGTAGAGGGCGCTGTCGCCGAGTTTCTCCTCGAGCGCGGCGAGCTTCTCGTGCAGGCCGCCAAGCTCCTTCTCCAGCTTGTCCGCCTCGCGCTTGTGCGGCGCCAGCTGCTGGCGCAACGCGGCGGCGGCCTGGCGCTGGGCGCGCTTGTCGGTCTTCTCGGCGGATGCCGCGCCGGCATTGACGGCCGGCGCCTGGCGCGCGCGGAAGTCCACCAGCCAGCGGGCGTAGTCGTCGAGGTCGCCGTCGAAGTCCTGCACGCGGCCGTCGGCCACCAGCAGGAACTGGTCGGTGGTGCTCTTGAGCAGGTGGCGATCGTGGGACACCACCACCACCGCCCCGGAGAACTCCTGCAGGGCCATGGTCAGGGCCAGGCGCATCTCCAGGTCGAGGTGGTTGGTCGGCTCGTCGAGCAGCAGCAGGTTGGGCTTCTGCCAGGCGATCAGGGCCAGCGCCAGGCGCGCCTTCTCGCCACCGGAGAAGTTCAGCACCGGCTCGTCGCAGCGCGCGCCGCGGAAGTCGAAGCCGCCGAGGAAGTCGCGCAGGGTCTGCTCGCGCTCGCCCGGGGCGATGCGCTGCAGGTGCAGCAGCGGGCTGGCCTTGGCGTCCAGCGAGTCGAGCTGGTGCTGGGCGAAGTAGCCGATGGCGAGGTTCTCGCCGCGCGCCAGGTGCCCGGCCAGCAGCGGCAGGTCGCCGGAGAGGGTCTTGATCAGGGTCGACTTGCCGGCGCCGTTGGGGCCCAGCAGGCCGATGCGCGCGCCGGGCACCAGTTGCAGCTTGACCTTCTCCAGCACCGTCTTGTCGCCATAGCCCAGGCGCGCCTCGGCGAGGTCGAGCAGGGGGCTGGAGATCCTGTCCGACTCGCGGAAGACGAAGTCGAAGGGCGAGTCGATGTGGGCCGGGGCCAGCTCCTCCAGGCGCTCCAGGGCCTTGATGCGGCTCTGGGCCTGGCGCGCCTTGGTGGCCTGGGCGCGGAAGCGGGCGATGTACTTTTCCATGTGGGCGCGTTGCGCCTGCTGCTTCTCGTAGGCCTGCTGCTGCTGCGCCAGGCGTTCGGCGCGGGTGCGCTCGAAGGCCGAGTAGCCGCCGCGGTAGAGGGTGAGCTTGCGCTGCTCCAGGTGCGCCACGTGGTCGACCACGGCATCGAGGAAGTCGCGGTCGTGGGAGATGAGGATGAGCGTGCCCGGGTAGCCCTTGAGCCACTCCTCGAGCCAGAGGATGGCGTCGAGGTCGAGGTGGTTGGTGGGTTCGTCGAGCAGCAGCAGTTCGGACGGGCACATCAGCGCCTGGGCCAGGTTCAGGCGCATCCGCCAGCCACCGGAGAAGTCGCCGACGCGGCGCTCCATCTGCTCGGCGGAGAAGCCCAGGCCGGCCAGCAGCTTGCGCGCCCGCGCGTCGGCGGTATAGCCGTCGGCGTTGTCCAGCTCGGTGTGCAGGCGGGCCACGGCGGCGCCGTCATGGGCAGCTTCGGCGCTGGCCAGCTGCGTCTGGATTTCACGCAGGCGCACGTCGCCGTCGAGGACGTAGTCCACCGCCTGGCGTTCCAGGGTGTCCACTTCCTGGCGCATGTGCGCGATGCGCCAGTCGGCGGGAATCCGGTAGTCGCCGGCGTCCTGCCCGAGCTGGCCGCGCAGCAGCGCGAACAGGCTCGACTTGCCGGCGCCGTTGGCACCGATCAGGCCGACTTTCTGGCCGGCATGCAAGGTCAGTTCGGCACCTTCCAGCAAGCGCTGGGGGCCACGCTGTAGCGTAAGATTTTGTAGTCGAATCATGGCGGCGGAGTTTATCAGCTTCGCCGCGCAACCGCTGTGGGAGCCCTATGACAGAAGATATCTGGTCGTTCGCCCTGGACCTCTACGCGCAACCGGGCTGCGAGGCGGCCTGCCTGGCATTGCAGGAGGCCGGCGCCGACGTCTGCCTGCTGCTGGCCGGGACCTGGTTCGGCGCCCGTGGCGTGGCCTGTGGCGAACAACGCCTGGACGCCCTGGCGAAGGCCTCCGCCGGCTGGCAGAACGAGGTGGTCAGGCCCCTGCGTACGTTGCGCCAGCAATGGAAGGCCGGAGCAAGGGACGACGCCCACCTGGAAGCGTTGCGGGAAACCCTGAAAACACTGGAGCTGCGCGCCGAACGCCTGCAACTGGAGCGGCTGGCGGAAGCGGGACGGGACTGGGCCGAAGAAGACAGGGACGAACTGGACGCCTGGCTGCAGGGCTGCGCCGGCGAAGCGGGGAAGGCACGCCGCGGTGCGCTGCAACAGCTGCGCACCGCGGCGGCTTCGCGAGCGGCGCCTTAGGAAGCGCTGCTCGGAGTGGCGGCCGGAGTGCTCGGCGCTACCGGAGCCGGTGCAGCGCTGGCGACCGGAGCGGTCGACGCGGCCGGGGCAGCGGGAGCAGCAGCCGGGGCAGCAGCGGGCGCTGCAGGCTTGGCTACGGCGGGTTTCGCAGCGGCGGGCTTGGCGGCCGGCTTGGCAGCGGGCTTCGCAGCGGCGGGCTTGGCAGCCGGTTTGGCAGCGGCAGGCTTGGCGGCCGGTTTGGCGGCAGGCTTCGCAGCAGCAGGCTTGGCAGCCGGTTTGGCGGCAGGCTTGGCAGCGGCGGGCTTGGCGGCCGGTTTGGCAGCAGCGGGCTTGGCAGCCGGCTTCGCGGCGGCAGCTTTAGCAGCCGGTTTCGCGGCGGGCTTGGCGGCAGCAGTTTTGGCAGCCGGCTTGGCGGCAGGCTTGGCAGCGGCAGCCTTGGCAACCGGTTTAGCGGCAGGCTTGGCAGCAGCAGCCTTGGCAGCCGGTTTAGCGGCAGGCTTGGCAGCAGCAGCCTTGGCAGCCGGTTTGGCGGCGGGCTTGGCAGCAGCTTTGGCAGCCGGTTTGGCGGCGGGCTTGGCAGCGGCAGCCTTGGCAACCGGTTTAGCGGCAGGCTTGGCAGCAGCAACTTTGGCAGCCGGCTTGGCGGCGGGCTTCGCGGCAGCAGCTTTGGCAGCCGGCTTGGCGGCGGGCTTCGCAGCAGCAGCTTTGGCAGCCGGCTTGGCGGCAACGGCCTTGGCAGCCGGTTTGGCAGCGGGCTTCGCAGCGGCAGCCTTGGCCACCGGCTTGGCGGCGACGGGCTTGGCGGCGGCAACCGGCTTGCGGGCGGCCAGGGACTTGCCGACCGCTTCCTTCACCTTGCTCACGCCCTGGGCCAGCTTCAGGCTTTCCTGGACGTCGCGCTTGAGGCTGGCGATGTAGGTACGGGTTTCCGCCTGGCGGCCCTTCAGGGTTTCCAGCACCTCTTCCAGTTCCGCGATGCCGGCCTTGGCCTTGGCTTGTGCCTTGGCCTTCCCGGACTTGCCCGCTTCCTGCAGCTTGGTGCGTGCCTTGTGCAGTTTGTCCTGCGCCTTGGCGCGTTGTTTTTCCAGCTTGGCGTGCAGTTTCTCGGAGTCCACCAGGGCCTGCTTGCAGGCGGTCTCCAGATGCTCGATCAGACTGTGGGAAAGTTGCTGCAGCAGATGCAAGGGAGTAGTGACAGGTTTCTTGTTGGCCGACATGACGTGCCTCCTGGCGTACGTGGTTGCGCCCATACTAGACCCGCACAGCCCCTCTCGCCAACGCCCCCATAAAGCTGAAACCCGCGCCAGGCACAATCTGCAGCCGTTTTTCCACAGGCTGGGCAACCCGCCTCGGGCGCGCCTCCCCCATCGACACCCTCGTCAACGCCGCCGCATGCCGCTGCAACGAAGCCCCCGGAGGCGAACTCCAGAAGAACCGGAAGCCGCATGGCACGGGGCTTCCAGCCGCCCCACCGGGTTTTTCCAGGCATGAAAAAAGGGCGCGTCCGCAAGGACCGCGCCCCTTTGCTCTCCGCTGGGAATCAGGCGCCGACCGTGCGCTGCTCGTGGGCGTTGTGCAGCACCTCGATCAGGCAATCCTCAAGCTCGAAGCGCTCGTGCAATTCCTGGCGCAGGGCTTTCAATTCGCTGGTCAGGCAGGTGCCTTCGCGGCAGTCGCCGTTGTCGCAGCGGTCGTTGAAGTTCAGCGCGGACGCGGTGATGGTTTCCAGGCGCGGGTAGATCTGCTTGGCCAGTTCCAGGCCGCGCGCATCGCCGAAGGCCTTGGCCTCGTCCATCAGTTGTTCGTAGACCTCGAAGTGGCCGGCGGAGACGTAGTCGACCAGACGCTGGCAGAAGTTCTCCAGCCCCTCGCCATTGACCGCGGGCGCCTGGGTGCCGGATAGCGAATCGAAGGCCTGGATGAGTTCCTGGCGGTCACGCAACCAGCGGTCGATCAGCTGGTGGACGCCTCCCCAACGTTCCTGGGCATTGCGGCAGCTCTCGAGCATCTTGTCCTCGCTTCCCTCGGCCTGTCCCGGCGGTTCCACCCCGGGACAATTCTCTGTCGAATGCGTGCACTCGCCGGCCTTCTACCGCTCTGATGGCGGGATTCCGGCGGTGCGGAAGACCAGAGTATGCCCGTGGGATGTCGGCTTCAAGACACCTTTCGCGGGAAAATTCATACGAGCGTTTAATCGGCAGGCCGCGGCGGCGCTGGCTTCGCGCCGCGGTGGGTTATGGCGCCCCGCGGCAATCAGCCGCGACGCAGGAACTGGTAGACGGCGAACAGGGCGAAGCCGACGAAGGCCAGCAGGCTCCACTCCGGAATGCTCAGGCTCAGCAGCGTCCAGGTCACTTCGGCGCAGTCGGCCGAGCCGTGGAACATGGTCCAGAGGATGTCCGCGTAGGGCATGGTCTGCATCATGTAGTCCAGCGGCGGCAGGCACGACGGCAGCTGGTCCGGCGGCAGGGTCTGCAGCCAGATCTGCCGGCCCGCGGTACCGGCGCCGGCCAGCGAGCAGAGCAGCACCAGCACCGCGTAGGTGCGCCGGCCGCGGCCGTGCAGGGCGGCGATCAGCGAGAACAGCCCGGCGCCGGCGAAGAAGATGCGCTGCATGATGCACAGCGGGCAGGGCTCCAGGCCGACCATGTACTGCAGGTAGAAGCCGGCGCCGAGCATGGCGGCGCAAGCGAGGAAGGCGAGGAAGAACAGGGAACGCGGGCTGGCCAGGTTCATGGCGGCTCCAGTGGCACGGCATTTTCGGAAAGGCCGCTACGGTAGAGGAAATTCCGCAGGCCTTTCAAGGCGGCGGGCTAGACTGGGCCGGACAGCCATCAGGGAATTCCTACCATGCGTCGACAGTTGATCCTACTCGCCGCGCTGCTGCTCGTCCCCCTCCCCGGCGCATTCGCCGCCTCGGTGGTGGAGCGGCTCAAGGTACCCGAGGGGTTCCGCATCGAGGTGCTCAGCGACCAGGTCCCCAACGCCCGCGCCATGGCCCTGGGCGACGGGGGCACGCTCTTCATCGGCAGCCGCGAGGCCGGAAAGGTGTACGCCCTGCGCCCCGGCGAGCGGCGTCCGCAAGTGATCGCCAGCGGCCTGAAGATGCCCAGCGGCGTGGCCTTCCACCGGGGCGACCTGTACGTATCGGCTGTCAGCCGCCTCTACGTGCTGCGCGACATCGAGACGCACCTGGACGCACCGCCGGAACCCGAGGCACTGCCCCCCGAGTTCCCCACGGAAACCCACCACGGCTGGAAATTCATCGCCTTCGGCCCCGACGGCAAGCTCTACGTGCCGGTGGGCGCGCCCTGCAACATCTGCCGCCCGGACCGCGAGCGCTACGCCAACCTGCAACGCATGGCGGTGGACGGCAGCCAGCGCGAGGTGGTGGCCTACGGCGTGCGCAACACCGTGGGCTTCGACTGGGATGCCCAGGGCCGGCTGTGGTTCACCGACAACGGCCGCGACCTGCTCGGCGACGACCAGCCCGACGACGAACTGAACCGCGTGACCAGGGCCGGCGACGACTTCGGCTACCCGGACTGCCACGCCGGGCGCATCGCCGACGCGGAATTCGCCCAGCGCCCCTGCTCGGCCTTCGTGGCGCCGGTGGCCGGCCTCGGCGCCCACGTGGCGGCCCTGGGCATGCGCTTCTACAGCGGCGAGCAGTTCCCCGCCGAATACCGCGGCAACGTCTTCATCGCCGAGCACGGCTCGTGGAACCGCAGCCGCAAGGTCGGCTACCGGGTGGTGCGGGTGGAGCTGAACGCCGACGGCTCGCTCAAGCGCCAGAGCCTGTTCGCCGAGGGCTGGCTGCAGGCCGGCGAGGAAGTGCTCGGGCGGCCCGCCGACGTGCTGGTGGCCAGGGACGGTTCGCTGCTGGTGAGCGACGACATGGCCGGGGCGATCTACCGCATCCGCTACGTCGGCAAGTAGGCGGTCGCTGTCAGCTACAAACGAAAGCGGCGCCCCAGGGCGCCGCGTTTCATCCGAACCTTCCTACGCCTTCGCAGGCAACTGGACGGCACTGCCCACAGGCGCGCCGAACAGGCCCAGGCCTTCCTGGAACAGCCTGTTGCTGCGCTCGGTCTCCCCCAGGTGCGCCAGCAGGCGCGCCAGCTCGGCGCAGGTCTCGGCGCTGTGCTGGCGGGCCAGGCTGGCCTCCAGGTAGTCGCGGGCCTTGCCCCAGAGCTTGTCGGCCAGGCACAGGCGGCCCAGGGACAGGAGCAGGACGGGGTCGTCGGGGTATTTCTTCAGCCAGGCCTCGGCGTTCTGCAGCTGGCGCGCCGGGTCGCTGCCGCGGGCCTTGCCGTAGAGCAGCATCAGGCGCTCGTCGTAGCCTTCCTTGAGGGCCTGGCGCAGGACCTTCTCCGCCTCCTCGGGCGCGCCCAGGCGCAGCAGCTGCTGGGCGTAGGCGGCGACCAGCAGCGGCTGGGCGCGCAGGTTGGCCGGCAGGTTCTGCCAGGTCTGGGTGAGCGGCTGCAGGGCCGTCTCGCCCTGCCCCAGGCCCTGCTCGCCGGCGGCTTCCAGGGCGGCGATCCAGGCGCGGCGTTCCAGGTCGCTGAGCTGGGCGTTCTCCAGCACGCGTTCCTTGCGCAGCTCCGGCAGCAGGGCCAGCAGCGGGCGCCAGTCCTGCAGGCTGACGTAGAGCTGCTGGAGCAGGCGCAGCACCGTGGGGTGGCGCGGGTGTTCCTCGTGCAGCTTCACCAGCACCGCGCGGGCCGGCTCGAAGGCACCGCGGTTGATCAGCAGTTGCGCGCGCGTCAGGCCCACGGCCAGGGCCGTGCCGGGCTGGCGTTCGAGGGCGCGGTCGAGTACCTGGTCGCACTCCTCGAAGCGCCCCAGTTCGTTGGCCGCGCGGGCCGCGCCCAGGTAGCTGGGCAGGCTGCGCTCGTTCAGTTCGGCGGCGCGCCGCAGGTGGCGCAGGGCCGGGGCCCAGTGGCCTTCGGCGAGGTCGCGCTGGCCGTGTTCCTCGGCCATCTCGGCGCGGCGCCGGCGGTTGAAGCGCGACCAGGGGTTGACCACCCGCCCGGACACGCCGAGCAGGCGCAGCACCAGGCGTACCGCCAGGTACAGCAGCCACACCAGCGCCAGCAGGGCGAGGAAGGTCCACAGGCTGGATTCGTAGCGGAAGCTCTTGTAGGCGATCAGCACGTAGCCCGACTGCTCGGCGATGGCCAGGCCGACCAGGGTGGCGGCCACCACCAGGGCCAGGACCAGCAGGTAGACGCGGTTCATTGGCTGCCCTCCGCCTGGGGCGCGGCGGGCGCCTGCTGCTGGTCGGCGGCGGCCTGGTCGCGGCGCACCACGTAGGCCTGCAGGGCGCTCAGCGCCGGGTTCAGGTCCGGCGCCTGGACGGCCACCGGCTGCTGCGCCAGCTCGTCGATGCGCAGGCCCAGGGCGCGGCTGTCGGCGAGGTCGGCGTTGAAGAAGTCGCCGAGGATCTGCCGCGCCTGCTTCAGGGCCTGCTCGTAGACTTCCTGGCGCCCGTTGAGCGCGGCCCACTGCGCCTGCTCCAGGGCCAGGCTGAGGGCCAGGCGCACGCGCGTCAGCTGTTGCCCGGAAAGCAGTGGGCGCACGTCCTGGCCGGCGTTGAAGTCGATACGCACGTAGCGCGAGATACGTTCCCACCACTGGTCCAGGGTGCTGCTGCCGTCGCCCCAGGCGGTGGTCGAGGCCTTGCCCGGGCCTTCCTTGAAGCTCGGCTCCAGCGGCTGCAGCTGGGCGGCCTGCTCGCGCAGCGCGCCGAGCTGCAGGAACAGCCCGGTGCGGTCCGGCTGCGGCAGGCTGCGCAGGGCTTCGAGGCTCTTGGCCAGTTGCGCGCGGGCGGCGAAGGCGCCCGGGTCGTTCTGCGCGCGGAGAATGTCGTCGGCGCCCTGCACCAGCTGGGTGGCGCTGTCGATGTCCTGCAGCGCGGAGAGGCGCAGCGAGGCGAGGCGCATCAGGTGCTCGGCCTCGGCCAGGCGCCACTGCTGGCGGCTCTGCCCGAGGACCTGCTTGAACTGCTGGGCCAGCTGCTGCTGGTCGCCCTGCAGCTCGACCACCAGGCGCCGGCGGGCCTCCAGCTCGTCCGCGCTGGGCAGCGCGTCCAGGCGCTTGTCCAGCGCGCCGTTGTGGTTCAGCAGGCTCTGGGCCTGGCTGCGGGCTTCTTCCAGCTGCTGCGCGCGGGCCTGGTCGCGGGCCTGCAGCTGCTGCGTCTGCCACAGCCCCCAGCCACCGACGCCGAGGCCGGCGACGCCGACCAGCAGGGCGAGCAGGGCCAGGCCATTGCCGGACCTGGCCGGGGCGGGCGGGGTCGGCTCGACGGGAGTGCTTTGCGGGGTGTCTTGGGGAGTGACGGCTTCGCTCACAGGTCCATCCTTCGCTCGGAAATTATTCTTCGTCGGCGCCCCTGAGCGCCTCCAGCAAGGCCGCGGCATTCGCCCCGCGGCAATCGATCACGCGTCGCGCGCCGGCGTCGCGGGCCAGTTCGGCGACCCGCGGGCTGGGCACGAACAAGGGTAGCCCGGCCAGTTGCGGCCAGTCCTCCCCGGCCACTCGCAGCAGGTGCTCCAGGCCCTGGCCACTGCTCACCACCAGGCCGTTCAGCGCCTCCTCGCGCACCCGCCGCGCCAGTTCGCCCGCCGGGTAGGCCGGCAGGACGCGGCGGTAGAGTTCCAGATAATCCACGGCCACACCTTGGCCGCGCAGGCGCTCGGCGAGGAATTCTCGGCCACCTTCGCCACGCAGGATCAGCACCCGCGGCCCCGGCACCTCCAGGGCCTGCGCCAGGGCCGGCAGCGCCAGCAGCGCCTCGCTGTCGTCGCCGTGCTCCGGGTAGTGCACGCGCAGGCCGTAGTCATCGAGGATAGCCGCGGTGGCCGCGCCGACCGCGAACCAGTCCTGGCGCGCCGGCGGCTGCGGCCAGAAGCGGTCGATGCGCTCCACGCCCAGGCGCGCGGCGGGCTTGCTGACCACCACCACGGCGCAGTAGCGGTCCAGGTCGAGCAGCAGGCTGCGCTGCTCGGGGGTTTCTTCCAGGGGCTCGATGGCCAGCAACGGCAGGCTGGCGCTGGCCACGCCGTGCTCGGCCAGGCTGGCGGCCAGGGCCGCGCACTCTTCCTGCGGCCGCGTCAGCAGCAGGCGCCAGTGGCTCACTGCGGGCCGGCCTCGCCATACACGGCGGCGAGGATGTCGGCCGCGCCTTGCCCCAGCAGGTCTTCGGCGACCTTCACGCCCAGCGCCTCGGCCTCGGCCAGCGGCGCGCGGGCTTCGGCGCGCAGCAGCTGCGAGCCGTCGGGCTGGCCGACCAGGCCGCGCAGCCATAACTGCTCGCCCTCGCACACGGCGTAGCAGGCGATGGGCACCTGGCAGCCACCGTTGAGGCGCTTGTTCAACGCGCGCTCGGCGGTCACCCGCAGCGCGGTGTCGGCGTGATGCAGCGGCGCCAGCAGCGCGTGGATCTCGGTATCGGCGCTGCGGCATTCGATGCCCACGGCACCCTGGCCACCGGCCGGCAGGCTGTCCTCCACGCCGATGGCGGAGCGGATGCGCGCCTCGAAGCCGAGGCGGATCAGGCCGGCGGCGGCGAGGATGATGGCGTCGTACTCGCCGGCGTCGAGCTTGGCCAGGCGGGTGTTGACGTTGCCGCGCAGGAAGCGGATCTGCAGGTCCGGGCGGCTGGCCAGCAGCTGCGCCTGGCGGCGCAGGCTGGAGGTGCCGACCACGCTGCCGGCGGGCAGCTCGGCGAGGCTGGCGTAGGTGTTGGAGACGAAGGCGTCGCGCGGGTCCTCGCGCTCGCAGATGCAGTACATGCCCAGGCCCTCGGGGAAGTCCATGGGCACGTCCTTCATGGAGTGCACGGCGATGTCGGCCGCGCCCTCCAGCAGGGCGGTCTCCAGTTCCTTCACGAACAGGCCCTTGCCGCCGATCTTCGCCAGCGGGGCATCGAGCAGCTTGTCGCCGCGGCTGGTCATCGGCAGCAGGCTCACGCGCAGGCCGGGGTGGGCCTGCTCAAGGCGGCTCTTGACGTACTCGGCCTGCCACAGGGCCAAAGCGCTCTGACGGGTGGCGATTCGGATTTCGCGGGACGACATGGGCAATTCCGGGACAAGGGACTGCGGGGGATGATAACAGGCTTCAGCGCCCAGGCTTTCCCCCCTGCGACGCCAAGGCAGGCTTTCAGCCCACCCCGCTCGGGCCATCCCCGGGATCAGGGTTCATTGGCAAGCCCGCGCCTACATCACCGCTGTAGGAGCGAGCTTGCTCGCGAACAAACGGCGCCACGCGGTTCGCGAGCAAGCTCGCTCCTACGAAAATCGCCTCGGCGCGGCCTGCAAACCAGCTGCGCCTATGCCTGCAGCCTGCCGCCTGAAGCCTGCAGCCCTCACAAGTTATGCATCAACCGCCGCACCCCGGCGACATGCCGCCGGCTCACGGTCAGGGCGTCGCCGTCCAGGCCCTTGAGGTAAAGCTGAAAATGCCCCAGCGGGGTGCGCTGCAGGCGCTCGATGCGCTCGCGCGAGACCAGGGCGTTGCGGTGGATGCGCACGAAACGCTCGCCGAACTCGTCTTCCAGGGCCTTCAGCGGCTCGTCCAGCAGCACTTCGCCGCCGGCGTGGCGCAGGGTCACGTACTTGTGGTCGGCGATGAAGAAGATCACGTCCTCCAGGGGGATCAGCTCGATGCCCTTGCGCGTTCGCGCGCTGATGTGGCTGCGCGGGCCGGGGCCGCCGGCGGCCGGCGGCTTGGTCAGCGCCGCCAGCTGGATGCGGTTGGGCCTGGAGGCCTTCTTCAGGGCCTCGGCCAGGTCCTCGGCGCGCACCGGCTTGACCAGGTAGCCGACCGCGCTGACCTGGAAGGCCTCCAGGGCGAATTCATCGTGGGCGGTGCAGAAGATCACCGCCGGGGGGGCTTCGCGCTCGCACAGCTTGGCGGCGACCTGGAGCCCGTCCAGGCCGGGCATGCGGATATCCAGCAGGACGATATCCGGCTTCAGGCTGTCGATCAGCGCCAGCGCTTCTTCGCCGTTGCTGGCGGAGGGTTCGAGGACGCGGTAGCCGTCCAGTTGCCCCACCAGTCGGGCCAGGCGCTCACGCGCCAGGGGTTCGTCATCGACGATCAGGACATTCATAAGCTCAGGCTTCCTGCATGAGACGCGCACATGGATAGCGTAGACAGGTGTAGTGCCGTCCGTCACGGCGTTCGACGCTGAGACTCGCTTTTGGCCCGAAAAGTGCCGCAATTCGCGCTGCGATATTCTGCAGCGCCTGCTTGGTCCCCTTCGTGGGCAGCGTCTGCGTCGACTCGTCGTACGGGTTGCTCACGCACAGCTGGAACACACCGTCACGATAGTCCGCCTCAACCTTCACCAGGCCGCCTTCGATGCGCGGCTGGATACCGTAGATCAATGAATTCTCCAACAGTGGCTGCAGGGTCAGCTGCGGGATGGGCACTCCATCGGGCACGCCGCTCACCTGCCAATCCAGTTGCAGCCGGTCGCCCAGGCGATACTGCTCTATGGAAAGATAGCGCCTGGCCAACTCCAGTTCCTCCCCCCAGGAAATTAAAGTCCCCGGCTTGGCCAGGCTGGCGCGGAACAGGTCCGACAGGTTCAGCACCGCCTGCTCGGCCTTGCCCGGGTCCAGCTCGATCAGGCTGGCGATGCTGTTCAGGCTGTTGAACAGGAAGTGCGGGCGGATGCGCGCCTGCAACGACTCGATGCGCGCGCGCAACTCGGCCTGTTCCTGCCTGCGCCATTGGCTCTGCAGATAAAAGTAGCGTAGCAACAAGGCCGACATGATGAGGGCGATCAAGGCATGGCGCAGGTACAGGTTGACCTCGCCCTTGATCGACAGCGGCCCGCCCAGGGCATAGTAGTCGGCCACCGCGGTGCAGCCGAGGGTCAGCAGCACCACCAGCAGGCAGCTGGCCAGCCCCGCGCCCCACGCCGGCCAGCGCGCCAGCAGCGGCCGCAGGCGGCACAGCAGGCCGGCCGAGAGCAGCACTATCCACTGCACGAACAGCGAGGCCAGGGCCAGGCGCACCCAGTTGAAGCTGGGCGTCATCGGCTCGGCCAGCACCAGTACCAGCACCAGCAGCTCGGCCAGCAGGACCAGGCTGAACAGCGCTTCGCTCTGGCACAGTTCGGGAATGAAGAAATCGTCTTGGGTTGCCGGCTGGTCGCCGGTCTTGGCTTGGTTTGGCATCGACGAAGTTTCCGCAAGCCTCCACGCCTCGGCAAGCGGATCGCAGCCCGCCGGGCGAATTCGAGCACCGAAATGTCGACTGCGCCGCGCCCGGGCGGGGCGCCCTTGTCCTTCCCCCCGCCACACCCGTCGCAGCACACGCCGTTTTTGACCTTCAGCCTGCTATTATCGTCGGACTTTGCCCTTCCTGCAGGCAGCGAACGTGCCTGCCCGTTTCCGCGAGAGAGATCCATGAGCGTAGAGAAGACCAACCAGTCCTGGGGCGGCCGCTTCAGCGAGCCCGTCGACGCCTTCGTCGCCCGCTTCACCGCCTCCGTCGACTTCGACAAGCGCCTCTACCGCCACGACATCATGGGCTCCATCGCCCACGCCACCATGCTGGCCAAGGCCGGCGTGCTGACCGACGCCGAGCGCGACGCCATCATCGACGGCCTGAAGCAGATCCAGGCCGAGATCGAGGCCGGCAGCTTCGACTGGCGCGTCGACCTGGAAGACGTGCACATGAACATCGAGGCGCGCCTGACCGACCGCATCGGCATCACCGGCAAGAAGCTGCACACCGGCCGTTCGCGCAACGACCAGGTGGCCACCGACATCCGCCTGTGGCTGCGCGACGAGATCGACATCATCATCAAAGAGATCACCCGCCTGCAGCAGGGCCTGCTGGGCCTGGCCGAGGCGGAAGCCGACACCATCATGCCCGGCTTCACCCACCTGCAGACCGCCCAGCCGGTGACCTTCGGCCACCACCTGCTGGCCTGGTTCGAGATGCTCAGCCGCGACTACGAGCGCCTGGTGGATTGCCGCAAGCGCGTCAACCGCATGCCCCTGGGCAGCGCCGCGCTGGCCGGCACCACCTACCCGATCCAGCGGGAAATCACCTGCGAACTGCTGGGATTCGAAGCGATCTCCGGCAACTCGCTGGACGGCGTGTCCGACCGTGACTTCGCCATCGAATTCTGCGCCGCCGCCTCCCTGGCGATGATGCACCTGTCGCGCTTCTCCGAGGAGCTGGTGCTCTGGACCAGCGCGCAGTTCCAGTTCATCGACCTGCCCGACCGCTTCTGCACCGGCTCCTCGATCATGCCGCAGAAGAAGAACCCGGACGTGCCGGAACTGGTACGCGGCAAGTCCGGCCGGGTGTTCGGCCACCTCACCGGCCTGCTGACGCTGATGAAGGGCCAGCCGCTGGCGTACAACAAGGACAACCAGGAAGACAAGGAACCGCTGTTCGACGCCGCCGACACCCTGCGCGACAGCCTGCGCGCCTTCGCCGACATGGTCCCGGCCATCAAGCCCAAGCGCGAGATCATGCGCGAGGCGGCCCGCCGCGGCTTCTCCACCGCCACGGACCTCGCCGACTACCTGGTGCGCAAGGGCCTGCCCTTCCGCGACTGCCACGAGATCGTCGGCCACGCGGTGAAATACGGCGTGGACAGCGGCAAGGACCTTGCCGAGATGAGCCTGGACGAGCTGCGCCAGTTCAGCGACCAGATCGACGACGACGTGTTCGCCGTGCTGACCCTGGAAGGCTCGGTGAACGCCCGCGACCATATCGGCGGCACCGCCCCGGCCCAGGTCCGCGCCGCCGTGGCGCGTGGCAGGGAGCTGCTGGCCAAGCGCTGAAGCGTTAGCGCGTCAGCCACAAAGGAACGCCGCTTCCCTACTCGGGAAGCGGCGTTTTTTATTGTCCGCGTGCGGTCCATGCCTTGCTGTGAACGGTAGGAGCGGGCCCTGCCCGCGATTTCGCGCGCAGGGCGCTGCTCCTACAAGGAAATGGTGCGGGTGGGGCAGCGTAGGAGCGGATCTCATCCGCGAATCACGCCGGAACGTCCGGCTATCGCGGAAAAGTTCCGCTCCTACAGTAGTAACGCCATGCCTCGGGGCAGACTGTAGGAGCGGGCCCTGCCCGCGACTTCGCGCGCAGGGCGCGCTCCTACAAGGAAATGGCGTGGGTGGGGCAGCGTAGGAGCGGATTTCATCCGCGAATCGCGCCGGAACGTCCGGCTATCGCGGAAAAGTTCCGCTCCTACGAAGAGCACCTCGCGCAGCCGGAAACAGCTGATCCTACGAAGCGCTTGGCTCCTCGGCGTCACAGAACTTCTGCAGCAACTGCAATTCCACCGGCCCCAGCCCAAGCATCCGCAGCGCCTTCTCTTCCTTCAGCAGCCCGGACTGGGACGCCGGCAGGCGTGCCGCCCTGGCCGCCAGGTTGAGCACCAGCGCCTTGCGCGAGAACACCCCGCTGCCCATGCCGTAGCACGCGGCGACCAGCCCGCGCAGCTCCAGCGGCAGGCGCCAGCGCGCGCGCAGCGTGGAGCCGAAACTGGCGCCGAAGGCCTTGAGGCTGTCGTCGATCTCCTGGTCCTCCAGCGCCCCGCCGCGCCGGCACCATTCCTCCAGGGTGCGCAGCACCGCGAGGTCGCCCAGGCAATGCAGCAGGCCAGCGGTGTAGCAGCGCGGCGCGTCGACGTCGAGGCTCTCGGCCAGGGCCTGGGCGGCATCGGCGGTGCGCTGAGAAAGCGCCCAGAATGCCGCGGCGCGCTCCTTCAGGCGCGGCTCGGCGAGTTGCGCGGCGTGCTCCAGGCTGAGCCCCAGCACCAGGTTGCAGGCCTGGGCCAGGCCGAGGCGGGCCAGCGCCTGGGCGAGGGTCAGGCAGGGCATGCCGACGTGCCGCGCGGCGCTGTTGGCCGCGGCGATCAGGCAGGCGGTGATCTGCGGGTCGCGGCCGAATTCTTCTTCCATCTGCTCCAGGCTGACCCCTTCGCAGCTCAGGCAGCGGCTCGCCGCCTCGCCCACCGCAGCCAGCAGGGGTGCGCCCTCGGCGGCGTCACGTGCCTCGGCGAGGAACTCGGCCAGGCTGCCGGTAAGCCCCCGGGGCACGGCGCAACTGACTTCCTGACCCGGCTCCAGCAGCAGGCTGCGCAGGCGCTGGCGCAGGTCCTCGGCATTGAACGGCTTGACCAGGTAGGCGCTGGGCGCCAGCGGCAGCACCGCGCGCACGCTGGCCGCATCGGCCTTGGCGCTGATCAGGATGAAGTCCGGCGCACCCGCCCCACGGCGGCTGCGGCGCAGGTGGCGGAGCAGGTCGATGCCATCGGTGCCGGCCAGTTCCTGCTCGGCCAGCACCAGGCCGAAGGCGCGCAATCGGCAGGCCTGGATGGCCTGGTCGCCGTCCTCGCAGTATTCGACGGCCGCGTCGCAACGCACGCTCAGTACCAGTTGGCCGAGCAGTTCGCGGTTCCAGGGGTCGGCGGCGGCGACCAGAACGGTCGGCGCGGCGCTGAGTGCTGTCATGGAGATCCTCTCGCAGATGCGCGCGCACCTTAACCGAGTCGCAAGGCGCCTGCCAGAGGGAGGCCCGGACGGCATCGCGCGCAGGACAGGATAGCTGATGCGGCGGCGCTCTCCGATACGACCAAGAGGGTAGATGCGGCACGGCGACGCAGGCGGAGCGAAACCCCGGAAAAAGAAAAGGCCCGCTTGCGCGGGCCTCTTCCGGTACTGCCGAACGAGCCTGTCAGGCCAGTTCGTCGAAGCACTCGGCCAGGATGGCCAGGCCTTTCTGCAGCTGGGCGTCCGGGATGGTTACCGGCATCAGGAAGCGGATCACGTTGTAGTAGGTGCCGCAGGAGAGCAGGATCAGGCCCTTCTCGCGAGCACGCACGACGATCTTGCTGACCAGCTCGGCAGCCGGCTTGTTCACGTCGCCGCCTTCGAACAGCTCGATGGCGACCATCGAACCCAGGCCACGGACGTCGCCGATCACCTTGTGCTTGGCCTGGATGTCGCGCAGGCCGGCTTTCAGGGTTTCGCCAACGGCTTGCGAACGCTCCAGCAGTTTCTCTTCGTCGAACACCTTCAGCACGGCCAGGGCCGCGGCGCAGGCGATCGGGCTGCCGGCGTAGGTGCCGCCCAGGCCACCGGGGGCGATGGCGTCCATGATCTCGGCCTTGCCGACAACGCCGGAAATCGGGAAGCCGCCGCCGACGGACTTGGCGAAGGTGGTCAGGTCCGGGACGATGCCCAGCTGCTCGGTGGCGAAGAAGGTGCCGGTGCGGCCAGCGCCGGTCTGCACTTCGTCGGCGATCAGCAGGATGCCGTGCTCGTCGCACAGGGCGCGCAGGCGCTGCATGAACGGCTTGGAGTTGACGTAGAAGCCACCCTCGCCCTGTACCGGCTCGATGATGATGGCGGCGATGTCACGCGGCTGCGCGTCGTTCTTGAAGATGCGCTCGATGCTGGCGATCGACTCGTCTTCGCTGATGCCGTGCAGTTCGCACGGAGCCAGGGCGCGGAAGATGCCGCCCGGCATCAGGCCCATGCCGGCGGAGTACGGAACCACCTTGCCGGTCAGGCCCAGGGTCATCATGGTGCGGCCGTGGTAGGCGCCGGTGAAGGCGATCACGCCGGCACGGCCGGTGGCGGCACGGGCGATCTTCACGGCGTTCTCGACCGCTTCGGAGCCGGAGGTGACCAGCAGGGTCTTCTTCGGGAAGTTGCCCGGAACGCGCTTGGCGATCTCTTCGGCCAGCTCGATGTAGGGCTCGTAGGCCAGCACCTGGAAGCAGGTGTGGGACAGCTTGGTCAGTTGCTCCTGAACGGCGGCGACCACTTTCGGGTGCAGGTGGCCGGTGTTCAGTACTGCGATGCCGCCGGCGAAGTCGATGTATTCGCGACCTTCGACGTCCCACACGGTGGCGTTCTCGGCGCGCTCGGCGACGACCGGGTGGATCTGGCCCACGCCGCGCGGAACGGCGGCCTGACGGCGTTGCAGCAGGGATTCGTTGGTTTTGCTCATAGCTTCCTCAGTGGCCGCTCATCGGGCGGCCGGGTCAAAGGATGAAGACGGGGAGAAGCCACTCGCGACAGCATACGATGATCGACTGTCGCGGCACTTGCGGCCCGCCGGGTGGGTTGTCCGGTGCCACCACCGGAAAACGCCGACGCGTGAGTGGCTGCCGGCTCTTGCCTGCCACCCACGCGCCCACGGGAAATCAGATGCCGCCCAGGCAGAGGTACTTGACCTCGAGGTAGTCCTCGATGCCGTACTTCGAACCCTCGCGACCCAGGCCCGAGGCCTTGATGCCGCCGAAGGGGGCGACCTCGTTGGAGATCAGGCCGGTGTTGATGCCCACCATACCGTATTCCAGGGCCTCGGCCACGCGGAACACGCGGCCCAGGTCACGGGCGTAGAAGTAGGAGGCCAGGCCGAACTCGGTGTCGTTGGACATGGCGATGACGTCGGCCTCGTCCTTGAAGCGGAACACCGGCGCCAGCGGGCCGAAGGTCTCGTCCTTGGACACCAGGGCGTTCTTCGGCACGTCGACCAGGATGGTCGGCTCGAAGAAGGTGCCGCCCAGGGCGTGCGGCTTGCCGCCGGCGACGACCTTGGCGCCCTTGCCCACGGCGTCGGCGATGTGCTCTTCGACCTTGGCTACGGCCTTGGAATCGATCAGCGGGCCGGTGGTCACGCCCTGCTCCAGGCCGTTGCCGATGTTCAGCTTGGCCACGGCCGCCTTCAGTTTCTCGACGAAGGCGTCGTACACGCCGTCCTGCACGTACAGGCGGTTGGCGCAGACGCAGGTCTGGCCGTTGTTGCGGTACTTGGAGATCAGCGCGCCTTCGACGGCGGCATCCAGGTCGGCATCGTCGAAGACGATGAAGGGCGCGTTGCCACCCAGCTCCAGGGAGACCTTCTTGATGTCCTTGGCGCATTCGGCCATCAGTTGGCGGCCGATCTCGGTCGAGCCGGTGAAGGTCAGCTTGCGCACGATCGGGTTGCCGGTCAGCTCGCCGCCGACTTCGCCGGCGCTGCCGGTGACCACGCTGAACACGCCTTTGGGGATGCCGGCGCGCTCGGCCAGCTCGGCCAGGGCCAGGGCGGAATACGGGGTCTGCGAAGCGGGCTTCAGCACCATGGTGCAGCCGGCGGCCAGGGCCGGGCCGGCCTTGCGGGTGATCATCGCCGAGGGGAAGTTCCACGGAGTGATGGCCGCGGTCACGCCGATCGGCTGCTTGATGACGATGATGCGCTTGTCCGGCTGGTGGCCGGGAATGGTGTCGCCATAGATGCGCTTGGCTTCCTCGCCGAACCACTCGAGGAAGGAGGCGGCGTAGGCGATCTCGCCCTTGGCCTCGGCCAGCGGCTTGCCCTGCTCGATGGTCATCAGGCGAGCCAGGTCGTCCTGGTTCTGGATCATCAGCTCGAACCAGCGGCGCAACTTGTTGGCGCGCTCCTTGGCGGTCAGCGCACGCCAGGCCGGCAGGGCCTTCTCGGCAGCCTCGATGGCACGGCGGGTTTCGGCGGCGCCCATCTTCGGCACAGTGCCGATGATCTCGTTGGTGGCCGGGTTGTTGACCTTGATGGTCTGACCGCTGTCGGCGTCCACCCAGGAACCGTCGATATAGGCCTGTTGGCGGAACAGCTTGGCATCATTGAGTTGCATGACCAGTCTCCTTCGAGGAAAGCCATAAGCAGCGGGTCTACCTCGACTACACCCGCCTGCTCTTGTTGTCCGGGAAGCATTGGAGGGGCGCTCGCCCCACCCGTTCCATCGTCCCGCCGCGCCGCCCGCCTGGCGGACGGCACCGGCGCTAGCGCACGGTCACCGATCGTCGCGCACGGGCGCGCGAAAACGGACCACGGCGGTAGCCGTAGCCGGTCGGATCAACCGGGAGGTCCATGGACGGGATACGCTGCGGAAACGCCACCACTGCAGGAATCGGCTGCTGCACGGCATCGCGTGCATTCGCCAGGCAGTACGGAAGTCGGTCATCCCACTGGCACGAGGCCGGGTACTGTGACGCCAATTCCCCTGTCTCCTGTTGTTGTGGTGGGCGTTTGAAATGTCAAACGCATCCTAGGGCCCCATCCCCCAAAGGGCAAGGGGTCGTTCGAAAAAACCAACGAAAGTACATGCCACCCGGCGCCTCCAGGCCAGCCCCGGCCGACGGGCGGCAGGCCATTCGCGAAATCGCCGGCGCACCTGCCAAGCGATGGACGCAGCCCGATCAGATGCGTATGATTGCCGCCTGCCGCGCCAGGCGCGGCCATACGCATCCGTAGCTCAGCTGGATAGAGTACTGCCCTCCGAAGGCAGGGGTCGTGGGTTCGAATCCCGCCGGATGCGCCATATACGAAGGCCCAGGTGAATACCTGGGCCTTTTTGTTGGTTCTTCGCGGAGTCTGGGGAAAGAGCGGATTGACAGTCAGGGAAGCGGGTAGATTGGCAGTCGCCAAACGAACCA
>NZ_JAZAQP010000063.1:0-32580 GCF_036231725.1 Pseudomonas sp. JH-2 | reverse complement strand
AGGCTGATGACCTTTTCGTCATTGCCTGCCAGCCAGTCGAGAACGAAGTTGGCGCCGATGAAGCCGGCGCTGCCGGTGACGAGGATGGTCATTGCATTAAATCCTATGGAGGATGGCGGCGGCGGTCAGCCCCAGGGTGCCTAGCGGAGACTGCCTGTGGACGCCGGATTTTCGGATCAGTTGCAGGCGCTTGGGAAGCGCTGACGCTCGAGCCTGCTCGAACAGCTGCAGGGTGAGCTGGTGGTCAGGAGTGAGGTGGGGGCGGAAAACCGTCAAGGCGTGCAGATTGGCATCCATCCATTCACGGAAGGTGCCCTTGAACATCTTGCATACCCGCACTGCACGCTCCTGAAGGCTTGCGTTGGAACCGACAAGGTTTCGGCCATGCTGACGATAATCGACCGTCGGCCGTGGATCATAGGACACATGGCCACCACAGCCGGTCACCAGCAGGTAGGTCCACCAGTCGTGGGAAATGATGTGTTCGCCCTTCGGCGTCTGTCGCAACAACTCCCGGGTCGATGCATTGAACAGCATGGTGTTGCCACCCGCGATGCTTTGCACCAGGGCGTTTTCGAAAGTCGGTGGGCGCAGGAACAGTGGCGACAGCCCAATGGGCTTGCCACCGCTGTCGATAAGCTGCGTCCTGGAGCAGAAAAGTGCCGGGCGATCGGCGGGAAGGCCGCGCATCCAGTTCAGCCCCAACGTGAGTCGCTCGGGTATCCAGAGGTCATCCTGGTCGCAGAAAGCGAAATAAGGTGCCTGGATCTCTTCCCGGGCCAGCAGGCTCAGGAAGTTCGCCGCGAACCCCTGGCGGGGGCCCTGCACAATGACGAGGCGGTCATCGCCAAGCTGCGCGCGGTACTTCGCCAGGATGTCCAATGTCGCATCGCTGGAGCCATCGTCGGAGGCATAGATCGTCCAGTCCTGGTGGGTCTGGGCGATCAGGGAGTCGAGCTGCTCGGCGAGGAAGCGCTCGCCGTTGTAGGTCGAAAGCAGGATGGCCACCCGCTCGGGGGCGGAAGGCGAACTCTGCCCCCTTTGGGCTATTGCAGAGGGGGAGGAAGTCAACACAGGGCCTCCGGTGAATCCATCCGGTTCTTGCGAATCCGCCATCCATGGGGTGCAGGCAGGTGCGGGACAGCTGCCGGTCTGGGCGGTCTGGTGGAAGAGGCGGCCATTATATGCATCGGACCTGGGGAGTAAACCCGTAAACACGCTCTGGTTATTCTAGGCTGCTGGACGGCGGATGGCTCCTGCTCGGGGCCGAAACTCAGCGGCATCTATAAGGCGTATTTGGATTCCGCTCAAGGCAAAAAGTTTCTTCGCCGGTACAACCCCGGAAATAGAGCTTTTCCCTACGGCAAGAACGACTTGGGCCCACCCGAAGGTGAGCCCAAGTCGTCTGAAGCAGATGGTGCCGGCACCAGGAGTCGAACCCGGGACCTACTGATTACAAGTCAGTTGCTCTACCAGCTGAGCTATACCGGCAAGGAGGGACGCCATTATAGCCACGCGCCGGGCGGTGTAAACCTCTGATTTTCCAGCTTGTGTCCGCTTGCTCAGTGGCCGCTGGCGGCGGCTCCCGGCTTGGCGCCGAAGGGGGGCCTGGCCAGCCAGATGATGGCCAGCAGGGTCAGGAACAGCCAGCCCAGCAGGGTGAAGTATTCCACCGTGGAGAGCATGTAGGCCTGGCCTTCGACGATGCGGTCGAGCATGGCCGCGCCGTGCTGGTTGGCGCCGCCGAGCAGGTCCAGGGCGTCGCGGGTGGCCGGGTCGTAGGTGCTCAGGCTTTCCGTCAGGTGGGCGTGGTGCAGGGTGGCGCGGCGGTCCCAGATCCAGGTGGTGAGGGAGGCCGCGAAGCTGCCGCCCAGGGTGCGCAGGAAGGTGGCCAGGCCCGAGCCGTCGGCGATCTGGTCCGGTGGCAGGTCGGAGAGCAGGATGCTCAGGATGGGCATGAAGAAGAAGGCCACGCCCAGGCCCATGAGGGTCTGCACCAGGGCGATGTGGGCGTAGTCCACCTCGGTGTTGAAGCTGGCGCGCATGAAGCTGGTGACGGACATCACCAGGAACGCCAGGCCGGCGAGGACGCGCAGGTCGAAGTTGTTGGCGTAGCGGCCGACCAGCGGCGAGAGGAACACCGGCAGGATGCCGATCGGCGCCGCCGCCAGGCCCGCCCAGGTGGCGGTGTAGCCCATCTGCGTCTGCAGCCACTGCGGCAGCAGCAGGTTCATGCCGAAGAAGCCGGCGTAGCCGCCCACCAGCGCCAGGGTGCCGAAGGTGAAGTTGCGGTGCACGAACAGGCGCAGGTTGACGATCGGGTGCTTGTCGGTCAGTTCCCAGATGATGAAGGCCGCCAGGGCGATGACCGACACCACGGTGCCGCCAACGATGAAGTTCGATTCGAACCAGTCCAGGTCGTTGCCCTTGTCGAGCACGACCTGCAGGGCGCCCACGCCCAGGACCAGCAGGATCAGCCCCATGTAGTCCATGGGCGCGTGCTTGATCACCACCGGGCGCTTCTTCAGTTGCTGGTAGACCACGAAGGCGGCGAACAGGCCGATGGGCACGTTGATGAAGAAGATCCACGGCCAGCTGTAGCTGTCGGTGATCCAGCCGCCGAGGATGGGCCCGGCGATCGGAGCCACCACCGTGACCATCGCCAGCAGCGCCAGGGCCATGCCGCGCTTGGCTGGTGGGTAGATGGAGATCAGCAGCGTCTGGGTGATCGGGTACAGCGGCCCGGCGACGAAGCCCTGCAGGGCGCGGAAGCCCACCAGCATGCCCATCTGCTGGGCCACGCCGCAGAGGAAGGAGGCGATCACGAAGAGAATGGTGGCGGCGATGAACAGCCGCACCTCGCCGACCTTGCGGCTCAGCCAGCCGGTCAGCGGCAGGGCGATGGCGTTGCTCACCGCGAAGGAGGTGATCACCCAGGTGCCCTGCTCGGCGCTCACCCCGAGGTTGCCGGAGATGGTCGGCAGGGCGACGTTGGCGATGGTGGTGTCCAGCACCTGCATGAAGGTCGCCAGGGACAGGCCGATGGTGGCCATCACCAGGCTGGGCGGGCTGAAGGCGGCGTTGCTGTTCTCGCTCATGATGCTTCCGGGCTCAGCGCGCGGCGGTGCTGCGGCTGCGGCCGTCGGCCATGTTGGCGTGGATCAGTTGTTCGATGAGCTGGTCCGCCGAGGCCAGTTGCTGCTGGTAGACGTCGGTGGAGAACAGCGCTTCCTTCGGCGACTGCTGCGACAGGGCCGGGCCGCTCTGGTCGTGCAGGTCGACGTTGACGTCCATCGACAGGCCGATGCGCAGCGGGTGTTCTTCCAGCTGTTTGGCGTCGACACGGATACGCACCGGCACGCGCTGGACGATCTTGATCCAGTTGCCGGTGGCGTTCTGCGCCGGCAGCAGGGAGAAGGCGCTGCCGGTGCCCACGCCCAGGCTTTCCACGCTGCCCTGGTACTTGACGGTGCCGCCGTAGAGGTCCGAGCGGATCTCCACCGGCTGGCCGATGCGCATGTGCTGCAACTGGGTTTCCTTGAAGTTGGCGTCGATCCACACCTGTTCCAGCGGGATCACCGCCATCAGCGCGGCGCCCGGCTGCACGCGCTGGCCGACCTGCACGGTGCGCTTGGCCACGTAGCCGGTGACCGGCGCGACTATCACCGCGCGGGCGTCGTCCAGGTAGGCCTGGCGCAGCTTGGCGGCGGATGCCTTGACGTCGGGATGGGAGGCGACGACGGTGTCGTCCACCAGGGCGCGGTTGGTGTCCAGCTGCTGCTCGGCGCTGGTCAGCGAGTTGCGCGCGGTGTCCAGGGCGTCACGGGCGTGGGCCAGTTCCTCCTGGGAGATGGCGCCGTCGTTGGCCAGGTTCTGCCGGCGCTTGAAGTCGGCCTCGGCCTTGGCCAGGGCGACCTTCTTCGCGGCGACGTCGGCCTTGTAGCCGTCGACGTTGCTGAACAGCCCGCGCACCTGGCGCACGGTGCGGGCCAGGTTGGCCTCGGCCTGCTGCAGGGCCACGTCGGCGTCGCTGGGGTCGAATTTCACCAGTACCTGGCCCTTCTGCACCAGGTCGCCGTCGTCGGCGCCGATGCTGACCACGGTGCCGGTGATCTGCGGGGTGATCTGCACCACGTTGCCGTTGACGTAGGCATCGTCGGTGTCTTCGTGCCAGCGCCCGTAGAGGAATTCCCAGAGCGCCGCGGCGATGCCGGCGAGGATGACGACGGCGAGCAGGATCAGCAGCCAGCGCTTGCGCTGGGGGTTGCCGCCGGTGGTTTCTTGGGTGTCGGTGGTCATGGCGGTTGCCTCTCAATGCGCGGCGGCCGCGCCCGCCTGGGCGAGCGGCGCGGAAGACGGGGGGACGGAGTCGGCCTGGAAGCCGCCGCCCAGGGCTTGCACCAGCTGGACGGAAAGGTCGATGCGCTGGGCTTCCAGGTTGGCCAGCTGGCGCTCGGCGAGCAGCAGTTGCTGTTGCACGCTGAGGGCGTCGAGGTAGTTGCCGACACCTTCGCCGTAGCGGCGCATGGCCAGTTCGAAGTTGGACTTGGCGATGTCGCGGGCCTCGCGCTGGTCGAGCAGTTGCTGCTCCAGCGAGCGCAGCTGGCCGAGGTCGTCGCTGACCTCGCCCAGGGCGCCGACCAGTGTCTTGTTGTACTGCGCCACGGCCAGGTCGTAGTCCGCGTCCTTGCCGGCCAGGTTGGCGCGCAGGCGGCCGCCGTCGAACAGCGGCAGGGAGATGGCCGGGGCGACCTGGTAGAAGCGGCTCGGCGCCTCCAGCAGGTCGCTGGTGTGCATGCTCGCCAGGCCGATCATCGCGCCCAGGTTGAGGTTCGGGTAGAACTGCGTCTTCGCCGCCTGGATGTCCTTGCCCGCGGCCTCGACGCGCCAGCGCGCGGCGACTATGTCCGGGCGGCGGCCGAGCAGTTCCGCCGGCAGGTCGGGCGGCAGGTTCAGGGCATCGGGCTTGAGCGGCTGCGGGCGCTGCAGGTCGAGGCCGCGGTCCGGTCCCTGGCCGAGCAGCACGGCCAGGGCGATGCGGTCGCTGGCGATCTGCTGCTCGGCGGCGGCCAGCTGCTGGCGGGCGCTGGCCACCTGGCTCTGGGATTGCTGCAGTTGCACCTTGCTGTCCAGGCCGGCATCCATGCGCTTGCGGCTGAGGTCATAGATGCGCTGGGAGCGTTCCAGCTCATCGTGGGACAGGTCGCGCACGGCGAAGGCGTGGCCCAGCTCGCTGTAGGCGCGGGCCACGTTGGCCGAGAGGTTGATGGCCGCGGCCTGGCGGTCCACCTCGGCGGCGTTGGCCTGGCCGAGGGCGGCTTCCCAGGCGGCGCGCTGGCCGCCCCAGAGGTCGAAATTGTAGTTGAAGCCCAGCGACAGGTACTTCACCGCTGCGTAGTGTCCGCCCGTTGGCGCGGGGAGCACGCTGGTGGGGGCGCGGATGCCCGCATAGCTGGCCTTGCCGTTGAGGGTAGGCATGCGTTCGGCATCGGCGGCGTTGGCCGAGGCGGCGGCCTGGCGGGCGCGGGCATCGGCGATCTGCAGGTCTGGCGTGCCTTTGAGGGCTTCGTCGATCAGGCCATCGAGCTGGGCGTCGCCCAGGCTGCTCCACCAGTTCCGGCGCGGCCAGGCGGCGCTGGACAGCGGTGTGCCGTCGAGGCTGCGGCCGGCCTGCAGCGAGGCGCTGTCGAGCGCCTTGCCGCTGGGGGCCAGGCCCGAGGAGCTGACGCAACCGGCCAGCGCCACGGCGCTGGCCAGCAGGGTAGCGGCGGGTAAGCGGAATGCGCGCATGGCTTACTTCTCCTGCGGCGCGCCGGGCGCGACGCCATGGCTGCTGAGGATCTTGCCCAGCAGCCGGGTGAGGGTCAGCAGTTCCTCGGGGCTGAGGCAGCCGACCAGTTCGTTCATCGCCCGCACGGCGATCTGCGGCGCCTGGGCGTTCACCGCCTCGCCGGCGGGGCTGAGCTGCAGGCGCACGCTGCGCCGGTCGTTGGGGCAGGGCTGGCGCAGCAGCAGGTCCTTCTTCGCCAGGCGGTCGAGCATGCGCGTCATCGAGCCGCTGTCGATGGACAGCTCGCGGCACAGCTCGCCGGGGGTGTTGGCGCGGTTCTGGCCGATGAAGAACAGCACCTTGAATTGCGCGGCGGTGATGTCCAGGTCGATCAGGTGCTTGTCCAGCAGGCGGTCCTTGAGGATGGCCGCCAGCCCCAGCAACTGGCCGATCGAGCCCTTGAACGGAAAGTCCGAGACGCGGTAGTGATCCATGGCAAGGCTAATAACTGTCTAGGCAGGTAATCTATTTCAAAATAATACTGCCTAGGCAGCTAATGACAAATAGCGGATTGTTGCAAATGGGCAACAATCCGTTCCTGAATGCACTATGGGAGCGTTCCGCGAAACAGGACGTGCCCGGCCCTTGTGCGGCACAGCCCTGTTCCCGGTGCTTATGCACAATGCCGGGGCACGGGTGGGCGACTCGTGCTAAAAAGGCCTCAGCGCTTTTCAGATTTTTCTTAAATATATGTTTTTAAAAGAAATTACCTGATCTGTTCAAAATTCGAACAGTGCTGCGCCAGCGGGCCAGGGGCGGGCCGCAGAGGCGATTTTCCCGATCTTCTCAACAGAGTTATCCACAGCTTCTGTGGGCTTCTCTCTGGAACGCTCGTACTAGACGTGCTCGGCGAGGATGAGCAGGTTGCGCGGGGTGAGCTGGGCGGCGCAGAAGCGTCCCAGGCGTACCCGGTAGCCCTGTTCGACGAGGAACAGCGCGCGGTCGAGCAGCAGCCAGAGTTCCAGCGGGCGGCGGAACAGGCCACGCACCAGCTCCAGGTTGCGCACCTGCGCCAGGCGCTGCCAGCCCTGGGCCTCCAGCGCGTTCCAGTCACGTTCGGCGGGGCGGGGCAGGCCCTTGAGCGCGGCCAGGTCGCGACAGTAGTCGGCGAACGGCTTGTGCAGCCAGTCCGCCGGTACCGAGGGCACCGGCAGGTAGCTGTCCGCGCCGCGCAGTTCGCGCTGCAGCAGGTCGAAGGCCAGGCGCCGGGCCATGGAGCTGTCGCGCTGGCGCCGCACCCGGGCGCCGGCGGTGACCGTCTCGGCGAGCGGCAGGCGCAGGTCGTCCTGGTCCAGCTTCAGGCGCGAGGCGCCCACGGCTGTGGATAACGGCTGGTAGTGCTCGCCGGCGATGCGGTTGTAGCAGCAGGGCGCCACCGCCAGTTGCCGGCAGCGTCTGCTCGCCGCCAGGCGCAGCAACTGGACGTGCAGGTCGCCGCAGGCATGCAGGGCCACGGCGGTCTGGCCGGGCTGCAGGTAGCGGGCGGCGCCCTCGGCGAGCACGTCCTGCTCGACGTGCATGGCGCGCAGGCCCAGGCGGTCGCTCAGGCGCTGGCCGTCGGTGACCAGCGCGAGGTCGCGCTCCAGGCTCAGCAGCGGCTGCCCGCCATGGGCCAGCAGGCGCCCCAGGTGGCCCTTGCCGGCGCACCAGTCCAGCCATTGCACGGAGGGCGCGGCGAAGTCCAGGCGGCTGGCGAAGGCCTCGATCTGCTGCCACTTGCGCCCGGGCACGTCGACCTGGAACTGCGTCGGCAGCTTGGGCAGGGCATGGGATGGCAGGTCCCCGACGTCGCTCAGTTGGGCGGCACGGCGCGCCAGTTCCGGGAAAGGCGCCGGCGCGGGCAGGCGTTCGGGCTGGTTGTGCGCGGCGTCGGCCTGTTCCAGGTCGCGCCCGCGCAGCCAGCTGGCCAGTTCCCGGTGCTGGGCTTCCCAGGGCAGCTCCAGCAGGGTGAAGGGCTTGGGCCGCCACAGCCCCTGGTGGGCGAGCAGGAAGGCATCCAGGGCCTGGAAGCGCTGGAGCAGGACGTCGTCGGTGAGGCGGTTGGCCACGGCGGTGCGCTGGGGATGAGTGGCGGGGCGGCGATTATAGCGGCCCCGCCACATCCGGGAAGCGCCGGTCAGCGCCCCTGCATGGAGTCCACCCGCAGCCAGCGCTCGGCGAGGCGGAACAGGCGGGTGAGGACCAGGGTGATGACCAGGTAGAACACCCCGGCGAGGCAGAAGAACAGCATGGCCTCGTAGGTGCGGGCGATGATGGTGCGGGTCATGCCCATGATGTCGAACAGGGTCACGGTATAGACCACGGCGCTGGCCTTGAGCATGAGGATCACCTCGTTGCTGTAGGCCGGCAGGGCGATGCGCGCGGCGCGCGGCAGGATGATGTGCAGCAGCGCCTGCCGGCGCGACATGCCCAGGGCCCGCGCCGCTTCCACTTCACCCACCGGGATGGCGTGGATGGCGCCGCGGAGGATCTCGGCGATGTAGGCCGCGGTGTGCAGGGTCATGGTCAGCAGCGCGCACCAGTAGGGATCGCGCAGGTACGGCCACATCGGCCCCTGGCGCACCGACTCGAACTGCGCCAGGCCGTAGTAGACGATGAACAGCTGCAGCAGCAGCGGGGTGCCGCGGAAGAAGAAGATGTAGCTGTAGGGCAGCGCGCGCACGTACCAGTGCCGCGAGGCGCGGGCGATGCCCAGCGGCAAGGCCAGGGCCAGGCCGGCGACCACGGCGAAGGCCAGCAGCTCGAGGGTCAGCCCGGCGCCCTGGAGCATCTTCGGCAGCCACTTGAGGATCAGCTCCATGTCGTTCATAGCTCGTTCCTCACGAAGCCACGGCCGGCGCGGCGCTCCAGGAAGTGCAGGGCGGCCATGACGAAGACGGTCAGGCCCAGGTAGATCAGCGCGGCGGTCATGTAGAAGGTGAAGGGCTCCTTGGTCGCGTTGGAGGCGACCTGGGCCTTGCGCATGATCTCGTCGAGGGTGATCAGCGAGACCAGGGCGGTGTCCTTGAGCAGGATCAGGTACAGGTTGCCCAGGCCCGGCAGGGCCACGCGCCACACCTGCGGCAGGACGATGCGCCAGAAGATCCGCGGGGCGGACAGGCCCAGCGCCTGGCCGGCCTCGCGGTGGCCCTTGGGCACCGCCAGCAGGGCGCCACGGAAGACTTCGGTGGCGTAGGCGCCGAAGCACAGGCCCAGGGCGCAGGTGCCGGCGGCGAAGGGGCTCAGGGCCAGGTCGGGCTTGCCGAACAGGTCGCCCAGGGCGTTCAGCCCGGCCACGGTGCCGAAGTAGATCATCAGCACCCAGAGGGTTTCCGGCACGCCGCGCACCAGGGTGGTGTAGGCGCCGCCGAGCATGCGCAGCAAGGCATTCTTCGAGGTCTTGGCGATGGCGCCGAGCAGCCCGAGGATCAGGCCGAGGCAGACCGCGGCCAGGGACAGCTTGAGCGTCATCAGGGTGCCGGCCGCCAGCTGCGGGCCGAAACCGTGCAGGTCGAAAATCATGGGGATCACGCCTGAAGGGGCGCGCCCTGGGTTACAGGGCGCACCGGACTGGCATCAGTAGATGCTGAAGGGGAAGTACTTGTCGTTGATCTTCTTGTAGGTGCCGTCGTCGACGATTTCCTTCAGGGCGGCGTTCAGCTTGTCACGCAGCGGGTCGCCCTTGCGCACGGCGATGCCGATCTTGTCGTTGTCGAACACCGGCTCGCCCTTGAACTCGAAGTCCTTGCCGGCGTCGCTCTTGAGCCAGTCGTACTGCACGAACTTGTCGGCCAGCACGCCGTCCAGGCGGCCCGAGGACAGGTCCAGGTAGGCGTTTTCCTGGGTGTCGTAGAGCTTGATGGTGACGGTGTCGGACATGTTGTCCTCAAGCCAGGTGCCGGCGATGGTCGCGCGCTGGGCACCGATCACCTTGCCCTTCAGGTAGCCCTTGTCGGTCTTGAAGTCCACCGACCTGGGCGCCACGAACTGCAGCTTGTTGGTGTAGTAGGGGTTGGTGAAGTCCACCGCCTGCTTGCGCTCGTCGGTGATCGACATGGAGGCGACGATGAAGTCGAACTTCTTGGCGTTCAGCGCCGGGATGATGCCGTCCCAGTCGGAGGTGACCACCTCGCACTCGACCTTCATCTTGGCGCACAGGGCCTTGCCGACGTCGAGGTCGAAGCCGACCACCTGGCCGCTGGCGTCGATGCCGTTGAAGGGCGGGTAGGCGCCTTCGGTGCCGATGCGCAGCTTCTCGGCGGCGACCGCGTGGGCGCCGAAAGCCAGGGTGGCGGCAGCGGCCAGAAGGATCTTCTTATAGTTCTTCATGCAAAGTTGCTCCGTTAGCGGTGGCTGGACATGAACTGCTTGCAGCGCGCGGACTGCGGGTTCCCGAAGACCTGCTCGGGGGAACCCTGTTCCTCGACCAGGCCCTGGTGGAGGAACACCACCTCGCTGGAAACCTGGCGGGCGAAATTCATCTCGTGGGTGACCAGCAGCATGGTGCGGCCTTCCTCGGCCAGCGCGCGGATCACGTTGAGCACTTCCTGGACCATCTCCGGGTCCAGGGCCGAGGTGGGCTCGTCGAACAGTATCACCTTGGGCTGCATGGCCAGGGTGCGGGCAATGGCCGCACGCTGCTGCTGGCCGCCGGAGAGCTGCGCGGGGAAGGCGTGGCGCTTGTCGGCGATGCCGACCTTGGCCAGCAGGGCCTCGGCGATCTCGATGGCTTCGGCGCGGCTCTTGCCCAGCACGCGGCGCGGCGCCTCGATGATGTTGTCGAGGATGCTCATGTGCGGCCAGAGGTTGAAGTTCTGGAAGACGAAGCCCAGTTCGCTGCGCAGGCGGTTGATCTGGCGGTTGTCGGCGGCGACCAGCGCCCCGTCCTTGGCCTTCTTCAGCTTGAGCTCTTCGCCGGCGACGATGATCTGGCCCTGGTGCGGGTTTTCCAGCAGGTTGATGCAGCGCAGGAAGGTCGACTTGCCGGAACCCGAGGAGCCGAGAATGGAGATCACGTCGCCTTCGCGGGCGGTCAGGGAAATGCCCTTGAGCACTTCCAGGTCGCCGTAACGCTTGTGCAGGTTACGGATTTCCAGCGCGGGTATGGCCTCGGCCATTGGGGGCTCCTCTATTGTTGTTCGGATGCTTCGCGGCGCGCCGCGGCAGGGGGTAGGGCCTTCCTGGCGAACGCAAGCTATCACGCGACCCGGGGGGCGCCAAGCGTTCGGGGGCCGCGCCGGGCCTGGATAGTGGCATCTTGTCGCATTGCCGCAGTGCCTTGTCGCCTGGGCTGAACACCGGGGTGCCGGAGGCTTGGCGAGGGGGGCTGGCGGAACGAGGGGCGCGATAGTGCCAGCTTCGCCGGCGGGGGAAAAGACCGCGGGCCCCGACATTGGTCGGGGCCCGGGAAGGTCACTGGGTGATCTGCTGCTCGCCGCCGCTGTTGTCGCGGCTCTCTTCGTCGAGCTGGTCGAGCTGGCCGGCCATCAGCGCCGGACGGCCGCCGATGCGCGGGCCTGGCAGTACGCTGCCGCCGGCGACCCGGGTGGGATGCTCGCTGGCGTCGATGGCCGATTTGCGCGGCTGCGTCTGCACGTGGAAATCGGTGATCTCGATGATGCCCTTGCCTTCGGCCAGCAGGTGGAAGGAGAAGGCCTTGCGCGCGCGCTCGTTGTCGAAGCCGAAGGTCACCTGCAGCGGCTTGTCGCGGGTCAGCAGCGGGAACTCGGGGATCGCCAGGTCCACCGGGCGCTCGAACTCGCGGGTCTTCAGCTGCACCTTGGCGCCGGCCTTGTCCATCTGCAGCGCGCGGATCTTCAGGTTCACGGTGGTGTGGCTGTCGGCCGGGAACTCCAGGTACTGGGCGCCGATCAGGTTGTCGGTGTACTCGTTGGTGACCTGCGGCTTGATGCGGATCTTCTCCTGGGTGGCGAACTGGTATTCGCCGCCCGGGCCGCTGCCGGTCACCGAGTGGTCGAGGATGCCGGCGCGGGCGGCGACCAGGCGGGCGTCGCGGCCGCTGAAGCGCCCGACGAACTGGGCGCTGTCGGCGATGAAGCCATCGCTCTTGTAGCGCCGGCAGACCTGCTGGAAGTCGCATTCGGTGAAGGTCTGCTTGCCGTCGTGGAAGCGCAGCATGCCGTTGGTGAAGGAGACCATCTCGCGGCCGTTACTGTATTCGCGGAACAGCGAGCGCCCGGAAACGTCCTTCGGCGGGGTGAAGCCGAAGTAGTCGAGGACCGAGGCGTCCATGTCGACGTGGCCGTAGACGCCGCTCTTCACCGGCGGCAGGGCCGCCTGCTCGGGCGCCAGCACCAGGTTCAGGCCCCAGGAGGAGGCCAGGCGCACGTTGTCGATGCCATGGGATTCGTCGGAGGTGACGATCACCAGGGTGTCCTTGAGCACGCCCTGCTTCTCCAGCCCGGCGAGGAAGGCGTCGACGGCGTCGTCCAGGTAGCCCACCGCGGCCTGGCGCGGGGTGGGGTACCTGGCCAGGTATTCCGGGGTGGCCGAGTACGGCTGGTGGGTGCCGACGGTCAGCAGGGTGAGCATCCACGGCTTCTTGTCCTTGCGCAGCTGGCCGACGTAGTCCAGCGCGCCCTCGAAGAAGGCCTTGTCGTCCATGCCCCAGGCGAACTCCAGGTAGGGCTTCTTCTTGAACCAGTCGCGGCCGAGGGTCTTGTCGAAGCCCATGGCCGGCATCACCTTGTCCTTGGCCATGAAGCGCAGCCCGGCGCCCTGCAGGAAGTGGGTGCTGAAGCCGTGCTGGCGCAGCTGCGCCGGCAGGCACTCGGCGGCGCGGCCGGGGTTGGACAGCAACTCGACGCCCTTGGGCGTGCCGTTGTCCAGCTTGCTGTAGTCACCGCACAGCAGCGCGTACAGGCCGCGGATGGTCTGGTGGCTGTGCACCACGTAGTCCGGGGTGGTCATCGAGCGTTCGGCCCAGGCGCTGAGCTTGGGCATCATGGATTCTTCGTAGCTGCTGCTCAGGGCGGCGCGGTTGGTCGCCACGTAGGCCCCGGGGATGCCTTCCATGGTGATGATCAGCACGTTCTTCGCCGTGCCCGGGCCGGCCAGCAGCGGGGTGCCGGACAGGTCGAGCTGGGTCAGCCCGGTGACGTCGGGCGGGGTGTCGCCCTGGTCGCCGGCCAGCCAGTCCTCGACCGCCAGCTCGCCCTGGCTGGCGCCGCCGGCCAGCAGGCGGTGCGGCAGGTTGAACTGCTTCCACACGTCGACGTCGTTGGGGATCACGTACTGCAGGCCGAAGTGGGCGCCCAGCAGGACCACCGGCAGGCTATAGGCCAGACGCGACAGGCGCTGCTCGCGGCGCCGCCAGAGCAGCGCGCAGAGCGCGATGGCGCCCAGCAGCGCGCCGGCCAGCCACGGGTGGGCGATACCGCCGCCCTGGGTGGAGTTGCCGACGAAGGTCGGGTCGGCGAGGAAGTGCAGGTCGCTGGGATCGGGCATGCGGCCCACGGCGCTGACCAGCTCGGCGTTGCCGATCGTCATCAGCGCCCACAGCAGCATCACCGGCAGCGCGAGGAACAGGCGCAGGCGGTGCAGCAGCAGGACCAGCAAGCTGCCGATGGCCAGGTCGGACAGGTAGCCGTAGAGGTTGCCCCAGCCAAAGGCATGGCGGCTGGCCAGCGGGATCACCAGGAACAGGATGGCAAGCGTCGCGAGGTTGCCGCGTTGTTGCCACCAGCGCTTTAGAGGATGCACGAGCACTCCCTTTTCAGGCATCGGGGGACCTGAAAGTATCCCATCCATCGGGCGGAAATCATCCGGAATGTCATCATTCTGAAAAAACGTTCTGCTACGCGCCAGTAGACAACGTAACCCGGGGAGTATTCGCCGGGCGGGCGACCAGCGGTGCAGGGGCGGCGGTGATCGGCTGAAGGGGCGGGGAATGCAAAAAGCCCCTGGTTCTGGCGAACTCAGGGGCCTTTCGGAAGCTTGGTGCCCAGGGACGGAATCGAATGATTACCTGCGGGTCGTGCCAATGCTGGCTTTCCCGAAGAAGAACGAAACCTTGCTGTTGGACCTTCAAGCCGAACCGTAAAGACTTGATTCCTCCTGCGAGCCAAGCCCTGCCGCACCCACGGGGCTTTTCATTTCTCAGCAGCCTAAACCAGAACCTGCCGAGTGCTGGCGATCAATTGGTTGACTTGGCGAACCACCGATTCATCAGTAGGTGTCTCGGGCCCCCTTCCCTCCGGGCATGGCATGCTAGGCGTGGTCCCAAATAGCCTGCAGATAAGTGGGCGCTGCTCATACGCCTCGCAACCATTGACGCCAAGGTGGACGCAGCTCCACTCCGCCAAGGCTGTATCGTGCTCGGCCTCACTCTTGACGGGTAATCGGGCCATCTCTTCCGAAGACGCAGTGACCGGTCCGCAGCAATCGTGGCAGCCAGGCTTGCATTCAAAGCCAGGGATTTTCCGACGCAACTGATCGATCCTGCGGCTAACACTGTTCATTTTCGCTTCCTGATTTGGCGCGCGGATTGTACATCCATGACTACGCGGTTCATCACCACATCCGCGGGGAACACTCAGCCTTGCCATCACCTGCTCTGCTGCGAAGCGTGCCTTCGCTGCGGCGGGGCGCGGGTTTTCAGCGAGCGTTTGTATTCGTGTCCAGGGATGGGGCGGAGCTCATCGGGAACGCGGCGTCGGAGATAGAAAACTCCGCTCTGGGGATGCTTGAAGGGCTGTGCCATGAAGGATCGCGCGCGGTATCGGGGTGATCCGCCGATCATGCGGCTGGAGTCGGCCATGTGTACCCACCTTGTGTACCAGTCGGGTGGGCCTTAGCCGTGCCTCAGAAAGACAAAACCCCTGATCTCTTTCGAGATCAGGGGCTTAGGTGTCTTGGTGCCCAGGGACGGAATCGAACCGCCGACACGGGGATTTTCAATCCCCTGCTCTACCAACTGAGCTACCTGGGCAACGTGGCGCGCATTAAAAGGGTTTTCGTTTGGGGTGTCAAGCGTGCCGCGAAAAAATTTTCAGTTAATACCGAAACTTACGCGCTCGGCGGGACGTAGCCCTCGGCCTGGGCGTATTCCTCGCCGGAGAGGAACTTGTCCATCTCGGCCTGGAGGAACTTGCGGTCCTCGGCGTTCATCATGTTCAGCCGGCGCTCGTTGATCAGCATGGTCTGGTGCTTCTGCCACTCGTCCCAGGCCTTGCGCGACACGTGCTCGTAGATGTCCTGGCCCTTGGCGCCGGGGTAGGGCGGGCGATCGAGGCCGGGCAGCTCTTCTTTGTACTTGCGGCACATCACCATTCGGCTCATGTCATCTCTCCTGCATTCAACGCGTCGGCTGCCCGTTTGAGCAGCTTCTTGACCGGGGCCGCGAGACCGAGCCGCGGCGGCGTGGCGAGGTTATACCAGAGCCAGTCGCCCTCGGCCACGCCGCCGGCTGCGTCCTCCACGCGCACCAGCCAGGGCTCGATGGCCAGCTGGAAGTGGCTGAAGGTGTGGGTCAGGCCGGGCAGCGCATGACGCTGCCCCAGGCGCAGGGCGTGCTGCGCGGCGAGCGGGTCGAGCTGGGCGAGGTCGTCCAGTTCCGGGAAGCTCCACAGGCCGCCCCACAGGCCCGTGGACGGGCGGCGGTAGAGCAGGATGGCGCCTTCGCGGTTGGCCAGGATCGGCATCAGCGTGCGCCGCTGCGGCAGCTCCTTGCGCGGCTTGGGCACCGGGTAGGCGCTTTCGCGGCCGAGCAGGTGGGCGCGGCAGCCCTCGCGCAACGGGCACAGCAGGCAGCTGGGCTTGCTGCGGGTGCAGAGGGTGGCGCCCAGGTCCATCATCGCCTGGGTGTAGTGGTTGACCCGCGTATGCGGGGTGAAGCGCTCCGCCGCTTCCCACAGCTGCTTCGCCACCTTGGGCTCGCCCGGGTAGCCGTCGCAGGCCAGGTAGCGGGCCAGCACGCGCTTGACGTTGCCGTCGAGGATGGGCGCGCGCAGGCCCATGGAGATGCTGGCGATGGCCCCGGCGGTGGAGCGGCCTATGCCGGGCAGCTCGGTGAGCTGCTCGAGGTCGCGGGGGAATTCGCCGCCGTGGCGCTCCATCACCAGCTTCGCGGTCTTCTGCAGGTTGCGCGCGCGGGTGTAGTAGCCCAGCCCGGTCCACAGGTGCAGGACTTCGTCCTCGGGCGCTGCGGCCAGGTCGGCGACCGTGGGCAGCGCCGCCATGAAGCGGTCGAAGTAGCCCAGCACGGTGCTCACCTGGGTCTGCTGCAGCATGATTTCCGACACCCACACCCGGTAGGGGTTGATGTCGCGCTGCCAGGGCAGGTCGTGGCGGCCGTGGCGGTCGTACCAGTCGAGGACCGCGGTATTGAAGCGTTCGGGGGTCATTTCTTCTTCAGCAGGTTCTTCAGGGCGTCCTTCAGGTCGGGGCTGACCTTGTCGCCGAATTTCTCTTCGAGTTTCTCGTTCAGGCGCTGCCCGGCCAGTTGCCCGGCGATGCGGCCGATGCCTTCCTGGTCCAGGCGGCAGGCCTTGGCGCCGAGTTCCAGCGGGCCGCGGCAGCGCAGCGGCCATGCGATGCCGACATAGCGCTTGTTCACTTCGCAGGCCGGGTCGGGCATGTCGCTCTTGTCGCCTTCGATGATCACGCCGACGCGGTAGTCCATGCCCAGCACGCGCAGGTCCAGGTCGCCGTCGCCCTTCACCGTCAGGCCGGGCACCGCGACGCGCAGGTCGGGGTTGCTGGCCACGCCGTTGTGGAAGGTCAGGCTGCCGTTGAGCTCGCGGAAGGGGGTGTCCTTGCCGCCGTGCTCGGCGCTCAGGCTCTTCCGGTTGAGGGTGGCGATGCCGCGGCATAGCTGCTCTTCCAGGTTGGCGTTGAGCAGCACGCCCTTGCTCAGCTTGAAGTTGGCCTTGCCGTTCAGGTTGTCGATCCAGGCCTTCTGGCTGTTGCCCTGGGTGGTGATGTCCGCGTCCAGGTTCAGCAGGCCGGTGACCGGCGGCTTCTGGCCCTGGGCTTCGAGGAGTTTCTCCACCGGCACGCCTTCGATGTGCTTCTGCGCCGCCAGCAGCGCCACGTCCTGGCGCACGTCGAGGCTGGCCTTGGCGTTGAAGCGGCCGTCGTAGAGTTCGCCGCGCATGTCGTCGAGGTTGAACTGGCCGTTCTGCCCGCGCAGCTTGAGCACGGCGTTCTCGATCGGCAGCTTGTCCAGGGTGAGCTGGCCGAGGTTCATGTCGAGGTTCAGGTCCAGCGTGCGCAGCTTGGCCAGCGGCAGCAGCGGCGCGTCGCTCCAGGCCTGCTGGGTCGGGGCGTTGGGCAGTGGGCTGTCGCCCTTGCCGGTGGCGCTGGCGACGGTGGCGTCGACTTCCGCCTTGCGGCTGGCGCTGGCCGCCTCGGCGCCTTTGGCGGCCTTGGCCGGCAGGTAGCGGTCGAGGTTCAGCCTGTCGCCGCTGAGCTGGGCGCGCACGGCCTGCCTGGCGATGTCCGCCAGGCCCAGGCTGCCGCTGAAGCTGCTGTCGTCGAGCTTGAGCTGGATGTCGCTGAGGTTGACGCTGTTGCGGCTGCCGTCCAGGCGCGCGGCCAGCTCCAGCCTGGTCAGGGTGTTGCCGTCGGCCATCTCCGGCAGTTTCTGGCCGAGGCCTTCGAGGAATTCGCGCAGGTTGAACGGGGCGATGGACAGGCCGCCGGTGAACTGCGGGTCCTTGTCGAGGTTGCGCGCCTTCAGCTCGCCAAGGGCGCGCAGCTGGTTGACCGACAGCTTCAGGCCGTTCCACTCGGCGACCTGCGCGGCCTGGTCGAGCAGCAGCTGGCCCTGGGCGGAGAAGGTCGCGGTGCGGCCCTGCAGCTGGTCGCCGGCCAGCTCGCCGGAGAGCTTGGCGTCTTCCAGCTGGTAGCGCTTGAGCGCGCGGTCGAAGCGCAGGTTGCCGGTCAGCTCGGTCTTGGCGCGGGTCACCGGCTGGTTGGTGCCCAGGTAGGCGTTGAGCTTGAAGGGGATGCTGCTGCCTTCGCGGATGGCGCCGGTGTTCAGGTCCAGGCCTTCGACGGTGTACTGCTTGCCGCTCTGCTCGTCGCTGTAGTCGATGCGCGCGCCGCTGACGTTGAGGCTGTCGATGTCCAGCTTCATCGACGTGGACGCGGTTTCGGCCGGTGCCTTGGGCGCTTCGGCGGGCGCGCTGGCCTGGCCGGCCGGCGTGGCGGGAGTGGCGCCAGCGGGTTGGGCCGGCTTGCCGATGTCTTCCCAGTTGCCCTTGCCGGCCTTGTCGCGGTTCAGTGTCAGGGTCAGGCCCTGCACGCGGATGTCGCTCATCTGCACCTCGCGGCGCAGCAGCGGCAGCACCCGCACCGACAGGCCCAGCAGCTGCAGGTCGGCGAACGGCTTGTCCGGGCTGCGCACGCTGGCCACGCTGGTGTCGTGCAGTTCCAGGCCGAGCCAGGGGAACAGGCTCCAGCCGATGTCGCCGCGCAGGTCCAGCTCGAGGTTGGCCTTGTCGCGGGCGAGCTGGCGGATCTCGTCCTTGTAGTCGTTGGGGTCGAAGAAGTGGGTGAGGATGAAGCCGGCGGCGACTACCAGTAGCAGCAGGGCGAGGACGGCTATGCCCAGGATCTTGCCGAACGCTTTCATGGACGGGTCCTTGTTCTGGCGGCGGGTGAATTGGCGGGAGTATATCAATGCGCCCGCCCGCTTCAGCAGGCGGCGGCGACGCGTTCGGCGATGGCCAGGCTGGCGGTGAGCCCCGGCGACTCGATCCCGAACAGGTTGACCAGGCCCGGCAGGCCGTGGTCCACGGCGGTTTGGATGACGAAGTCGGAAGCGGGTTCCCCGGCGCCGCTCAGTTTAGGACGAATCCCAGCGTAGCCGGCCTGCAGACGTTCGGCGTCCAAGCCCGGGAAGTAGCGGCGGATGGCCTGGGCGAAGGGCTCGCGCAGCGCTTCGTCGACCAGATAGTCGATGGTTTCCAGGTAACGCACGTCCGGGCCGAAGCGCAGCTGGCCGCCGAGGTCGAGGGTGGCGTGCACGCCCAGGCCGGCGGTGTTGGCCTCGGGCATCGGGTAGATCAGGTGGCTGAACGGCGAGCAGCCGCCGTAGGTGAAGTAGCGGCCCTGGCACAGGTGCAGCGGCGGAACGCCTTGCAGGCCTTCGGTGCGCGCGGCCAGTTGCTGGGCGAACAGGCCGCCGGCGTTGACCACCTGTGCGGCCTGGATGCTGAAGGGTTCGCCGACGCTGACGCCCTCGGCGATCCAGCCATCGGCGGCGCGGCGCAGGCTGTCGATGCGGGTGTCCAGCACCAGCTGCGCGCCGCGGTTTTCCGCGGCGTGCTGCAGCGACAGCATGTAGACGTGGCTGTCGATGATCCCGGTGCTCGGCGAGAGCAGGGCGGCCACGCCACGCACCGCCGGCTCCAGCGCGTGCAGCTGGGCGGCATCCAGCGGCTGCAGGTCATGTACGCCGCTGGCTTCGGCATTGGCGGCGAGGGCTTCCAGCTTGCCCAGTTCGGCGTCTTCCACGGCCACCAGCAGCTTGCCGATGCGGCTGTGCGGCACGTCGTGGCTGGCGCACCAGGCGTACAGGCGCTCGCGGCCTTCCAGGCAGAGTTCGGCCTTGAGCGAGCCGGGCGGGTAGTAGAGGCCGGCGTGGATGACCTCGGAGTTGCGGCTGGAGGTGTGGCTGCCGATCAGCCGTTCGGTTTCGACGATCAGCACGCTGCGTCCGGCGGCGGCCAGGCGCGCGGCGCAGGCCAGGCCGACCGCGCCGGCGCCTATGACCAGGATGTCGATGTCGTTCATGCGTCCTCGGTGGCCCGTTGCAGCACTGCGGCGATGGCTGCGCGGGCCTGCGGGCTGTTCTTCCAGCAACTGCTGCCGGTCAGCGCGGCGCCGGCGCCGAGGATGCTCTGCGCATCGCTTTCGCGCAGCTTGCCGAAGCTGTCCAGGCCCATCTGTTCCAGGCGTTGCAGGACCGTCGGGCCGACGCCCTTGAGGGCGAGCAGGGCCGCGCGTTCGCGTTCTTCGAAAGGCATGTGCCTCGTACCTCGTGGTTGCGCAGTCCGTCCCAGGCTAGCAGCTCAGGTCCATTCCAGGGCCAGGCCCAGGTGCCCGGCCAGTTCCGCGGCCTCCGCCTGTCCGGCCGGGGCCTGCAGGTGCAGCGGGCAGCCGGCGAGCACGGCCTGGCGCTGGGCTTCTTCCAGCAGCCGCCGGGCCACGCCGCGGCCGCGGGTGACGCGGCGCACGCACAGGCGCGAGAGGCGCCAGGCGTCGGCGTCGCGGCGTAGCCAGGCGGCGCCCAGCAGGCGGTCGTTGAAGCGCCCGGTCAGCAGCGTGCCGGCGGCCAGCGCGGCGTCCACCAGGGCCTCGCCATCGGCGAAGGGCGCGAGCAGCCAGGCCGGCGCCTCGGCGTAGAGCCTGGCCAGGTCCTGGCGGTCCTGGGCGGAGGGCTGGGCAAGGTGTTCGACGATCACGGGCATGGCGGCATCCTCGGCGGGGACGCGCAGTTTACGGACAAGCGGTGGCCCGCGGCCAGCGCCGCCGACCGTCGCCCGTAGCCCTGCGCGGCCCGCCGCGCCTATAATGCGGGCCCTCTTATAATTAAGTGCAGTGTTAGCTGTGGAGCTGGTGATGGCCGAACGCAAGGCAACCGTCGCGCGCGACACCCTGGAAACCCAGATCAAGGTGTCCATCGACCTGGATGGCACGGGCAAGGCCCGTTTCGATACCGGGGTGCCCTTCCTCGAGCACATGATGGACCAGATCGCCCGCCATGGCCTGATCGACCTGGACATCGAGTGCAAGGGCGACCTGCACATCGACGACCACCACAGCGTCGAAGACATCGGCATCACCCTCGGCCAGGCCTTCGCCAAGGCCATCGGCGACAAGAAGGGCATCCGCCGCTACGGCCATGCCTACGTGCCGCTGGACGAGGCGCTGTCGCGCGTGGTCATCGACTTCTCCGGCCGCCCCGGCCTGCAGATGCACGTGCCCTTCACCCGCGCCAGCGTCGGCGGCTTCGACGTCGATCTGTTCATGGAGTTCTTCCAGGGCTTCGTCAACCACGCCCAGGTGACCCTGCACATCGACAACCTGCGCGGGCACAACACCCACCACCAGATCGAGACGGTGTTCAAGGCCTTCGGCCGCGCCCTGCGCATGGCCATCGAGCTGGACGAGCGCATGGCCGGGCAGATGCCGTCGACCAAGGGGTGCCTGTAATGCAGACGGTCGCCGTCATCGACTACGGCATGGGCAACCTGCACTCGGTGTCCAAGGCGCTGGAGCGCGTGGGCGCCGGCCGCGTGCTGGTGACCAGCGACGCCGCGGTGATCCGCGAGGCCGACCGCGTGGTGTTCCCCGGCGTGGGCGCCATCCGCGACTGCATGGCCGAGATCAGGCGCCTGGGCTTCGACGCGCTGGTGCGTGAAGTCAGCCAGGACCGCCCCTTCCTCGGCATCTGCGTCGGCATGCAGGCGCTGCTGGAGCACAGCGAGGAGAACGGCGGCGTCGACTGCATCGGCCTGTTCCCCGGCCAGGTGCGCTTCTTCGGCAAGGACCTGTACGAGGACGGCGAGCACCTGAAGGTGCCGCACATGGGCTGGAACCAGGTCAAGCAGACCCTCGACCACCCGCTGTGGCACGAGATCCCCGACGAGGCGCGCTTCTACTTCGTGCACAGCTACTACATCGAGGCGGGCAACCCGCGCCAGGTCGCCGGCCGCGGCCACTATGGCCGCGACTTCGCCGCCGCGCTGGCCGAGGGCCCGCGCTTCGCCGTGCAGTTCCACCCGGAAAAGAGCCACACCCACGGCCTGCAGTTGCTGCAGAACTTCGCCGCCTGGGACGGCCGCTGGTAGGCCATGGCGCGCCAGAAGGACAAGCCGGCGATCCTCCAGCTCGATGGCGCCCAGCGCCAGAGCGCGGCGCGGGCCATCCAGCGCTTCCTCGAGGAGCGTTTCGAGCTGGACGTCGGCTCCTTCGAGGCCGAGGAAGCGCTGGACTTCTTCATGCGCGAGTTCGGCCCGCTGTTCTACAACAAGGCGATTCTCGATGTGCAAGCGCACCTGAAGGACAGGTTCGAAAGCATCGAAAGCGACTTGTGGGCGCTCGAGAAGAGCTGACCCGACCCTATTCACGACTTGGATTCGAGCAGGTTCAACCGATGCTGATCATCCCCGCAATCGATCTGAAGGACGGCGCCTGCGTGCGCCTGCGCCAGGGCCTGATGGAAGACGCCACCGTCTTCTCCGACGACCCGGTGGCCATGGCCGCCAAATGGGTCGAAGGTGGCTGCCGCCGCCTGCACCTGGTGGACCTCAACGGCGCCTTCGAGGGCAAGCCGGTCAACGGCGAGGTGGTCACCGCCATCGCCAGGCGCTACCCGAACCTGCCGATCCAGATCGGCGGCGGCATCCGTTCGCTGGAAACCATCGAGCACTACGTGCGCGCCGGCGTCAGCTACGTGATCATCGGCACCAAGGCGGTCAAGCAGCCGGAATTCGTCGGCGAGGCCTGCCGCGCCTTCCCCGGCAAGGTGATCGTCGGCCTGGACGCGAAGGACGGCTTCGTCGCCACCGATGGCTGGGCCGAGGTCAGCGAAGTGCAGGTCATCGACCTGGCCAGGCGCTTCGAGGCCGATGGCGTGTCCGCCATCGTCTACACCGACATTTCCAAGGATGGCATGATGCAGGGCTGCAACGTCGAAGCCACCGCCGCCCTGGCCAACGCCACGCGCATCCCGGTGATCGCCTCCGGCGGCATCCACAACCTGGGCGACATCCAGAAGCTGCTGGACGCGCGCACCCCGGGCATCATCGGCGCCATCACCGGCCGGGCGATCTACGAGGGCACCCTGGACGTCGCCGAGGCGCAGGCGCTATGCGATAAGGCGGCGGTAGGCGGCAGGCTGTAGGCTGCAGGTAAGAGCTTGGCCTGGTTTGGGTACGCTGTTCGCCTGAAGCCTGAAGCCTGAAGCCTGAAGCCTGAAGCCTGAAGCCTGAAGCCTGAAGCCGCTTTCGGAGAAAGCTATGACATTGGCAAAACGCATCATCCCCTGCCTCGACGTGGACAACGGCCGCGTGGTCAAGGGCGTCAAGTTCGAGAACATCCGCGACGCCGGCGACCCGGTGGAGATCGCCCGGCGCTACGACGAGCAGGGCGCCGACGAGATCACCTTCCTCGACATCACTGCCAGCGTCGATGGCCGCGACACCACGCTGCACACCGTCGAGCGCATGGCCAGCCAGGTGTTCATCCCGCTGACCGTCGGTGGCGGCGTGCGCACCGTGCAGGACATCCGCAACCTGCTCAACGCCGGCGCGGACAAGGTCTCGATCAACACCGCCGCGGTGTTCACCCCGGAGTTCGTCGGCGAGGCCGCCGCGCGCTTCGGCTCGCAGTGCATCGTGGTCGCCATCGACGCCAAGAGGGTCTCGGCGCCGGGCGAGCCCCTGCGTTGGGAGATCTTCACCCATGGCGGACGCAAGCCCACCGGGCTGGACGCGGTGGAGTGGGCGAAAAAGATGGAAGGCCTGGGCGCCGGCGAGATCCTCCTGACCAGCATGGACCAGGACGGCGTGAAGAGCGGCTATGACCTGGGCGTGACCCGCGCCATCAGCGAGGCGGTGAACGTGCCGGTGATCGCCTCCGGCGGCGTCGGCAACCTCGAGCACCTGGCCGCCGGCATCCTCGAAGGCAAGGCCGACGCGGTGCTGGCGGCGAGCATCTTCCACTTCGGCGAATACAGCGTGCCGGAGGCCAAGGCCTACCTGGCCAGCCGCGGCATCGTGGTGCGCTGAAGCGGCGCGGCGCACGCCCGATGTGCAGGCCCGGCCCGTCCCGCGACGGCCCGGGCCTTTTTCATGGCCGGCCGCAGGCCCCGTGGCAGAGCGCTCCGCCGCGGCTTCCGGAAGGCGTGATGCGGTCCGAAAGATGCAAGGCCGAATGATGGCAAACTTGCGGTAAGCTCTGTGCCTTCGTTTTCGACCAGGAATGCTTCTCGATGCTGAAACGCCTCCTGCTGGCCAGTACCCTGCTATTGGCCGGCACAGCGCATGCGGAAATCTCCCCGGACTACAGCATGGTCCTGCTAACGGAGAACTTCCCGCCCTACAACATGGCCATCAACGGCAAGAATTTCGCCCAGGAAGACAACATCGACGGCATCGCCGTGGACATCGTCCGGGAGATGTACAAGCGCGCCGGCATCAAGTACAGCATGACCCTGCGCTTCCCCTGGGAGCGCATCTACAAGCTGGCGCTGGAGAAGCCGGATTACGGCGTCTTCGTCACCGCGCGGCTGCCGGAGCGGGAAAACGCCTTCAAGTGGGTCGGCCCCATCGGCCCGGACGACTGGGTGCTGCTGGCCCGCGGCGACAGCCCCATCGCCCTGAAGAGCCTGGACGAGGCGAAGAAATACAAGGTGGGCGCCTACAAGGGCGACGCCATGGCCGAGTACCTCGCCGAGCACGGCTTCGAGCCGGTGCTGGTGCTGCGCGACCAGGAGAACGCCGGCAAGCTGCAGAAGGGCGAGATCGACCTCTGGGCCAGCGGTGACCCGGCCGGGCGCTACCTGGCCAAGCAGGTCGGCGTCAGCGGCCTGAAGACGGTGCTGCGCTTCAACAGCGACCAGCTGTTCCTGGCGCTGAACAGGGAAACCCCCGACGAAGTGGTGCAGAAGCTGCAGGCCGCGCTGGACAAGATGCGCGCCGAAGGCTTCGTCGACGATGTACTGAACAGCTACCTGTGATTCGCCGGCGCCGCCCGAGGGGGGCGGCGCCGCGATGCGTTGCCGGCCACGGCCGGAGCTGTGCCAGGGATGGTGTACGGGACGGGAATCGCGTCCGCGATGCAGGGATGCCGCTAGCCATAACGATAACCAAGCGAGCGGTATGACCATGCTGAAACTCAAGACCTGCGGGCTGTTCATCGGCCTGCTGCTGGGGGCCGCCACGGCCCGCGCCGAATTGCCCGCCGACTACAAGGTGGTGCTGCTGACGGAGAACTTCCCGCCGTTCAACATGGCGGTGGACGACAAGAACTTCGCCCGCGACGAAGGCATCGACGGCATCAGCGCGGACATCGTCCGCGAGATGTTCAAGCGCGCCGGCATCGGCTACACCCTGAGCCTGCGCTTCCCCTGGGACCGGCTGTACAAGCTGACCCTGGACCGCGCCGGCTACGGCCTGTTCTCCACCACCTACACCCCCGAGCGGGTGCCGCTGTTCAAGTGGGTCGGCCCGCTGGCGAAGACCGGCTGGGTGGTGCTGGCGCCGCCGGGCAGCAAGATCACGACGCTGAAGGACGTCAAGGAAGCCGGCAAGTACAAGCTCGGCGCCTACAAGAACGACGCCGTCAGCCAGGCCCTGGAGAGCCAGGGCATCCCGGTGGTCAATGCCCTGCGCGACCAGGAGAACGTGAAGAAGCTGATGAGCGGGCAGATCGACCTCTGGGCCACCACCGACCCGGTGGGCCGCTACCTGGCCAAGCAGGAGGGCGTGACCGGCCTGCAGACGGTGCTGCGCTTCAACGAGGCGCAGCTGTACCTGGCGCTGAACAAGGACACCCCGGACGAGGTGGTCGAGCGCCTGCAGAAGGCCCTGGACCAGATGCGCGCCGAGGGGTACGTGGACGAGGTCACCAACAACTACCTCTGAGTCACGGCCTGTCGGCCGGATCGCGGATGGAGTCCGCTCCTACGCCCGCCATGCATCTGTAGGGCGGATAACCGTTCTCGGTTATCCGCCGTAGGGTTCTGAGGATGCACGATTGTAGGAGCGGGCCCTGCCCGCGATCGCGCGCAGGGCGCGCTCCTACAGGGGTGGGCGCGACGTAAGCAACTGTCTTACAGGCCACACCAGGGTGCTCTTCGTAGGAGCGAGCTTGCTCGCGAACCGCATGGCACCGCGTTTGTTCGCGAGCAAGCTCGCTCCTACGAAAAGCCAGGCCCTCCTGCAACGTAGGAGCAACTGTCTTGCAGGCTACGCCGCCTCTTTCCAATTCGTAGGGCGCATAACGCCTACGGCGTTATCCGCCGCGGCCGTCAGGCACCGGCGTTCCGGCCAACGGCGGATAACCGCGAACGGTTATTCGCCCTACGGTCGAGCACGGACGTAGGAGACTCCGTCCGCGATTCTGTCGGCAAAGCCGGGCGCGACGATGGGTATCGCTTCGCTCAACCCATCCTACGAAAAGCGCTGAGGTGCGGTCGGAGCGGGGGGCTCAGCGGTAGACGCCGTCCTTGCCGTGGGCCGCCATGGCGCGGTTGCCGCGTTCGGCGATCAGCAGGTCGGGCTTCACCAGTTCGATGCCGGCGGCCTTCAGCTTCGGCAGTTCGCGCAGCAGCACCCGCAGGGTGGCCGGGCGCGGGTGGCCGATCAGCAGCGCCGAGCCCTGCTTGCGCGCCAGGGCCACGCCGGTCTGCAACTGGTGGGCGATGCTTTCCTCATCCGCCTGGTCGTCGAGGAAGACGTCGCGGGACAGGCTGGCCAGGCCGCGCTTCTGGGCCTCGGCGGCGGCCACCGTGGCGGCGCTGGTGCGGCTGTCGAGGAAGAACAGGTGGCGTTCCTGCAGGGTGCCCATGAGCAGGTCCATGCCGGCGCGGTCGGCGGTCATGCGGCTGCCTTCGTGGTTGTTCACGCCCTGCACGAAGGGCACCGCGGCCAGTGCCGCGTCCAGGCGCCGGGCGAGTTCCGCCTGTGGCAGGTCCGGGCTCCAGGCGTAGGGGCCGCCGGCCGGGTCCATCGGCAGGTGCAGGATCAGGGTGCGCCCGCGCTGGTGGGCTTCGCGGGCCAGTTCGGCGGCGTGCGGGGTGTCCGGCATGATCGCCAGGGCCACCGCCGCGGGCAGTTCGAACACCTGGCGGTCGCGCGCCAGGTTCTGCCCGAGGTCGTCGATCACCACGCTCAGCAGGGGCCTGGCTTGCGCCTGGCCGAGCAGGGCGGCCAGGCACAGGCCGAACAGCAGCCGTGCCCGGCGCACCGGTCAGTTGCCGCGGCTGACGCTGAGCCCCTTCAGCAGGCTGAGGGCCTGGCTCAGCTGGAAGTCGCTGTCCTGCGGGGCGGCCGCCGGCGCCTTGCCCGACTGCGTCGGACGGTCCTTGCCGCCGTTGCCGTTGGCCAGGTGGCCCTGCAGGTCGGCTTCCTTGAAGCCTTCGAAGTCGCTCTGCTCGCGGGTCACCTTGGCGCGTTCCACCTCGATGTCCGGGACTATGCCCTGGGCCTGGATGGAGCGCCCGTTGGGGGTGTAGTAGAGCGCGGTGGTCAACTTCAGGGCGCGGTCGTTGTTCAGCGGCAGCACGGTCTGCACCGAGCCCTTGCCGAAGCTGTCGGTGCCCATGAGGATGGCGCGTTTCTGGTCCTGCAGGGCGCCGGAGACGATCTCCGCGGCCGAGGCGGTGCCGCCGTTGATCAGCACCACCAGTTGCACGCCCTCGCTGGGGTCGGCCGGGTCGGCGGAGAAGCGCAGCTCGGAGTTGGCGATGCGGCCCTTGGTGTAGACGATCAGGCCCTTGGTGAGGAAGGCGTCGGCCACTTCCACCGCGGACTGCAGCACGCCGCCGGGGTTGTTGCGCAGGTCCAGGACCAGGCCCTTGAGCTTGCCCTTGTTGTCCTTCTTCAGCTGCGCCAGGGCCTTGACCACCTCGTCGCCGGTGTTGACCTGGAACTGGGTGATGCGCAGGTAGCCGTAGTTCGGCTCCAGCAGCTGGGTCTTGACGCTCTTGACCTTGATGATGGCGCGCTTGAGGCTGACGTCGAACGGCCTGCCGCCGCCGCGCACTATGGTCAGGGTGATGGACGAGCCGGGCTTGCCGCGCATGCTGTCCACCGCCTCGTTCATCGACTGGCCCTTGGTCGGCTTGCCGTCGATCTGCACGATCAGGTCGCCGGGCTGGATGCCTGCCGCGGCCGCCGGGGTGTCGTCGATCGGCGACACCACCTTGATGAAGCCGTCCTCGGTGCCCACCTCGATGCCCAGGCCGCCGAATTCGCCGCTGGTGCTTTCCTGCAGCTCGGCGAACTCTTCCGGGTCCAGGTAGGCCGAGTGCGGGTCGAGGTTGCTGAGCATGCCCTTGATGGCGTTCTCCAGCAGGGTCTTGTCGTCCACCGGCTCGACGTAGGCGGCCTTCACCCGGTCCAGGACCTCGGCGAAGGTACGCAGTTCGTCCAGCGGCAGCGGCGCCTCCTTGCCGCTGGCCGCAGCGGGCGCGGCGGGCGGTGTCTCGGCGGCCTGGGCCGCCCCGATACCGAGCAGCAGGGCCAGGATGATGAGACGGAAGCGATGCGACATGTTTGGCTCCTAAGGCGTGTCCGCTGCTTATCCTTGCGTGCGGCACCAGGTAGTGGGGTCCGTCGGGCGGCCCTGATGACGAATGGCGAAATACACCGCCGGAGTGTCCTGCCCGCCGCTGGTGCCGACAGTGGCGATGGGATCACCGGCCTTGACCGTATCCCCGGCGCCTTTCAGAAGACTCTGATTATGACCATAAAGGCTCAGGTATCCACCACCGTGGTCGAGGATAACCAGTAGCCCCGCGCCGCGCAGCCAGTCGGCGAACACCACCCTCCCACCATGCACGGCGCGTACCGTGCTGCCGGCGCTGGCGCCGATCAGCACGCCGTCCCAGGTGGCGCGCGGGTCGTCGCCACGCGGGCTGCCGAAGCGCGCCAGGATGCGGCCGTTGACCGGCCAGGGCAGTTTGCCGCGGGTGGCGTCGAAGGCGCCGCCGAAGCCGGTGCCGCTGGACACCAGCGGGCCGCTGTAGTCCGCGCGGGGCTTGGCGGGCTTGTCGCTGCCAGCGCTGCTGGCCATCTCGCGTTCGCGGCGGGCCCGCTCGCGTTCGGCGGCCAGGGCGCGCTGGCGCGCTTCCTCGGCTTCGCGGGCCTGGCGGGCCAGGGTTTCCTCGATGGTCTTGAGCACCCTGTTCAGTTCCGCCTGGGCCTGCTGGCGGTCCTGGAGCTTGCGGTTGCTGTCGCTGTAGTCGCTGTTGAGCTTGGCCAGGGCTTCCTGGCGCTGCTTGCGCGCCTCGGCCAATTCCTGGCGGCGGGACTCGAGGTCCTGCTGCTGGGCCAGTTGCTGGCTCTTCTGGGTGGTGATGTCGCGCTCGACGTTCTCCAGCTGGCGCAGGGTCTCGTTGAAGGCGTTGAGCTGTTCCAGGCGCGCGCGGTTGATGTAGTCGTAGTAGGTGAGGGTGCGGCTGAACTTCTCGGGGTGTTCCTGGTTCAGCAGCAGCTTGAGGTATTCCTCGCGGCCGCTCTGGTACGCGGCGCGGGCCTGGATGCCGATCAGCCTTTGTTGCTCAAGGCGCGCGCCCTGGAGTTTTTTTTTCTCCTCGTCCAGGCGCTGCAGCTCCTTTTCGCTCTTCTCCAGCTCCTCCTGCAGCGCCTTGACCTGCTTCTCCAGGTCGCCCATCTGGGTCTCGGTGGACTTGAGCTGCTTCTGCACCCCGGATTTCTCTTCCTGGATGCCGCTGAGGGTCTTCTTCAGCTCGGAGATGTCTTTCTGCGTCTGCTCGATCTGCTTCTGCGTCTCGGCACGATCGTCGGCGACGGCCGCCAGCGGGCTCAGCAGGCAGATCAGCAGCAGGGAGGCGAGGGCGCGATGCATGGAGTGGCGGGCACCTGAGGGCGGGGTCGGCCTAGTATGCATAAAAAAATCGTTACAAGCTGCAAGGCGCGAGCGGCGAGTGAAAAGCGTCACGTCGCCCGCTCCCTGCGGCGAGTCACTCCAGGGTGACGATGGAGGTGCCGGTCATCTCGGCCGGTACCGGCAGGCCCATCAGCGTCAGCATGGTCGGCGCCACGTCGGCCAGCACGCCGCCTTCGCGGATGCGCAGCTTGCGCTTGCCGACATAGATGAAGGGCACCGGCTCGCAGGTGTGCGCGGTGTGCGCCTGGCCGGTGCTCTCGTCTTCCATCTGCTCGACGTTGCCGTGGTCGGCGGTGATCAGGGCTTCGCCGCCGACCTTGTCCAGCGCCGCGGCGATGCGCCCGACGCAGGTGTCCAGGCACTCCACGGCCTTGACCGCGGCCTCGAACACGCCGGTGTGGCCGACCATGTCGCCGTTGGCGTAGTTGACCACGATGACGTCGTAGCGCTGGTTCTCGATGGCCTCGACGATCCTGTCGGTGACTTCCGGCGCGCTCATCTCCGGCTGCAGGTCGTAGGTGGCGACCTTCGGCGAGGGGATGAGGATGCGTTCTTCGCCCTCGAAGGGCTCTTCGCGGCCGCCGGAGAAGAAGAAGGTGACGTGGGCGTACTTCTCGGTCTCGGCTATGCGCAGCTGGGTCTTGCCGTTCTTGGCCAGGTATTCGCCCAGGACGTTGTCCAGGGACTCGGGTTTGAACGCGCTGGGCGCGGGAATGCTGGCTGCGTACTGGGTGAGCATCACGTACTCGGCCAGGTGCAGTTCGCGCCGGCGCGGGAATTCCTTGAAGCCCGGCTCGACGAAGGCGCGCGACAGTTCGCGGGCGCGGTCGGCGCGGAAGTTCATGAACACCACGGCGTCGCCGTCTTCCACGCGCACCTGCTCGCCGATGCGGGTGGCCTTGACGAACTCGTCGCTCTCGCCGCGCGCGTAGGCGGCGTTGAGCGCGGCCACGGCGTTGTCGGCGGTGAATTCGGCCGCGCCTTCGGTGATCAGGTTGTAGGCGGCTTCGACGCGGTCCCAGCGGTTGTCGCGGTCCATGGCGAAGTAGCGGCCGATGATGCTGGCGGTGCGGCCCCTGCCGATGCGGGCGAAGGCTTCGTCGACCAGTTTCAGCGACGGCTCGGCGCTGCGCGGCGGGGTGTCGCGGCCGTCGAGGAAGGCGTGCAGGTAGATCTTCTGCGCGCCGCGCTGGGCGGCCAGTTCGGCCATGGCGACCAGGTGGTCCTGGTGGCTGTGCACGCCGCCGTCGGAAAGCAGGCCGAGGATGTGCACGGCCTTGCCGGCGCCCACGGCCTTGTCCACCGCGCCGGTCAGCACCGGGTTGTCGAAGAACTCGCCATCGCGGATGGCCTTGGTCACGCGGGTGAAGTCCTGGTAGACGACGCGCCCGGCGCCGAGGTTCATGTGGCCGACCTCGGAGTTGCCCATCTGCCCGTCCGGCAGGCCCACGTCCATGCCCGAACCGGAGATCAGGCCGTGCGGCTGGGTGGCCAGCAGGCGGTCGAGGTTCGGCTTCTTCGCGGCGAAGATGGCGTTGTACTCGGGGCTGTCGCTATGGCCGAAGCCGTCCAGGATGATCAGGACCAAGGGTTTGGGCGATGCAGTCATAGGTGCGGCTCTTTCCAAAACGGGGGTCAGAAAAGGATCGGCATTTTACCGTCTGGGGGCGACGGGCGCCATGATTGGCAGGGTTCAGCCGTCAGGAGGGCGCGTGTATACTGGCCGGCATTTTTACCTGTGGATGCCTTGCGCCATGTCGTCGTTCCTTCCCCGTCTGATCGAATTCGCCACCCATCACTACCTGCTGGTCGGCGCCCTGGTGGTGCTCCTGGTCCTGCTCGCGCTGCACGAGCTGAACAAGGCCGGCCGCGCGCTGTCGACCCGCGAGCTGACCGCGCTGGTCAATGCCGAGCAGGGTGTCGTACTGGACATCCGCCCGAGCAAGGAGTTCTCCGGCGGCCACATCTCCGGCTCGCTGAACATTCCGGCCGACAAGCTGAACAGCCGCATGAGCGAGCTGGACAAGCACAAGGCCAAGACCATCATCGTGGTCGACGCCATGGGCCAGCACTCGGGCACCTGGTGCGGCGTGCTGAAGAAGGCCGGCTACAACGTGGCCAAGCTGGGCGGCGGCATCGGCAGCTGGCGCGGCGACAACCTGCCCCTGGTGAAGTGAGATGCAGGCGGTTCTGATATACACCACGGCCTGGTGCCCCTACTGTATCCGCGCCAAGGCGCTGCTGGACAGCAAGGGCGTGGCCTACGAGGAAATCGGCGTGGACGGCAAGCCCGACCTGCGCGCCGAAATGAGCCGCAAGGCCGGCCGTACCTCGGTACCGCAAATCTGGATCGGCAGCACCCACGTTGGCGGCTGCGACGATCTCTACGCGCTGGAACGCGCGGGCAAGCTGGATGCGCTGCTGTCGGCGTGATCCCCTATTACTGCAAACGAGCCACAAGAAGGTCCTGAAATGACTGAGCAAGCTAGCAACGGCGCCAACGAGCAAGAAAACGGCCCGCAGTTCTCCCTGCAGCGCATCTACATCCGCGACCTGTCCTTCGAGGCGCCCAAGGCTCCGGAAATCTTCCGCCAGGAATGGCAGCCGGCGATCAGCATGGACCTGAACACCCGCCAGAAGCAGCTCGACGGCGACTTCTACGAAGTGGTGCTGACCGTTTCGGTGACCGTGAAGAACAAGGAAGACGTGGCCTTCATCGTCGAAGTGCAGCAGGCTGGCATCTTCCTGATCAAGGGCCTGGACGCTTCCAGCATGAGCCACACCCTGGGCGCCTTCTGCCCGAACATCCTCTTCCCCTACGCCCGCGAAGCCCTGGACAGCCTGGTGGTACGCGGCTCGTTCCCGGCGCTGATGCTCTCGCCGGTGAACTTCGACGCCCTGTACGCCCAGGAAATCGCCCGCCTGCAGGCCTCCGGCGAGATTCCTTCGGTCCAGTAAGGTCCGTCGTAGCGAAGAAAGGCGCCCACGGGCGCCTTTTCTTTGGTTCATCGCGCTTTCCCGGGGAAGGCGGCCTTGATTTTCAGGAAGAAGTAGTCCGAGTCCCGGAAACCATAGGCCATTCGTTTGATCACCTTGATGCGGTTGTTTACCCCTTCCAGCAGGCTGGTGTGCATGGGGAAGCGAGCGCTGGCCAGGATGCC
>NZ_JAZAQP010000062.1:0-33407 GCF_036231725.1 Pseudomonas sp. JH-2 | reverse complement strand
AAGACCACCGATTATTACGCGCCGCAGCATGAGCGCTGCCTGGCCTGGAACGATGCCGAGGTGGGCGTGGACTGGATGCTCGAGCGTCTCGATGGCGTCGCTCCGCAGCTCTCGGCCAAGGACCAGGTCGGCAAGTCGTTCTCAGAGGCCGAGTGCTACGCATGAACCCCCATGCTGCGGCCCCTGTCTCCCTGCCGTCTCTACTGCGCAGCCTGTGGGCCCATGGACAATTGATCGTGCAAATGACCCGCCGCGAAGTGGTGGGTCGCTACAAGGGCTCGGTCATGGGGCTGCTGTGGTCCTTCCTCAATCCGCTGTTCATGCTGGCGGTGTATACCTTCGTGTTCTCGGTGGTATTCAAGGCCCGCTGGGGCGGCAGCGAAGATGAAAGCCGCGGCCAGTTCGCCGTCATCCTGTTCGCGGGGATGATTGTGCACGGCCTCTTCGCCGAAGTGCTGAACCGGGCGCCGACGCTGATTCTCGGCAACGTCAACTACGTGAAGAAAGTGGTCTTCCCGCTGGAGATCCTGCCGGTGGTCAGCCTGGCTGCGGCGCTCTTCCACAGCTTGGTGAGCGTCGTCGTACTGCTGGGCGCCAAACTGCTGATTACCGGCACCCTGCAGTGGACATCGGTATTCCTGCCGCTGGTCCTGCTGCCACTGATGATCTTCACCCTGGGCCTGGCCTGGCTTCTCGCCTCCCTTGGCGTCTACCTGCGCGACGTGGGCCAGACAATCGGAATCCTCACCACCATCATGCTGTTCCTGTCCCCGGTGTTCTTCCCGGTCACCGCGCTGCCGGAAAACCTGCGCCCATTGATGATGGCCAACCCGCTGACCTTCATCATCGAGCAGGCCCGGGATGTGCTGATCTGGGGCCGCCTGCCGGCCTGGCGAGGCCTGGCGCTCTACATGCTGGCATCCAGCCTGACCGCCTGGCTCGGCTATGCCTGGTTCCAGAAGACACGTCGAGGTTTCGCGGATGTCCTCTGACGATGTGGCGATCCGCGTCCGCGGTATCAGCAAGTGCTTCACGACATACGACAAGCCCCATGACCGCCTGAAACAGGCGTTCATGCCACGCCTGTACCGCTTGCTGGGCCGCCCCGCGCCCCACTATGGCCGGGAGTTCTGGGCGCTGAAGGACATCGACTTCGAAATTGCCCGTGGCGAAACCGTGGGCATCGTCGGCCGTAACGGCTCCGGCAAGTCGACCCTGCTGCAGATCATTTGCGGCACCCTGATGCCGACCAGCGGCGAGGTCGAAACCCATGGCCGCATCGCCGCGCTGCTGGAGCTGGGCTCGGGCTTCAACCCCGAATTCAGCGGGCGCGAGAACGTCTACCTGAACGCCTCGGTCCTCGGGCTGAGCCGCCAGGAAGTGGACCAGCGCTTCGACAGCATCCTGGCCTTCGCCGACATCGGCGACTTCATCGACCAGCCGGTGAAGAACTACTCCAGCGGCATGGCGCTGCGCCTGGCCTTTGCGGTGCAGGCGCAAGTCGACCCGGACATCATGATCGTGGACGAGGCGCTGGCCGTCGGGGACGCACGCTTCCAGGCCAAATGCTTCGAGCGCCTGCGCCAGCTGAAGGAGAACGGCACCAGCATCCTGCTGGTCACCCACTCCAGCGAACAGGTGGTCACCCACTGCTCGCGCGCCATTCTCCTGGATTCGCACCGGGTACGGATGATCGGCGAACCGCGGCCGGTGATGAATCGCTACATGGACCTGCTGTTCGGGCGAGAAAAGCGCGAGGACACACAGGTAAACGAGCCCGCTACCCCGTCTTCCTCCAAGCGATTGAGCGCATCTCTTCTCAGCCGGGAGGAGGATCTTTATTCAACCCGTGCGCACTACAATCCGAACGAATATCGCTGGGGAGATGGAGCTGCAACTATTCTGGACTTCAACCTGCGAGCCAATGGCCTGGAATTTTCTCACAGTGCCACCTCCGGCAGCAGGATCACGCTGGATGTAGCAATCCGCTTCAACCAACTGGTGGTCAACCCCATACTGGGCTTCAACGTCAAGACCAAAGAAGGTGTGACGTTGTCCGGCAGTAATTCCTATCTGCTTGAATGCGCCGCTTTCCAGTCCTCCGGGCAACAAGGCAGCGTGGTAACTGCGCGTCTTGAGTTCGAGAATCGACTGGCATGCGGAGACTACTTCCTATCGCTAGGCGTGGCATCACGCCAAGGCCAGGACATAGTGCCGCATGATCGTCGCTACGACTCCATTCATCTGGTGGTAGCTCCGACCGATACTATTTCCGGTCTGGTGGACCTGGGGCTCACCATGGAAATTGATCAGGTAACCGTTGATGTTCCAACTTGAAAGCCAAGGCTACATTTTTGTCAAAGCCCAGAGATACTGGGCCCGCCCTGAATATTCGGGAATAGCCTATAGCGATGGTGATTTCGCTGAAAATCGCCTGGGACGCATCATTAGCGGGGCATCCGATCTTTCAGTACTGTCCAGCGAACTACGCCGACAGTGCCAGGACTGGCAAACGCTCTACCACCTCAGTTCCCAACGCGCCAATGTTCTCCGCCCCTTCGAGCACCTGCTGCAAGGCAAGGTGCTGGAGATAGGCGCAGGTTGCGGCGCCATCAGCCGTTACCTTGGTGAGTCCGGCGGCCAGATCCTGTCCCTGGAGGGCAGCCCCCGCCGCGCCGCCATTGCCGCCAGCCGTACGCGTGACCTCGAGAACGTCACCGTTCTGACGGAGCGCTTCGACGATTTCCGTACCGATGAGCGCTTCGACGCCATCACGCTGATCGGTGTTCTCGAATACGCGAACATGTTCAGCGATGGCGAGCATCCGGCGCTGAATATGCTCGAAAGAGTCAGGGAACTGCTGAAGCCCGATGGTCATCTCTTCATCGCCATCGAGAACCAGTTGGGTCTGAAGTACTTCGCTGGAGCCCCGGAGGACCATCTAGGGCAGGCGATGTACGGAATCGAAGGGCGCTACCAGCAAGGTCAACCGCAAACCTATGGCCGCCATGCGCTGGAAGCACTGGTTCGCAAGTCCGGGTTCAACAGCGTCGAACTCCTCGCGGCCTTTCCCGACTACAAGCTTCCCAAATCGGTCGTGACAGCGAAGGGTTGCAGTTCGAGGGACTTCGACGCTGCGGCACTCGCCTGGCAAAGTGTCCAGAACGACCCGCAGTTGCCCCGCGAAACCCATTTCAAGCTCGGTAATACCTGGCCAGTCATTTTCGAGAACAGGCTTTCTCTGGACCTGGCCAACTCATTCATCGTGGTTGCCTCAAGAGACACGACAGCAAGTGTTCCAGAACAAGTTCTGGCCTACCACTACAGTACTGAACGCGCACGGCCATTCTGCAAAGAAACGCGCTTCGAAGAACCAGCACCGGGGAAAGTCGACGTCATATGCCGTCGACTGTCATCGGAAGTAGCTGCCGCCGACACAGTTAACCTGAACCTGCAGCCAAACGCCGACTACAGCAAGGGCCAGGTTCTCTCTCTGGCCTTCCTGAAATGCCTGACCACGCCGGGCTGGCGCATCAACGAACTCGCGGAATTGATCAAGGTCCATGCGCGTCTGCTTGCCGCCCTCGCATTCGGATCTGCCGATCACCCGTCGCCACTGACAAGCCGCAGTCTACTTCCCGGCGAACTCTTCGATGCCATACCGCAGAACGTCATTTGTACCAGTGATGGTATGCAGTTATTCGACAAGGAGTGGTCCGTTGCTCACGATATCGAGCTTGGCTACGTCATATTCCGCGGTCTGCTGCTCATGCTTCATCAGGCGGGTAGCATCTATCCTCCAGAAGATGACCCTGAGGTATCCAGAAAGGCCTTCATAGAGCATGTCATGGCCGCAGCTGAACTCCCCGTGAACTCGGCTGATCTTGAACGCTACATTGCTCAGGAAGCAGATATCCAGCAAACCATCACAGGCCTCGACAAAGGCCAGCTGATGAACTGGCAGCCTGACGCTCCATTATCTCCAGCGCCATTGAAGAAAAGAGCGAACGCCACTCTTTACTTCACCGAGAATGGGGAGTTCTCCGAAGCGAAGTCCTTGCACAAGGAACTCCAGGCCGGGCGACAGGAAGTAGAGTTCGAACTGAACAGATCTCTCGGCCAAATCTCCAGGCTTCGCTGCGATCCTATTGATCAACCGCATTGGCTCATTCTCCATGACCTGGTAGTGCATGATGCTCAGAGCCAGGAGCTGTGGAGATACTCTGTTGATTCGCAGCAGGCCACTCATATAGGCATAACTGATGTCCTGAGCAACAGTACATTGCTTCGCGCCAGCGATAACGATCCACAAGTAATATTGCCAGCGATACCGGAACAAGGACAGCTTAGGGTTCAGCTGGATATCGAATTGCTGAGCGAGGCACGTGCCTGCCAACTTATTCAGCAGTCGAACCAGGAGCGTAAACAGCAAAGCCAGGAGTTGCAGAATGCTTTGCACGACAGCAGGCAGCATGCTGAAGCGTTGCAACAGCGCTTGGTCGAGAAAGACCACCTGACCCACGCGCTGAACCAAAGCATCAACGAAATCCGCAATTCGACTAGTTGGCGCCTCACCCGCCCGCTCCGTCTGGCCGGGCGCTTGTCCCGCAGGGCACTGAACGCCGCGCGAGCGGCACGACACCTGGCCCGCCAACACGGTTGGCGCAAGCTGCTGGAGCGCGGTCTCCAGGTGCTGCGTCGAGAGGGTCTACGCGGAGTCATCGCGCGCGCGCGCCAGCATCGCCGGCTGCAGATGCAACAGCCACTGCCGCCCGCCTCTCCGCTGAAAGTCATTCCTGCAGTCTTGGGCAGGGACTCGGCAGGCCATTACCAGTTAGCCAGGAGCGGTGGCTACTGTTATGTCCCCCCCGCCCGTCCAGATGATCTCGAGGCTCGTATCGCAGCAATCGGCAGCCAACCGTACTTCTCGATCGTAGTCCCGGTCTACAACACCCCGCTGGACCTGCTGGACAAGCTGTTGGCCTCTGTGCGCGACCAGTGGTATCCCCACTGGCAACTGATCCTGGCGGATGACAAGAGCCCTGCCGAAGATATCCAGGCCGCTCTCGCAAGCATCGACGATCCGCGCATCAAGGTACTGCGCCTGGAAAAGAACCAGGGCATCTCCGGCGCCACCAACGCGGCCATCGAGGCGTCCGACGGCGATTTCATCGTGTTCCTCGACCACGACGACGAACTGACCGCCGACTGCCTCTACGAAATGGCGCTGTGCATCGAACGCGACGCACCCGACTTCATCTACAGTGACGAGGACAAGCTGGCCGAGGATGGCAGCTATACCCAGCCGCACTTCAAGCCGGACTGGTCGCCGGACACGATGATGAGCACCATGTTCACCTGCCATGCCTCCTGCGTGCGAAAGAGCCTGTTGGAAAAGACCGGCTTGCTGCGCAGCCAGTTCGATGGCTGCCAGGACTGGGACTTCGTGCTGCGGGTCGCCGAACATACCCGGCGGATCAGCCACATTCCGAAGGTGCTGTACCACTGGCGGATCATCCCCGCGTCGGTGGCTTCGGACATCGCCGCCAAACCCTACGTCCTCGAAGCCTCGCGCCAGGTACGCCTGGATGCCCTGCGCCGCCGCGGCTTGGCCGGCGACGTGGAGCCCGTCACCCAGGTGCCCGGCTACTTCCGGGTCAACTATCACCTGCAGGGAACGCCGCGGATCTCGATCATCATTCCCAGCCGCGACAATGCCGAAGTGCTGCGCCGCTGCCTGGACTCGATCCGCAGCCAGACGACCTACGCCAACCACGAGATCATTCTTCTGGATAACGGCTCGGTGCAACCCGAGACGCTGGCCTACCTGGAAAGCCAGAAACAGCAGGAGGGTACCCAGGTCATCCGCCACGACGCGCCCTTCAACTTCTCCGAGCTGAACAACCTGGGCGTTCGGTACGCCCGTGGGGACCTCCTGCTGTTCCTCAACGACGACACCGAGGTGCTCTGCCCGGACTGGCTCGAGCGCATGGGTGGATATGCGCAATTGCCCCATGTCGCAGCCGTGGGTGCGAAGCTGCTATATCCGGATAACAAGGGCATACAGCACGCCGGGGTTCTGAACCTGGCCAATGGTCCGGTGCATGCCTTCCTGCATCATGACAGCGAGGCACCAGCCTATTTCATGCGCAACCTGCTCGAATACAACTGGATGGCGGTCACCGGTGCCTGCCTGATGATGGAACGCAGCAAGTTCGACACCCTCGGCGGTTTCGACGAGTCGTTCCCCGTGGCCTACAACGATATCGAACTGTGCTTCCGCGGCATCGAGCACGGCTACTTCAATGTGGTCTGCCAGGCCGTCACGCTGGTCCACCACGAATCCGTCAGCCGCGGTCTGGACCAGATCGATCCGGCGAAACTGGCACGCCTGCAGAACGAACTGGCCCGGCTCTATCAGAAGCATCCGCAGTATTTCCAGTACGACCCCTTCCATAATCCGAATCTGCATCCCAGCGGGCTCAATTTCGAGGTGCCGGCCTGATGCATGCCAATCTGATGCTGTCCTCCTCCGCAGAAGCCCAGCCACCCTATGATCTGAGCGAACTCGAGCACTTGGTCGAACAGGCCGGAGCGGTATCCTTCGATTTCTTCGACACCCTGTTCGTACGGCCCCTGCTGGACCCCGAGGATGCCTTCGAGATCCTGGCTCAACGACACGCCATGCCGGACTTCCGCAGCCGCCGGCAGGCAGCCCAGGCAGGCGCATTCCGCAACATGCTCGCCGCAAGCCGCAAGGAAATCACCCTGCAGGACATTTACGCCTGCTTCGAGGGCGACCAGGCCCAGGCGATAATGCGAGCGGAATACGAACTGGAACTGGAACTGATCGAACCCAACCCGGACCTGTTCCCGCTGCTCCAGCGCCTGGTGGCTGCCGGCAAAGCCGTCGCGATCACTTCCGACATGTACTTCTCGGCGGACTTCTTCCTCGACGCCCTGCGCCCCTATGGCCTGGAGTCAGTGCCGCTGTTCATTTCGGCCGACTGCAATGCCACCAAACGCGACAGTGGCGAGCTGTTCGACCACGTCATACGGCATTTCAACCTCCCGGCCAACCGCATCCTGCACATTGGCGACAGTCTGTTGGGCGACGTGACCCGACCGCAGGAAAAGGGCCTGATGGCCTATCACTACCAACCACTGCGCAGCAAACCCAAGGAGAAAGGTCTCTCCCTGGGAACTTCGATCGGTCATGGCCTGCTGCACACCCAGGGTCGGGCCATCGACGCGAACAGCTATGAAGAACTGGGCTTCCTGTATGGTGGCCCGGCAACCGTCGGCTTCCTCCAGTGGATCAGCGAGCAGGCACGCCGTGACCGGATCGATCACATCCTGTTCCTGTCACGCGACGGGTTCGCCCTAGAGCGCGTTGCGCGGCTGCGCCCGGAGTTGGCGCTGCCACGCAACGATTACTTCTATGGCTCGCGGATAGCCTTCACCCTCGCAGCCATCACCGAGCAGAACTTCACTCACCACCTGCCCTTCCTGCTGTCCGGCAGCGATGGACTCGCACCCTGCGAACTGCTCGAACGCATTGGCGTAACCGCGCCGGCGGCAGAGGTGATGAACGACCTCGGCCTGGGCAGTGAAACCGTCATTTCCCCTGCACTGCAGCAAACCTTGACGAGCTTCCTGTATGCCTATCGATGGGAAATCCTCAAGGTATGCCAGACGAATCGACGGGCGCTGTTCAGTTACCTGCAGCAAATCGGCCTGAAGGCAGGTCAGCGCGTAGCCCTTGTGGATGTCGGCTGGAGCGGCACTACCCAGGAAGCGTTCGAGCAAGCCGTACGCCCGCTGCTACCGCTGGAAACCCATGGCTACTATTTCTGCCTGGCGGATACGCCGGAGCGTCGTCGGCGCGATGGTCAGCAAAGCATGCGGGCCCTGTTCGATGGAACGAACACTGCACCGGACGTCCTTTCGCGCCTCTATGCCAATCGCGTTGCGGTCGAATTGTTCTTCTCCGCGCCGCATGACTCCGTCATCGGGCTGGTTCCCGGTACGCCGGTAAGCATTCGCAGCGATGCCGGTCGCGATGCCTGCGACGACCTGCAGGGTGTATCCAGTGCCGTCTGCAGTGGCATCGAATCGTTCGCCAAGTTCTTCTATCCACTACAGGAACGCCTGCGACTTCGTCTGCAACCGCAGGATATCGCCTGGCCAATGGTGGAACTTGCCAGCACGAGCAACTGGGATAACCTGCCGCTGATCAAGCGCCTGAGGAACTTCGATGCCTGGGGTAGCTCGCGCAATCGGACCCTGACCATCACCGACTACCTGAGGGCTCATTGATAGCGGAGAATCCCTCCGACGCGCTCCAGTCGGCGCCACCAGAACAATAACGAAAAACCGAAGGACCTGCGGAGAGAGTGAACAATGGTGTCATTCAGCAAGGCAAACATCGTTTGGCAACAAGGCATCATATCACCACAACGACGCCAGCACCTGCTCGGCCAGCGCCCCTGCACTCTCTGGCTCACCGGACTGAGCGGGGCAGGCAAGTCGACGCTGGCCTTCGCCCTGGAGCACGCCTTGATCGAACAGGGCCGGCTCTGCTACGTGCTGGATGGCGATAACGTCCGTCACGGGCTGAATCGCAACCTGGGCTTCACGCCTGCCGACCGCGCCGAGAACATCCGGCGCATTGCCGAAGTGGCCCGCCTGATGAACGATGCGGGGCTGATCGTGATTACCGCTTTCATCTCGCCTTATCGGGAAGACCGCGCCATGGCCCAGCAGATCATCGGCGAGCACAGCTTCCAGGAAGTCCATGTGAGCACGCCCCTGGCCGTCTGCGAATCGCGCGACCCCAAAGGCCTGTACCTCAAGGCGCGCAACGGCGACATCCAGGAATTCACGGGTATTTCATCTCCCTACGAACCCCCGGAAGCACCAGAGCTGGTACTCAACACCCACGAGTTGCCTGTCGAGGAGTCGCTCTCCCGCCTGCTGGAATTGGCGCTGGCAAGCAGCCGCCTCCCCCTGTCCCCCTGAGTCAGCGGCAAGTGGCACGCTCGACGCGGCTTCTGCCTCCGGCCCAATGGCGCTATGTCCTGGCGTTCCTGATCCTGCTGTGGCCATTGCTGTGGTTGCTTCACCACTTCGCCGAGCGCTACTACAGTGAACAACTCGCAGAGCAGAACCAGCAGACCCTCGATCTCTACGTCGGCAACCTGCTCGGCACGCTGCGCCGCTACGAGGACCTGCCGCCTATCCTCAGCGAGCTGCCAGCGCTGCGAGCCACCCTGCGGCAAACCGAAGACCTGGAAACCCGGGATGCTGCCAACGCCCGCCTGGCGGATATCTGCCAGCGCACCGGCGCCGATGTCATCTATCTGATGCGCCCCGACGGCCTGACCCAGGCCGCCTCCAACTGGGACCAGCCAGACAGCTTCGTCGGCCGCAATTTCTCCTTCCGCCCCTACTACAAGGAGGCGATCCAGGGCAAGCCGGCGCGCTTCTTCGGCCTGGGCACCACCTCCAACCGGCGTGGCTACTACTTCGCCAGTGACGTTCGCGAAGGCGATAGATTGCTGGGCGTCCTGGTGGTCAAGCTGGATCTGGAGCACATGGAACAGCTCTGGGGCAACACGCCGGAGCAGTTGCTGGTCACCGACAGCAATGGCGTGGTCATCCTTTCCTCCAACAGCACCTGGCGCTTCCATGCCAGCCGTCCGCTGTCGCCGGCCAAGCGGCGCGAGATCGCCGAGAACATCCCCTATCCGGTGCTCGACCCCAAGCCTCTGCAAATCGACGAGAAACGCTGGATCAGCCTCAGCCGCGAGCTGTCGGAAACCGGCTGGACAGTGAGCATCTACACACCAAAGACGCAGATCGACCGCCCGGTACGCAGCGTGCTGCTGATAGGCGGCGCGACCCTCATGACCCTGCTGCTGCTGCTCGCCCTGCTGAGCATCAGCCGCCGCCATTACCTGGAACGCATCGCCCTGGAGGCCCAGGCCAAGCGCCAGCTGGAAATGCGCGTGCTGGAACGTACCCAGGAGCTGGAAGGCGCCAATGCCCGACTGCAGCAAGAGGTGCATGACCGCGAGCAGGCCCAGCGCGAGCTGATGCATGCCCAGGACGAAGTGGTACAGGCCGGCAAGCTGACGGCCCTGGGCACCATGTCGGCAAGCATCAGTCACGAGCTCAACCAGCCGCTCGCCGCCATCCGCAGCTACGCCGACAACGCCAAAGTGCTGCTGGACCACCAACGCCTCGACGACGCCCGCGGCAACCTGGAGCAGATCAGCTCGCTGACCGAGCGCATGGCCTCGATCATCGCCCACCTCAAGGCCTACGCCCGAGGCGCCCGTCGCGCGCCGGAAAACGTCGCCCTGCAGCCCGCGATCAACGACGCCCTGGCCCTGGTGGCCAGCCGGCGCCAGGCGATGAACGTCGAGCTGCAACGCGACCTGCCCGATGCGCCAATCTGGGTGCAGGCAGGGGAAACGCGCCTGCGGCAGATCCTCGCCAACCTGCTCTCCAACGCGCTCGATGCCCTCAGCGAGAAGGCCCCGCCACGGCGCCTCTGGCTCACGGCCGAGCAGAAGCCGGACGGCATCGTCCTGTACCTGCGCGACAACGGCCCGGGTTTCTCCGAGGAGGCCCTGGCCCACGCCCGCGAACCCTTCTTCACCACCAAGACCAGCGCCAAGGGGCTCGGCCTCGGCCTGGCCATCTGCGACACTCTGCTGCGCGCCCTCGGCGGCCGCCTGGAACTGGGCAATCACCCCGAGGGCGGCGCTCTCGTACAATTGCACCTGTTGCCGGGCATCCCCGGCGTGATGCCGACGCCCCAGGAGGAAACCCGCGCATGAGCAGCGCCGCATTCGCAGCCGATACCCAGGTCCTGCTGATCGACGATGATCCGCACCTGCGCCAGGCGCTGGGCCAGACCCTCGATCTCGCCGGCTTCCATGCCACCAGCCTGGGCGATGCCAGGGATCTGGACGCCAGCCTCGCGCGCGACTGGCCGGGCGTGGTGGTGAGCGATATCCGCATGCCTGGCATCGACGGCCTGCAGTTGCTGGAGCAGTTGCACGCCCAGGACCCGGAGCTGCCGGTGATCCTGATCACCGGGCACGGCGACGTGCCCCTGGCGGTCAAGGCCATGCGCGCCGGCGCCTACGACTTCCTCGAGAAGCCCTTCCCCAGCGACGCCCTGCTCGACAGCGTGCGTCGCGCCCTGGAGGTGCGCCGCCTGGTGCTGGAGAACCGCAGCCTGCGCATGGCCCTGGCCGAGCGCAAGGAACTGAAGGGGCGCCTGGTCGGCCAGTCGGCCGGCATGCAGCGCCTGCAGGAGCAGGTGGCGGCCCTCGCCGGACTGCAGGCCGACGTGCTGATCCTCGGCGAGACCGGCTCCGGCAAGGAGGTGGTCGCCCGCGCCCTGCACGACCTTTCCGGCCGGCGCAACGGCCCCTTCGTCGCCATCAACGCCGGCGCCCTGGCCGAGTCGGTGGTGGAAAGCGAGCTGTTCGGCCATGAGCAGGGCGCGTTCACCGGTGCGCAGAAGCGCCGCATCGGCAAGTTCGAGTTCGCCAACGGCGGCACCCTGTTCCTCGACGAGATCGAGAGCATGAGCCTGGACGTACAGGTCAAGCTGCTGCGCCTGTTGCAGGAACGTGTGGTCGAACGCCTGGGTTCGAACCAGTTGATTCCGCTGGACATCCGCATCATCGCCGCGACCAAGGAGGACCTGCGCCTGGCCGCCGACGACGGCCGCTTCCGCGCCGACCTCTATTACCGCCTGAACGTCGCCAGCCTGCGCATTCCGCCCCTGCGCGAGCGCGGCGAGGACATCCTGCTGCTGTTCCAGCACTTCGCCGAGGGTGCCGCGCAGCGCCACGGCATTGCGGCCCGCACCCTTTCCCCCGCGCAACGCGCGCAACTGCTGGGACACAGTTGGCCGGGCAATGTGCGTGAGTTGCAGAACGTCGCCGAACGCTTCGCCCTGGGGCTGGAGCTTGGCCTGGACGAATACCAGACCAACGCCCCCGCCCAATCAGTCGGCGGCTCGCTGAACGAACAGGTAGAGGCCTTCGAACGCGCCTTGATCGCCGCCGAGATGGCCAACCAGCACAGCTCGCTGCGCAGCCTGGCCGAGACGCTGGGCGTGCCGCGCAAGACCCTACACGACAAGTTGCGCAAGCATGGGCTGCTGTTCAACCAGCCAGAGGGTGCGTCAGGAGACGATTGAGGGCCCTCTGTCAGTTATCGGCTTTTTCTACGCCAGCTCAGCAGCTAGTATCCGCGCTTGCAGATTTACAAGAACGTAAAAGCATTTTTGCTCAATGGACTCTTCTCATGGACTTATCGAGGTAGTAGTACGTGTCAGCCCCCTTGGTCGTCGATCTTGATGGCACTCTTATCCACAGCGACCTACTGCTCGAATCCGGCCTGAGCTTTCTCAAGCGCCATCCTCTGAAGGCGTTGTCGCCTCTACGCTGGCTGGCCGGTGGCAAGGCGAACCTGAAAAGCCGCCTGGCCGGCGTAGCGCCAGTGGACGTCTCGGTACTGCCTTACAACAAGGCGGTCATCGAACTGATCCAACGCAAGAAGGAAGAAGGCCATCGCATCGTCCTGGCAACGGCTAGCCATCGTAGCTATGCCGAGCAAATCGCCGAACACCTCGGCCTGTTCGACCAAGTCCTGGCGACCGACGAGCACATCAACCTCTCGGCCCACCGCAAACGTGACGCTTTGGTCGCCGAATTCGGCATGCAGGGCTTTGATTACGCAGGCAACTCCAGTGATGACCTGCCCGTCTGGCAGGCTGCCCGACGCGCCTATGTGGTGAACTCCAGCGGCAAGATCAGCCAGCGCGCCCACAGCCACGGCAACGTCGAGGAAGAGCTCAAGCATGAGGTGCAGGTCGCCCGTACCTGGATCAAGGCCTTGCGCATGCACCAATGGGCGAAGAACGCCCTGATTTTCGTGCCCTTGCTGGCCAGCCATCGCCTGCTGGAAACCCACCTGCTGCTCAATGGGTTGCTGGCATTCCTGTTCTTCGGTCTGTGCGCATCGAGCGTCTACGTGCTGAACGACCTGCTGGACCTGGAGGACGACCGTCACCACGCGAGCAAATTCCGCCGGCCGTTCGCCAGTGGCGCGTTGTCGATCAAGAGCGGCCTGCTCGCGTTCCCGCTACTATTGCTGGCCGGATTCAGCGGCGCCCTGCTGCTGTTGCCGTGGAAATTCAGCCTCGCGCTTCTGGCCTACTACCTGCTGACACTGGCCTACTCCTTCTGGCTGAAACGCCGAATGGCGGTGGATGTGCTGGTCCTGGCGATGCTCTATACCTCGCGCATCATTGCCGGCACCTTTGCCTTCGAGGTGAAGCTGACCTTCTGGATGCTGGCGTTCTCGATGTTCATCTTCCTCAGCCTGGCGCTGGTCAAGCGCTACGCCGAGTTGCGCGATGCCCGGATGAAGGGCAAGAACCAGAAGACCCGGGGGCGCGGCTACTACCCCGATGACCTGGAAATGGTTTCCTCGCTGGGGGCATCGTCAGGCTACCTGTCAGTGATGGTGCTGGCGCTTTACATCCAGGATGGCAGCACGGCAGCGATGTATCACTATCCACAGCTGATCTGGCTGGCCTGCCCACTGCTGCTGTACTGGATCACCCGGATCTGGATGCTGACCCACCGTGGGCTGATGCACGACGACCCTGTGGTCTTCGCCATCAAGGATCGCACCAGTCTGCTCATCGGCGCGTGCTTCGCACTGATCTTCTGGGTGGCCGCCTGATGGCCCGCCAGTTGGCTTCCTGGGGGCGTTACCCTTACGCCCCTCAGGAACTGCACCCTTGCGCCTGGCGCGATGAATTGCCGTCGCTGTTCCAGCGCCTGGCAACCGAAGGGACACTGCCCTACGGCAATGGCCGCAGCTATGGCGATAGCTGCCTCGCCGCCAGCGGCGAATTGCTGCAGACGCGCCAGATGGACCGACTGATGGCGGCCGACTGGGAGCAGGGGCTGGTCCGCGCAGAGGCGGGAATGACCCTGGCCGAGCTGCTCGCGGTCGCTATCCCCCGAGGCTGGTTCCTGCCGGTCACCCCCGGCACCAAGTTCGTGACTCTGGGCGGTGCGGTAGCCAACGACGTGCACGGCAAGAACCACCACGTCCGCGGGACCTTTGGTCGCCATGTACGCCGCTTCGCCTTGCTCCGCTCGGACCAGGCGGCCCTGTTGGAATGCAGCACCGCGGAAAACCCCGAGCTCTTCCAGGCCAGCATCGGTGGCCTTGGCCTGACCGGCATCATCGCCTGGGTCGAGCTGCAACTGATGCCGATCACCTCCAGCCGCATCGACAGCGTCACCGTGCGCTTCGACTCCCTGGGCGAGTTCTTCAGCCTGTCGGAGGAGTTCGACAAGACCCACGAGTACACCGTGGCCTGGATCGATTGCCTGGCCAAGGGCCACTCTGCCGGGCGCGGCGTGTTCTCGGTAGGCAATCACGCCCGGCAGGGCGCCCTCGAGGTCGATGGGCGGACGCGCCTGAGCGTGCCGCTGACTCCACCGATCACCCTGATGAACAAGCTCAGCCTGAACCTGTTCAACAACGCCTATTTCCATCTGCACAAGCCCGGGCGACACGCAGCGCAGGGCAGCTATGACCCGTTCTTCTATCCGCTGGACAGTATCCTGCACTGGAATCGCATCTACGGACGCAAGGGTTTCCAGCAGTACCAGTGCGTCATACCGGAGTCTGCCGCCGAATCCGCCATGGCGGACATCCTGGCCAGCATCGCGGCCAGCGGCAGCGGCTCCTTCCTGGCGGTGATGAAACGTTGTGGCGACGTGCCTTCCCCGGGCCTGATGTCCTTCCCGATGCCAGGGGTGTCCCTGGCCCTCGACTTTCCCCAGCACCAGCGCCTGGAGTCGGGACTGTTCAGTCGTCTCGACCAGATCGTCAGGGCAGCAGGCGGCCGCCTCTACCCGGCGAAGGACGCGCACATGTCGGGTAGCGACTTCCGCACCTTCTATCCCGCCTGGCAGCAAGTCGAAGCACTGCGCGACCCGGCCCTTCTCTCCCTCTTCTGGAAACGTGTGACCCAAGCATGAAGAACATCCTGATCGTCGGCGCCAGCTCCGCCATCGCCACAGCCTGCGCCCGCCAATGGGCCACCGAGCGGGCCCGTTTCTTCCTGGTGGCACGCAACGAAGAGAAACTCGGCCAGGTAGCCGACGACCTGCGCGCCCGTGGCGCCAGCGAGGTACAGACCTACGCCCTGGACATGAACGACCTGCAGGACCACGAAGCCATGCTGGCCAGCGCCGTCGCCAGCCTCGGTAGCCTCGACATCAGCCTGATCGCCCACGGCACCCTGCCCGACCAGGCAGCCTGCCAGCAGGATGTCGACCTGGCCCTGCGCGAGTTCTCCAGCAACGGGCTGAGCGTGATCGCCCTGCTGACCCGCCTGGCCAACCGCCTGGAACAGCAACGCAATGGCAGCATTGCGGTGATCTCCTCGGTCGCCGGCGACCGTGGCCGGCCCTCGAACTATCTCTACGGCACAGCCAAGGCCGCCGTCACCACCTTCTGCGAAGGTCTACGCGCGCGCCTGTTCAAGGTTGGCGTGCATGTACTGACCATCAAGCCCGGCTTCGTCGACACCCCGATGACCCAGGGGCTGCCGTTGCCCAAGGCACTGGTGGCGACCCCGGAGCGGGTGGCTGGCGATATCGTCCGCGCGCTGGAGAAGAAGAAGGACAGCATCTATACCCCGGCGTTCTGGGCAGGGATCATGCTGATCATCAAAAGTATTCCTCGTCCGATTTTCAATCGTATCAACTTGTAATATACGAATAGAATAGGGATATCCATGATCAGCTGGAATACCGAAATTGAAAAGCTCCTTAGCTTTTCACTCAATAGAACCCTGCAAGTAGCATTCTATTGTCTCATCTTGGTATTGGTCGCCTGTACAATCATTCCCTTCGCCCCCAGCTTCCCGGTACTTGGCCAGGATCCAAGCTGGCACTTCGGCATGCTTGCCGCCACGGCTGAACGACTGAGTCTTGGCCGGGAGCTGATCTTTACCTTCGGCCCTTATTCAAGTCTGTATACAAAGGTCTATCACCCACAGACCGATACTCAGACATTGGTAGCCGGTGTAACCCTGGCAGTATCGCTGTCACTGCTGATCATTCTGCGCTTTTCCAACTATGCACCCTTGGCGCGCACGCTCCATATACTTTTGCTGCTGATTTTATTACGTGGAAGCCCGGACTCCCTGTTTTTCTCCATTCCACTGTTGTTGTGCCTTTCTGTGACACAAGCCAACAGCACTGGAAAACGTCTTGTTTTCGTCTTTTGCTGCCTGACGCTCGGCTTGCTTCCCTTGATAAAAGGCTCATTGCTGCCACTTTGCGTGGCCAGTATCTTGCTCTGCCTCGGCTATAGTATCCTGAAAAGAAACCATGCAATGGCGCTGGGCATAATCACGACACCCTTGCTAGCAGCTTTGGCTTTCTGGAGTTCTGCCGGCCAGTCGCCGTTTGGACTAATTGAATATACGCTAAACTTAATGCCGATCATTTCAGGCTACAGCAACTCAATGGCCAGTTACGGCGCCGAAACGCAGATAATCTATTACCTGGCCTGTAGTGCAGCTCTATTGGTCGCAATAGCTACTGTCGAGAAAAAAAGCCAATCCCTCAAGATCCTCCCATTCCTCTCTGTCGCTCTCTATCTATTCATTTCCTTCAAAGCTGGTTTCGTCAGGTACGATCACGCGCATATAGCATTCGACGCCTTGCTCATTGCGCTAGTCCTCACATCCGATGTAGCCAACAAAAAACTCTGGTACATAACTGCCGGGGTAACAGCCATCCTAACCTACAACTTTGGCGCTTGGGGAGCGCGCAGCTTTACGCTCACGCCCTACCTATCAGCCCTTCAAGGCGCCATAGAACGTGTGCGCCAGCCTGACAGACTCTATGAAGGTTACAAGGCAAGAATGCTGGAGCTCAGTGCCCTCTCTCCTCTCGAGGTCAAGCCTGGCACATCCGACATCTACTCGTTTGATCAGAGCCAACTGCTCGCCTCCGGGAATCGGTGGTCACCACGCCCGATATTTCAGAGTTACAGTGTCTACACCCCCGAACTGGTGAGAATAAACGAGCGCCATCTACGCGGGGAAAACGCGCCGGATAACATCTTCTTCAAAGTTCAGCCAATAGACCGGCACTACCCTAGCCTCGAAGACGGCCTCAGTTGGCCGACCTTGCTGCAACTTTATTCGCCAAGTGCTTTCCAGGGCGACATGCTGACGTTGGTCCGCAACAAGCAACGGCCCGATGAAGCACCAGTGCTCCGACTGGTTGGAGAGCAGCGTGTCAGGTTAGCATCCTGGGCCTCTGTTCCCCGGGAAAAGATCGTATTCGCAAAAATCATCCTCAGACCTTCACTTGCAGGGAAGGTGGCGGCTCTTTTGCTGAAAAGCAGCGAGCTGAAAATAACCGTCTCTCTGCGCAATGGTGAAACGCGAGACTTCAGGTTCATCGCTGGTATGGGGGAGACAGGCTTCATACTGTCGCCCCTTGTCGAAGACACCTTCGACTTCCTCACGCTCAGTACCCAGGAAGGCTCCTATCTGGACCACAAGCAGGTCACCGGCCTCTCAATCAGTCCGGTGTCGCAAGGCTTCCTCTGGCAAGACGCATACGACCTCCAGTTCTATGCACTGGAGCTGCCGCCCTCTACGGTGCCCAAAGCCAGCTTCTTCAGTGAAACGCTAGCCATCGCACCGTCCGAGGTACGGCTCGCTCCCTGCGAGACCTCGGTGGACCTGATAGCGGGTAAGGCTCCCTCACAGGTAAGAATGACCATAAGCAAGACACTGACGATTGCTGGCTGGAATATCGTATCGAGCCAACAAGGATTGGCTCCGCAACAGATCTTCACCACGCTGGAAGACAAGCACGGCAATACCCTCTTCTTCCTCAACAAGAAGGTGGCTCGTGCTGATGTTAAGAGTTTCTTCGGACATCCAGAAATGGATGACGTCGGTTTTCAGGCAAACATCGACATTTCCGGACTGCAGGGAGACTACGTACTGGGTATCGCCCGGCGAACCAACAGCGGAATTGAGAAATGCCAGCAGGTCGCCTTCCCCCTGGAAATCAAGAATTGATGTCGACAAGTACAGAAAACCAAAATGGCGAGCGGATGAGTTTTGAAAACAGACTCTCTCCCGCGATGACCTCCGAAATCAAAGTATTCCTGTGTGCGCTTGTGGTCGCGCTTCTGGCTCTACGAGTGGGTAATCACAACCTGATCCTGGCTAGCCTCTGGGCAGAAGACGGAACAGTGTTTCTCAACCAGGCCAATGCAATTGGCTTCCACTCCCTATGGCTGCCCTACAATGGCTACCTTCACCTCTATCCCAGGATAACGGCGCTGCTGGCAACTTGGCTGCCGCTGTCGGCAGTCCCCTTGCTCTTCAATGTGAGCTGGTTCCTTGCCGTTGCCGCAGCAGTTTTCTCCTTGTACTACTTCGCCAGAAAGCAGGCATTCGGCCCTATGACCTGCTTGCTATTGACAGCCTGCGTACTACTCCAGCCCAGCAGTGGTGAAACACTCTTCACCTTGACCAATGCCCAGTGGTTCATCGGCATAGCACTCATTCTATATATCTGCGGCCCCAACAATCCGAAACCCAATCCTGCGACTTACCTGGCATTGGCTCTCGCCGCCCTGACCGGTCCGTTCGCCCTTATCGCCCTTCCTGTTCTTCTTGTCCAAAGCCTCTATGCTCGAAAAGCAATGCCCTCTTTGGGTAGCTGCCTGATATTGTTGATTTGTTCTGGCATCCAACTTTATTTCCTCATCAACAGTGATCGGATGGGGGGAAGCAGGGTACTGGACACCAACTATCAACACTGGCTGAAAGCACTCTGGACATCGCTGAGCTTCGGCTTGAGCTCAAGAACCGGCAGTATTTGCGCCCTGGCAATCTGGGTTATATTCCTGACCGCAACGGCAAAGCAATTGCGCTCAGGAAATCGCCAGGCAATCACCCAGCAAATCTCACTCCTGTTCCTCGCCGGTCTACTGCTGGCAGCGGGCATGATGACGGAGAAGCAGGCACCCCATACTCTAAGCCCCTTGGGCGCGGGTTCGCGCTACTACCTCATACCCTATACGCTGCTTATAGTTTCGGCATTCCTGTCCTTGCGCCGCTATCCAGTCCTCGGACTACTGGCACTATTGCTGTTCTCGATTATCTGTACGAAGGGCTTCATGAAGCTCGATCGCGGCGAACTGCAATGGCCTGCCTATACCCGCCTTGCCAAGATAGCTGGTCCACTTTACATACCCATCGCACCCAATACCGGAGCGTTCCCAGGTTGGTCGGTATATACGGAGGCGCCTACGCACCCCGGCCGCACTATCGGTCTTCCTCTGGAAAATACTTATACCTATAACGTCCAGGCATCGATCCAGCCAGAGGGCCTTGGCATCCAGCCCACCTCTTCGGATCCGCTCATACGATTCGTTGTTCCAGCGTGTACTGACAGCAGATACATCGGTGTCATCATCAATGCTTGGAGAGAACAGGATGGTTTCGTCCAAATGTTCTGGGGAAAAGACTTCGCCTTCGATGAGCAGCACTCCCTACGCCGCTACTATCCGGCCGGCGATACCACCATCCAGTTTGCCTATGAACGAAGAGAAACTGACAATACCGTCCGCTTGGACCCATCGGAGAACCAGGGAAAAATTGTGATCCGAGATATCCAACTCAGTTGCCTGGGAAACTAACCTGCATGACTACCCCAAAGATCCTCCTCCCCGGCGGAGCCGGCCTGGTCGGCCAGAACCTGGTCGCCCAGCTCAAGGAACGCGGCTACACCAACCTGGTGATCCTCGACAAGCACCGCGCCAATCTGGACATCCTGCGCAGCCTGCACCCCGAGCTGACCATCGAGTACGCCGACCTCGCCGAGAGCGGCGACTGGGAGAAGCACTTCGAAGGCGCAGACACCGTGGTCATGCTGCAGGCCCAGATCGGTGATCCCAACCCCGAGCCCTTCGTGCGCAACAACATCACCTCGACCGAGCGCATCCTCGAACTGATCAAGCGCTACGAGATTCCCTATACCGTGCACATCAGTTCCTCGGTGGTGGAATCGGTCGCCGACGATCACTACACCAATACCAAGAAGGAACAGGAACGCATCGTCCTCGAGAGCGGGATCAACTGTGTCGTACTGCGCCCAACCCTGATGTTCGGCTGGTTCGACCGCAAGCACCTGGGCTGGCTGTCGCGCTTCATGCAGAAGGTGCCGGTGTTCCCGATCCCTGGCGATGGCCGCTACATGCGCCAGCCGCTGTATGCCGGCGACTTCAGCAGCATCATCGTCAGTTGCATCGAGTCACGCATCGCCGGCCAGGTGTACAACATCACCGGCCTGGAAGAGATCGACTACATCGACATCATCCGCACCATCCGCAACACCACCGGCGCCAGGTGCCTGTTGCTGAAGATTCCCTACGGGCTCTTCTATGTGCTGCTGAAGATCTGGGCCCTGTTCGACAAGAACCCGCCCTTCACCGCCGATCAGCTCAAGGCCCTGGTGGCCCGCGACGAGTTTGAAGTCATCGATTGGCCGGGTATCTTCCAGGTCCGCCCCACGCCATTCGCCAAGGCGGTGGAGGAAACCTTCAAGCACCCCACCTACAGCAAGGTCGTACTGGAATTCTGATGAAGGACAATCAACGCATCGCCGTGCTCGGCGCAGGTCCAATGGGCCTAGCCGTCGCCTACCAACTGGTCAGGGACGGCCATCGCCCGGTGATCTTCGAGGCCGACGATCGGGTCGGCGGCATGACCGCCCACTTCGACTTCGGCGGCCTGTCGATCGAGCGCTACTACCACTTCCACTGCATCTCCGACCACGCCTTCCTCAAGGTGCTGGACGAACTCGGCCTGGCCGACAGGATGCACTGGGTGGAAACCAGGATGGGCTATTGGTACCAGGGCAAGGTGCAGCCCTGGGGCAACCCGTTCGCCCTGCTGAAATTCTCGGGCCTGAGCTTCATCGCCAAGTTCCGCTACGGCCTGCACGCCTTCCTGTCCACCAAGCGCAACGACTGGCGTCCTCTGGACCATGTCGAGGCGACCGGCTGGATCAAGCGCTGGGTGGGTGCCGAAGCCTATGAGGTACTCTGGCGCCGGCTGTTCGACTACAAGTTCTACGACTATTCGGACAACCTCTCGGCGGCCTGGATCTGGAGCCGCATCCGCCGTATCGGCCGCTCCCGCTACAACCTGTTCAAGGAGAAGCTGGGGTACCTGGAGGGAGGCTCGGAGACCTTGCTGCATGGCCTGCGCGACTACATCCAGCAACATGGCGGCGAGTTCCGCCTGGGAACGCCGGCAAGCAAGGTCGTGATCGAGAACGGCAAGGTCAGTAGCGTGGAGGCTGGTGGCGAGTTGCATACCTTCGACAAGGTCGTCAGTACCATTCCGTTGCCTTATGTGCCACGACTGATGCCGGATCTGCCGACAGCGACCCTCGACGCCTTCCGCTCGGTGAAGAACATCGCCGTGGTCTGCGTCATCGCCAAGCTGCGCAAGGCGGTAACCGAGAACTTCTGGCTCAACACCAACGACCCCGAGATGGACATCCCCGGCCTGGTGGAATACAGCAACCTGCGCCCGCTGGATCAACACATCGTCTACGTCCCCTTCTACATGCCCGGTGAACATCCCAAGTTCCAGGAGCCGGACCAGGCATTTCTCGACAAGGTGAAACGCTACCTGCAGAAGATCAATCCGCAGCTCACCGACGCCGACTTCCTGGAAATGCGCGCCAGCCGCTACCGCTATGCCCAGCCCATCTGCGACCCGGGCTACCTGGAGCACCTGCCGCCAGTCGAGTTGCCGGTACGCGGCTTGTGGGCGGCGGATACTTCCTACTATTACCCGGAAGACCGCGGCATCTCGGAGAGCATCGACTTCGGCCGCAAGATGGCCAGGCAGGCAGCGGAGAAATGATCAGGCACTTCTTCTCCATGCAGTTCCTCACGTTCATCGGCGTGGGCGTCACCGCAGCGCTGGCGAACTGGTGCAGCCGCTATGCCCTCAGCAAGGAACTGAACTACTCGCTGGCGGTGCTCCTGGCCTACCTGGTCGGGATCAGCGTTGCCTTCCTGCTCAACCGACGCTTCGTCTTTCCCGGTTCGCCGCGTCCCATAGCAGCCCAGGCCAGGGAGTTCCTGCTGGTCAACATCGCCTTCATGCCGGTGGTCTGGGTGGCAGCCCTGGGCTTTCGCTACCTGTTCCGCCAGGCAGGCCTGGAGAACATCGCCGACGGCCTGGCCCACGCCATCTCCCTGGCCGTTCCGGCCTTCGCCACTTTCCTCATCTATAAATTCTTCACTTTCGGCGGGGCAAAGCAGGAAAGCGGCATCAGCAAACAGTAATGGGGAAGAGCGATCTCGGAAGCTCCTGGCGGAAATCCCGCCGAAGACCCCGACGCATAGGCGGAATCTTGCCGATACCGCCTCGCCCCATCCACTGAAGCCCAGGCAACACGGCCACTCCAGCGCCCCTCGCCGATGGCACGGAGCTTGCGATACACCGCCCCGGTGCCTTGCGCATCCCTCTCGCTCCGACCCCGCGTCGTGGCGCCCGGCGGGCCACAAGCCCGGCGGTGTCTCTCCGGCCATCCGGCCATGGCGCCCTTCTTCCCTGGGGGGCGCCGCCCGTGTAGCGACCCTGTGCGGGCAACGCTCGATAAGCAAGAAAGCCAGGCCCGACCACCATGTCGGGCTTTTTTCTGCCTAGCATCCGGCCCGCAATAACTTCTGACAGATTTTCCTGATGAGGGCCCCGGCGCGGGAACCCATTCACACCATCAATAAAAAGCCGGACGGTCACCGAAACGCCATCCGGATTTCACATGAATCCCCTCTAAATCAGGCGATCTCGGCAAACCTCTCCTATCGTTCTTCTTCAAGCGGACCGACACCGCTGCGCAGTTGGAAACATTTGTTAGCAGGCTATTGATTTAGGTCAGGGGGGTTCCCTGACAGTCGGCGCCTAATGACTACACTCTCCAACTCCTATAAGGAGATTCCGAAAATGTCGCAAGAAAGCAGCCAAAAACTACGACTTGGGGCACTAACCGCTCTGGTCGTCGGATCCATGGTCGGCGGGGGTATCTTCTCTCTTCCGCAAAACATGGCCGCCAGTGCAGACGTCGGCGCCATTCTCATCGGTTGGGCCATCACCGCGGTCGGCATGCTGACCCTGGCCTTCGTCTTCCAGACCCTCGCCAACCGCAAGCCCAACCTCGACGGCGGTGTGTACGCCTACGCCAAGGCCGGTTTCGGTGACTACATGGGCTTCTCCTCGGCCTGGGGTTACTGGATCAGCGCCTGGCTGGGCAACGTCGGCTACTTCATGTTGCTGTTCAGCACCCTGGGCTACTTCTTCCCGGTCTTCGGCAAGGGCGACACCATCCCGGCGATCATCGCCGCGTCGGTGCTGCTATGGGCCCTGCACTTCCTGGTGCTGCGCGGGATCAAGGAAGCGGCGTTCATCAACACCATCACCACCATCGCCAAGATAGTGCCGCTGTTCCTGTTCATCCTGATCTGCCTGTTCGCCTTCAAGCTGGACATCTTCACCACCGACATCTGGGGCCTGAGCAATCCCGACCTGGGCAGCGTGATGAACCAGGTGCGCAACATGATGCTGGTCACCGTGTGGGTGTTCATCGGTATCGAGGGCGCGAGCATCTTCTCCTCCCGCGCGGAAAAACGCAGCGACGTCGGCAAGGCCACGGTCATCGGCTTCATCACCGTGCTGCTGCTGCTGGTGCTGGTGAACGTGCTGTCCATGGGCGTGATGACCCAGCCGGAACTGGCCAAGCTGCAGAACCCGTCGATGGCGCTGGTGCTGGAGCACGTGGTCGGCCACTGGGGCGCGGTGCTGATCAGCGTCGGCCTGTTGATCTCCCTGCTCGGTGCCCTGCTGTCCTGGGTGCTGCTGTGCGCCGAGATCATGTTCGCCGCGGCCAAGGACCACACCATGCCGGAGTTCCTGCGCAAGGAGAACGCCAACCAGGTGCCGGCCAACGCCCTGTGGCTGACCAACATCTGCGTGCAGGTCTTCCTGGTCATCGTCTTCTTCACCTCGGGCGACTCCAGCGGCATGGACCCGTACACCAAGATGCTGCTGCTCTCCACCTCGATGATCCTCATCCCGTACTTCTGGTCGGCGGCCTACGCGCTGCTGCTGACGGTGCGCGGCGAGACCTACGAGCAGGACGCGAGCGAGCGCAACAAGGACCTGATCATCGCGGGCATCTCGGTGATCTACGCCGTCTGGCTGATCTACGCCGGTGGCCTGAAATACCTGCTGCTGTCGGCGCTGCTGTACGCACCAGGCGTCATCCTCTTCGCGAAAGCGAAACGTGAAGTCGGTCAACCGATCTTCACCAACGTCGAGAAGCTCATCTTCGCAGGTGTCGTGATCGGTGCACTGATCGCGGCGTACGGCCTCTACGACGGTTTCCTCACTCTGTGACATCACTGGAGACACTCATGAGCACGGAAAAAACCAAACTTGGCGTCCACTCCGAAGCTGGCAAATTGCGCAAAGTGATGGTCTGCTCGCCCGGTCTTGCCCACCAACGCCTGACCCCTAGCAACTGCGACGAGTTGCTGTTCGACGACGTGATCTGGGTTAACCAGGCCAAGCGCGACCACTTCGATTTCGTCACCAAGATGCGCGAGCGCGGCGTCGACGTCCTGGAAATGCACAACCTGCTGACCGAGACCGTCCAGAACCCCGAAGCGCTGAAATGGATCCTCGATCGCAAGATCACCGCCGACAGCGTCGGCCTGGGCCTGACCCAGGAGCTGCGTGCCTGGCTGGAAGGCCTCGAGCCGCGACGACTGGCCGAATTCCTCATCGGTGGCGTGACCGCCGACGACATCCCGGAAACCGAAGGCTCCAAGCCGCTGAAGATGTTCCGCGACTACCTGGGCCATTCCAGCTTCCTGCTGCCGCCGCTGCCCAACACCCAGTTCACCCGCGACACCACCTGCTGGATCTACGGCGGCGTCACCCTGAACCCGATGTACTGGCCGGCGCGTCGCCAGGAAACCCTGCTGACCACCGCGATCTACAAGTTCCACCCGGAATTCACCAATGCCGAATTCGAAGTCTGGTACGGCGACCCGGACAAGGACCACGGTTCCTCCACCCTCGAAGGCGGCGACGTCATGCCCATCGGCAATGGCGTGGTGCTGATCGGCATGGGCGAGCGGACTTCCCGCCAGGCCATCGGCCAGGTCGCCCAGTCGCTGTTCGCCAAGGGCGCCGCGGAGAAAGTCATAGTCGCCGGCCTGCCGAAATCCCGCGCGGCCATGCACCTGGACACCGTGTTCAGCTTCTGCGACCGCGACCTGGTCACCGTCTTCCCGGAAGTGGTCAAGGAAATCGTCGCCTTCACCCTGCGCCCGGACGAGAAGAGCCCCTACGGCATCAACGTGCAGCGCGAGGAGAAGGACTTCATCAGCGTGGTCGCCGAGGCCCTGGGCCTGAAGAAACTGCGCATCGTCGAGACCGGCGGCAACACCTTCGCCGCCGAGCGCGAGCAGTGGGACGACGGTAACAACGTGGTCTGCGTCGAGCCCGGCGTGGTCATCGGCTACGACCGCAACACCTACACCAACACCCTGCTGCGCAAGGCCGGCGTGGAAGTCATCACCATCAGCGCCGGCGAGCTCGGCCGCGGCCGTGGCGGCGGCCACTGCATGACCTGCCCGATCATCCGCGACCCGATCGACTACTGATCGCCAAGGCCCACCCTGCTCAACGCGGCGGCCCCAGCCAGGGCCGCCCGCCCCGCCAGCCACAAGCTGTACTGACGAGGGCCGAGATTCCATCCCACAAGGAGAAAGAACATGGCTTTCAACATGCACAACCGCAACCTGCTCAGCCTGATGCACCACAGCACCCGCGAGTTGCGCTACCTGCTCGACCTGTCCCGCGACCTGAAACGCGCCAAGTACACCGGCACCGAGCAGCAACACCTCAAGGGCAACAACATCGCCCTGATCTTCGAGAAGACCTCCACCCGCACCCGCTGCGCCTTCGAGGTCGCCGCCTATGACCAGGGCGCCAACGTCACCTACATCGACCCCAATTCCTCGCAGATCGGCCACAAGGAGAGCATGAAGGACACCGCCCGCGTGCTCGGCCGCATGTACGACGCCATCGAATACCGTGGCTTCAAGCAGGAAATCGTCGAGGAACTGGCGCAGTACGCCGGCGTGCCGGTGTTCAACGGCCTGACCGACGAATACCACCCGACGCAGATGCTGGCCGACGTGCTGACCATGCGCGAGCACAGCGACAAGCCGCTGCACGACATCGCCTACGCCTACCTGGGCGACGCCCGCAACAACATGGGCAACTCCCTGCTGCTGATCGGCGCCAAGCTCGGCATGGACGTACGCATCGCCGCGCCCAAGGCCCTGTGGCCGACCGACGAGCACGTCGCCGCCTGCAAGAAATTCGCCGAGGAAAGCGGCGCCCGCATCCTCCTCACCGAGGATCCGAAGGAAGCGGTCAAGGGCGTGGACTTCGTCCACACCGACGTCTGGGTGTCCATGGGCGAGCCGGTGGAAGCCTGGGGCGAGCGCATCAAGGAACTGCTGCCCTACCAGGTCAACCTCGACATCATGAAGGCCGCCGGCAACCCGCGGGTGAAATTCATGCACTGCCTGCCGGCATTCCACAACAGCGAAACCAAGGTCGGCAAGCAGATCGCCGAGAAATACCCGAACCTGGCCAACGGCATCGAAGTCACCGAAGACGTGTTCGAGTCCCCGTACAACATCGCCTTCGAGCAAGCGGAAAACCGCATGCACACCATCAAGGCGATCCTCGTTTCGACCCTCGCCGACATGTGATCGACGAATGCGCATCCCGGGCCACGCCTGCTGGCCCGGGGGCGTTTTCACTCTCAGGAGGAAATGACTATGCGTATCGTCGTCGCATTGGGCGGGAACGCCCTGCTGCGTCGTGGCGAACCCATGACTGCGGACAACCAACGCGAAAACGTACGGATCGCCGCCGAACAGATCGCCAAAGTGGCACCTGGAAACGAGCTGGTGATCGCCCACGGCAACGGCCCGCAAGTGGGCCTGCTGGCCCTGCAGGGCGCCGCCTACGACAAGGTCACGCCTTACCCGCTGGACGTCCTCGGCGCCGAGACCGAGGGCATGATCGGCTACATGATCGAACAGGAAATGGGCAACCTGCTGCCCTTCGAAGTGCCCTTCGCCACCATCCTCACCCAGGTCGAGGTGGACGCCAAGGACCCGGCCTTCCAGAAACCGACCAAGCCGATCGGCCCGGTCTACACCAGGGAAGAAGCCGAAGCCCTGGCCAAGGAAAAAGGCTGGAGCATCGCCCCGGACGGCGACAAGTTCCGCCGCGTGGTGGCCAGCCCGCGACCCAAGCGCATCTTCGAGATCCGCCCGGTGAAATGGCTGCTGGAGAAAGGCACCATCGTCATCTGCGCCGGCGGCGGCGGCATCCCGACCATGTACGACGAGTCCGGCAAGAAGCTCTCCGGCGTCGAGGCGGTGATCGACAAGGACCTGTGCTCCTCGCTGCTGGCCCAGGAACTGGACGCCGACATCCTGATCATCGCCACCGACGTGGACGCGGCCTACATCGACTGGGGCAAGCCAACGCAGAAGGCCATCGCCCAGGCCCACCCGGACGAACTGGAACGCCTCGGCTTCGCCGCCGGCTCCATGGGCCCGAAGGTCCAGGCCGCCGCCGAATTCGCCCGCGCCACCGGCAAGGACGCAGTGATCGGCTCGCTGGAAAACATCGTGGCCATCACCCAGGGCAAATCCGGCACCCGCGTCAGCACCAGGAAGCCCGGCATCGAGTACCGCTGAGCCCGCACTGCAACCCCGCCCGGGAGCCGTCCTGGCTCCCGGCGTCTTCGCGCAGCCGCGCGAGCGCCCCCATCCATGCAAGTTCGTCGCCTTTCGCCGTCAATCCCTGGCCAAAAGCGTGACTCGACAGTCATCATCCTCGTCAGCATAAGCATTCCAATCACAGAGCCGCCGCCGGGCTTGTGCCCCCGATCCGTGATGCCGCCTTTCAGCGCCTCGCGTGCAACCTGGTCGCGCCATCCGGTCCTGTACAGGACGGGCCTATATGAAGGAGTTTGCGAGAGATGTCTCGACTACCGGTCATCGTTGGTTTTGGTGGGTATAACGCCGCGGGTCGCAGTTCCTTCCACCACGCGTTCCGCCGTACCGTCCTGGAGTCCCTGGACGCGGCCGCCCGCCAGGAAACCCTCGCCGGCCTGGCGGTGATGATGAAGCTGGTCAGGTTCGAGGACGGCCACTACCTGGACGCCGCCGACGGCGCGCGCCTGGACCTGGCCGCCATCGAGCAGCGGCATGCCGCGCAGATCCTCGGCTCCACCCTGATCCGCCGCATCGAGAAGCAGTACTTCGACGTCGATGCCGCGCACTGGCACAAGAACCTCACCCTCGAAGCCAGCGATGCCCAGCCGCTGAGCTTCACCACCACCCGCAAGCAGCTGCCCGAGCCGCTGCCGGCCAACTGGTCGGTGGAAGAGCTGGCCGACAACCAGGTGCGCGTGACCCTCCATGACAGCGTCGAGGTCAAGGTCGACAGCTACCGCGAGATGCCGGTGAAGTCCGCCGGCCAGTTGCCCACCGGCTTCGAGCCGGGCGAGCTGTACGCCTCGCGCTTCCACCCGCGCGGCCTGCAGATGGCCGTGGTGGGCGCAACCGACGCCATCCGATCCACCGGCATCGACTGGCAGCGCATCGTCGACCGCGTGCAGCCCGACGAAATCGCCGTGTTCTCCAGCAGCATCATGAGCCAGCTCGACGACAACGGTTTCGGCGGCCTGCTGCAGTCGCGCCTGAAGGGCCACCGCGTCAGCGCCAAGCAGCTGCCGCTGGGCTTCAACAGCATGCCCACCGACTTCATCAACGCCTACGTGCTGGGCAGCGTCGGCCTCACCGGCAGCGTCACCGGCGCCTGCGCCACCTTCCTCTACAACCTGCAGAAGGGCATCGAGGCGATCACCTCCGGCCAGGCGCGGGTGGTGGTGGTGGGCAACAGCGAAGCGCCGATCACCTCGGAAATCGTCGAGGGCTACGCGGCCATGAGCGCCCTGGCCACCGAAGAAGGCCTGCGCAACATCGAAGGCCGCCCGGACGTGGACTTCCGCCGCGCCAGCCGCCCGTTCGGCGAGAACTGCGGCTTCACCCTGGCCGAATCCAGCCAGTACGTGGTGCTGATGGACGATGCCCTGGCCCTGGAGCTGGGCGCCGACATCCACGGCGCGGTGACCGACGTCTTCATCAACGCCGACGGCTTCAAGAAATCCATTTCCGCCCCCGGCCCGGGCAACTACCTGACCATGGCCAAGGCCGTGGCCGCCGCCATGCAGATCGTCGGCGAGGAAGGCGTGCGCCGCCACAGCTTCGTCCACGCCCACGGCTCCAGCACCCCGGCCAACCGCGTCACCGAGTCGGAAATCCTCGACCGCGTGGCCAAGGCCTTCGGCATCGCCGACTGGCCGGTGGCGGCGGTCAAGGCCTTCGTCGGCCACTCCCTGGCCACCGCCAGCGCCGACCAGCTGGTCTCCGCCCTGGGCACCTTCAAGTACGGCCTGCTGCCGGGCATCAAGACCGTCGAGACCTTCGCCGACGACGTCCACAAGGACCGCATCGCCCTGTCCACCAGGGACCGCAAGCGCGACGACCTCGACGTCTGCTTCATCAACTCCAAGGGCTTCGGCGGCAACAACGCCACCGGCGTGCTGCTCTCCCCGCGCCTGGCCGAGAAGATGCTGCGCAAGCGCCACGGCGCCGCCGCCTTCGACGCCTACCAGGCACGCCGCGAGCAAACCCGCGCCGCCGCCCGGCGCTACGAGGAGCAGGCACTCAAGGGCCAGTTCGACATCATCTACAACTTCGGCAACGACATGATCGACGACCGCGACATCCGCATCAGCGCCGAGGAACTGACGGTACCGGGCTTCGCCCAGCCGCTGGTGTACAGGAAGGACGAGCGCTTCGGCGACATGCTCGACTGAGGGCCGCGCCATCCCGTACCTTGGCGCGCTTCGGCCGGTTCTCGTGCACTTGTAGGAGCGCGCCCTGCGCGCGAATCGCGGGCAGGGCCCGCTCCTACGTTTCCAGGAAACACAGCTTTTCGTAGGAGCGAGCTTGCTCGCGAACACAGTCCGCCGCGGGGCTCATTCGCGAGCAAGCTCGCTCCTACGAAGAACACCTCGGCGCAACCGGCAAGACAGTTGCTCCTACGCTGTTTTCTGGGTTCCCGCGTTCGCGGGGGTATGAGGATGGTGCCTGGCTTCGACGCCGCTCAGGACAGCCCCCTCTCCCGCTTGCGGGAGAGGGTTGGGGAGAGGGCGCTCTTAAAGGGCATAGGTGTTCCCGCCAACGGCGTATAACCGCGAACGGTTATACGCCCTACGGTTGCGGGGAAGCACGATCGCAGGAGCGGACTCCGTCCGCGATCCCTAGTAGCTCCCCTGCCCCACCCCCAGCTCGAGGATGCTCGACTTCAGGTTCTCGAAGTCGTACTCGGTCAGCCCCACGTAATCCAGCACCAGGGCGCTGATGCTCTGCCACTCGTGGTCTTCCGGCTGGTTGCCCAGCACCCGGTGCGAGCCGCAGATGTGCTCGGCCATCTTGAGGATCGCCAGGAGGTTCTTCAGCTGGGTGTTGCGGCTGCTTTCCTCGCTGAATACCGAGAGCGCGTTGTGGTGGTTGGCGATGGCCTCGCAGACGTGCTCCGGCAGGCGCCAGGAGCGCGCGGTGAAGTAGCCGACCACGGCGTGGTTGGTGTTCAGCACGCGGTTCTCGGTATCCACCACGCGGCGTTCGTCGCTGGCGCTGGCGTAGGCCTCCTCCAGCACCGCCATGTAGTGCGGGAAGCGCTTGAGCATCAGCGGGATGCCGCAGTTGTGGAACAGGCCCAGGGCGTAGGCCTCGTCCACCGGCTCGTAGCCGATGCGCTTGGCCAGGGTCAGGCAGCTCATGGCCACGTCCTGGGCGGTGTCCCAGAAGCGGTTGAGGGTGACGATGGTGTCGTCGCTCATCTCGCCCTTGATCGACTGGGCGTTGATCAGGTTGATCACCGAGCGGCTGCCGAGCAGGTTGACCGCGCGCTGGATCGAGGTGATACGGTTGGCCAGGCCGAAGAACGGCGAGTTGACCAGCTTGAGCAAGGCACCGGACAACCCCGGGTCCTGGCTGATGAGCTTGGCGATGGCCTTCAGGTCAGGGTTGGGCATGACCTGTTCCATCTGCAGGTCGACCATGATCTGCGGTTGCGGCGGCACGCTGATGCCCTGCAGGGTCTGGCGGATCTGTTCGGCGGAGAGTTCTTGGACCATGGGGACGGTCTGGAAAAGTTGACGGGGCGCACAGTTTACCCAGACGGAGCACTTCTGGAACTGCCGATTTAGACAGAACTTCATCGGCAGCCTCGGCCCGAACTTTATGCTCGACCGTCACGCCAGCGCGGCATCGGCAACCCCGGTGGGCAACGGTTATAATCTCGCTCTTTTTCCCGGAGCACCGCCATGACCCTGCCCAGCTTGCGTCTGAAAGCCAATGCCGAGCGCCGCCTGCGCGCCGGCCACCTGTGGGTCTACAGCAACGAAGTGGACGTCCAGGCCACCCCGCTGAACGCCTTCGCCGCCGGCGACCAGGCGATCCTCGAGATGGCCAACGGCAAGCCGCTGGGCGTGGTGGCGCTAAGCCCCAACAACCTCATCTGCGCACGCCTGGTTTCCCGCGATACCAAGCACGTTCTCGACAAATCGCTGCTGGTTCACCGCCTCAACGTCGCCCTGAGCCTGCGCGAGCGCCTCTTCGACAAGCCCTTCTACCGCCTGGTCTACGGTGACTCCGACCTGCTGCCCGGCCTGGTGGTGGACCGTTTCGGCGACGTGCTGGTGGTACAGCTCGCCTCGGCGACCATGGAGAGGCACCGCGACGACGTGCTCGCCGCCTTGCTGCAGGTGCTCAAGCCCAGCGCCGTGCTGTGGAAGAACGACTCCAGCGCGCGCGATGCCGAAGGCCTGGAGCGCTACGTGGAGAATGCCTACGGCGAAGTGCCCGAGTGGGTCGCCCTGGAAGAGAACGGCGTGAAGTTCGAAGCGCCGGTGCTGGCCGGGCAGAAGACCGGCTGGTTCTACGACCACCGCATGAACCGCGCACGCCTGGCGCCCTACGTGAAAGGCAGGCGCGTGCTCGACCTGTTCAGCTACATCGGCGGCTGGGGCATCCAGGCCGCGGCCTTCGGCGCCAGCGAAGTGATGTGCGTGGACGCCTCCGGCTTCGCCCTCGACGGCGTGGAGCGCAACGCCACCCTCAACGGCCTGGCCGAGAAGGTCGCCTGCGTGGAAGGCGACGTATTCGACGCCCTGCGCGAGCTGAAGGCCGCCGACGAGCGCTTCGACGTGGTCGTCGCCGACCCGCCGGCCTTCATCAAGCGCAAGAAGGACCTGAAGAACGGCGAGGCCGCCTACCGCCGCCTCAACGAACAGGCCATGCGCCTGCTGAACAAGGACGGCATCCTGGTCAGCGCCTCCTGCTCCATGCACCTGCCCGAGGACGACCTGCAGAACATCCTGCTCGGCAGCGCCCGCCACCTGGACCGCAACCTCCAGTTGCTGGAGCGCGGCGGCCAGGGCCCGGACCACCCGGTGCACCCGGCCATCGCCGAGACCCGCTACATCAAGAGCCTGACCGTGCGGCTGCTGCCGAACGGCTGAAGCAAGCTGCAAGCTGCAAGCTGCAAGCTGCAAGCTGCAAGCTGCAAGCTGCAAGCTGCAAGCTGCAAGCTGCAAGCTGCAAGCTGCAAGCTGCAAGCTGCAAGCTGCAAGCAAGGATTGGCGCCCTGGCGCCGTCCATGCAAGCCAGCCCGACCGCCAGCCTTCCCCTGGCGGTCGGGGCGGGCGTAGAATCGGGGGATTCCTGCCATTTATCCCCCGGCGGACCTGTGAGCCCCCGGCCGAGCAGGCGGTGACCCCGCCACGCCCCGCGCCACCAACGCCCGTGCAACCTCATCTGCCGTTTGCATCCGGTGCGCCCGACGCTCACGATACGACTTAAAAGAGCCCGTCCGAGGTCTCGCCGGCCCGCGCCACCCGCTGCGTGCCGTCGCCATGACGACCCGGAAGGCTCCCATCGAGACCTGATTAGCCGCAGGAACCCGTCATGCCCGATTACCGCTCGAAAACCTCCACCCACGGCCGCAACATGGCCGGCGCCCGCGCCCTCTGGCGCGCCACCGGGATGAAGGA
>NZ_JAZAQP010000061.1:0-35684 GCF_036231725.1 Pseudomonas sp. JH-2 | reverse complement strand
TGACATCGAGCCCGACTGTAGGAGCAGGCCCTGCCTGCGATTCGCGCGCAGGGCGCGCTCCTACAAAGGCACGGTGTAGGGGCAACCCGTAGGAGCGGATCTCATCCGCGAATCGCGCCGGAACCTCCGGCTATCGCGGACAAGGTCCGCTCCTACGGTGGGCCCCACCTCGACTGTAGGAGCAGGCCCTGCCTGCGATTCGCGCGCAGGGCGCGCTCCTACAAAGGCACGGTGTCGGGGCAACCCGTAGGAGCGGATCTCATCCGCGAATCGCGCCGGAACCCCCGGCTATCGCGGACAAGGTCCGCTCCTACGGTGGGCCCCACCTCAACTGTAGGAGCAGGCCCTGCCTGCGATTCGCGCGCAGGGCGCGCTCCTACGAAAAGCACGCCGTCGCGTTGGCTTGGCGGCCGGGACGACATGATCGTCGACATTGAAAACGGGCCCCACCATGCTGGCCAACCTGTCGCTGAAGAGCAAACTGCTGCTGACCGTCCTGCCGCTGACGACGCTGATCTACCTGGCGACGGTCGTGCTGGTCTACCAATCGAGCAAGGCCTCCACCGAGGCCCTGGCCGAGGTGGCCGTGCAGGCCATCGTGCAGCAGCAGGCCGCGGAGATTTCCTCGTATTTCGATGGCGCCATGCATTCGGGCCGGGTGACCGCGGACATGCTCGCCCGCGAGCTGGCCGATGGCGTGCTGCCGGACCGCCGGCTCGGCGAGCAACTGCTGGAGGCGCTGTTGCTGGACAGCCCCCAGGTCAGCATCGCCTGGTGGGTGCCATCGCACGCCGATGCAGCGGATGCGCTGTGCTGGTTGCGTGACGCGCAGGCCGTGCAGGCCGCGACGGCCGAGCAGTGCGAGTCGGTGGTCGAGGCCCTGGGCGGCGCCGCCGGCGAGCGCGAGAGCGTGGCGTCGCCCCGCTCGCCGGCGCGGGCCGGCCTGACGAAGGCGGTGATTCCCGTGCTGCTGCCGGTGCGGCAGAACGGCCACCTGGCAGGGCACCTGGGGCTTGGCCTCGACGTGGAGAAGCTCCAGGCTAAGGTGGCCCAGCTGCGGCCACTGGGCGTCGGCCTGGCGGCGCTGACGGCCAACGACACCACCCTGGTCGCCCACCCCGATCCCCGGCGCGTCGGGCGGCACACCGCCGAGACCGAGTCGGATTTCCTCGGCGACCACCTGCAGACGATGGTCGACGCGGTGCGCAACGGCAAGCCGCTGTCGATCCGCTTCCTCTCGCCGGCGATGGGGGAGGAGGTGTTCATGCTGGCGGTGCCGGTCGCCATAGGCGCCACCGGCGCGCCCTGGTCGTTCGGCGCCGCCTTGCCCAGCGCGGCATTGCTGGGCGGGGTGAAGGCCCTGGCGGTGCAGTTGCTGGTGCTGGGCGGCCTGGCCGCGGCGCTGATCGGCGGGCTGATCCTCTGGCTCGGCCGCGCCATGACGCGGCCCCTGGATGCGGTGGTGAAGGCGATCCGCGAACTGGTGGCGGGGGAGGCCGACCTGTCCTCGCGCCTGCCGTTCGAGGGGCGCGACGAGCTGGCGGTGCTGGTCCGGGAGTTCAACCGCTTCCTCGATATCATGGCCGCCCTGGTGCAGGAGATAACGGCGACCAGCCAGGCCTTGCAGGGCGCGGCCCAGGCGCTGCAGGAGGAAAGCCAGGTCACCGGCCGCGGGGTGGACACCCAGCGTGACGAGATCGGCCAGCTGGCCACCGCCATGCGGCAGATGTCCCAGGGCATCGAGGAGGTGGCCGGCAACACCGACCAGGCCGCCCAGGCCACGCGCGAGGGCGACCAGGCCGTGAGCCACGGGCAGGCCACGGTCGCCTGCCTGAACGAGGCCATTGCCGAGGATGCGCGGACGCTGGAGCAGATCTGCACCCTGACCGGGCAGCTGGAGTCCGCCAGCGAGGACATCGGCACCGTGGTGGCTGTGATCCGCGGCATCGCCGAGCAGACCAACCTGCTGGCGCTCAACGCCGCCATCGAGGCGGCCCGGGCCGGCGAGCAGGGGCGGGGGTTCGCGGTGGTCGCCGATGAGGTGCGCGCCCTGGCGCGGCGCACGCACACATCGACCCAGGAGGTGTACCGCAGCGTGTCGATGATCCAGGAGCGCACGCGAACCGTGGTCGGCATGCTCGAGAAGAGCCGCAACACCTCCCTGGGCAACGTCGCCAGCGCCCGCGAGGCCAGCGACGCCCTGCACCGCATAACCCGGATGATCGGCCAGGTCCGCGACATGAGCCAACAGATCGCCAGCGTGACCGGCCAGCAGGCCTCCAGCAGCGAGCAGCTCTCCCACAGCCTGGCCTCGATAGCCAGCTCCGCCGACGCTGCCTCGCTCAGCGCCGGGCAGGTGCGCCGCCGCAGCCATGACCTGCAGGCACTGGCGGAGCGCCTGGGCGCCCTGGTCAGCCGGTTCCGCCTGTAGCCGTTTCCTCGCTGTGCCCGTGGCCCGGCCCTCGCAAGCCGGGCCTCGTGCGTTGCCGGGAAAGCCTTGCCGCGCGCGGCGTGCAATTGATCCAGGCCACTAATCTGCGCACAGCGGATAACCCCTGCAGTGGCGGGATAGTCCCCCGCAGCCCCCCTTCCCTAGAGTGGAATCGCCTTGGTCGTCGGCCAGAAGACCATCCTTGTGTGCGAATCCAACGCTATGACAAAACTCATCAGTATCGAAGCATCCTCCCCGCAGCAGGGCGCCCGTGGCCCGGGCCTGCCGCACCGCGCGCTGAACGCGCTGGCCGTGGTGCTGCCCTGGGCGATCATCGGCGGCCTGCTCTGGGCGGGCCTGTTCATCAAGCCGCAGCCGGTCGGCGGCAGCGTCACGCCGCCGCCCCTGGAGCGCCGCGACCAGTTCTACGGCCTGGCCCAGCTGCCCGACGGCACGGTCCTGGCCTGCGGCTCCAACGGCAAGGTTCTGGCCATCTCCGCCGACGGCCGCATCAGCCGCCAGGAAACGCCCAGCGACAAGCCCCTGCAGGACATCGCCGCCTGGGATGCGAACCACCTGGTGGCCGTCGGCAACGACGGCATCATCCTGCACAGCGACGACGCCGGCCGGCACTGGCGCCTGGCCGACGACGTGCCGCGCTCGGCGGTGGCCAACAAGCTCAACCGGGTGCGGGTGGGGCCGGCGGGGCTGGCGATCGCCGTCGGCGAGATGGGCGCGCTGCTGGTCAGCCATGACTTCGGCGCCCACTGGCAGCGCCTGCGCGAGGAAGAGGACGTCGCCTGGAACGACGCCGCGCTGCTGGACGACGGCCGCCTGGTGGTGGTCGGCGAGTTCGGCCGCATCCTGCTCAGCCAGGACCTCGGGGCGCACTGGGAGGAGATTCCCGCCCCGGTGCCCGGTTCGCTGATGGCCGTGCGCTTCCGCGATGCCGCCAATGGCGTCGCGGTGGGGGTGGAGGGGACGCTGCTGGTGACCCGCGACGGCGGCCGGCAGTGGCAGCCGGTCGAGCTCGGCGTGCATGACCACCTGTTCAGCGTGATCTGGAACCCGGCGCAGCAGCAATGGCTGGCCTTCGGCGCCCTCGGCCGCTGGGTCGCCGGCAGCGTCGGCGCGGGCGACATCGCCTGGCGCAGCGGCACGCTGGATGCGCGCGACCTGTCCTGGCACACCGGCGCGCTGTCCAGCGGCAAGCAGACCTGGCTGGCCGGCGACGGCATCGGCCGCTGGGACGGCCGCCACTGGTCGCCGCTGAAACCCTGACCTGCCTCGTCCACTTTTCCGAGACAACGAGATGATCGAACGCATTGCTGATTTCTGCATCCGCCGGCGTGCCTGGGTGGCGGGCATCCTCATGGCGCTGACCCTGCTGCTGGGCTGGTCCGCCCTGCACATCGAGGTGCGCACCGTATTCGAGGACATGCTGCCCTCGCGCCACGAGTACGTGCGCACCCACGAGAAATTCAAGGACACCTTCGGCGGCTCGAACATGGTCACCATCATGTTCGAGGTGGAGCAGGGCGACATCTTCCAGCGCCCGCTGCTGGAGAAGGTGCGCCAGGTGACCCTGGGGCTGCGCGAGGTGTCCGCGGTCAACCAGTACCAGATCACCTCGCTGGCCTCGAAGAAGCTCAAGGAGGTCCGCGCCTCCACCGAGGGCATCGAGAGCCGCCCGCTGATGTGGCCGGATGTGCCGGACAGCGCCCAGGGCATGGAGGAACTCAAGCAGGCGGTGCTGCGCAACCCGCTGGTCTACGGGCCCTACGTGTCCAAGGACCTGCAGGCGACGCTGATCACCGTGGACTTCATCGACCAGCAGGTGGACTACGCCAAGGTCTTCGACCAGATCCGCGCACTGGTCGCCAAGGTCGACGACGGCAGCGTGAAGATCCGCCTGGTCGGCGACCCCATCCTCTATGGCTGGGTGAACCACCACGTGCCGGAAACCCTGCACCTGGTGCTGGCCGCCGTGGCGGTGACGCTGGTGCTGCTGTTCATCCTGCTGCGGACCTGGCGCGGCGTGTTCCTGCCCTTGCTCGCCGGTGCGGTCAGCGCCCTCTGGGCACTGGGCATCTGCCACCTGCTGCGGATCAACTTCGAGCCGCTGGTGATCGTGGTGGCGATGCTCATCACCTCGCGGGCGGTCTCCCACTCGGTGCAGATCGTCAATCGCTTCGATGACGAATTGGCGTTGCTGCCACCGGGTGGGCCGGCGGGGGCGGTCTCGCGCCTGGCCGCGCGGGTCGCCCTGGCCGACCTGTTCCGCCCGGGCATGCTGGGCGTCATCGCCGACGCCGCGTGCATGGCGGTGGTCGCCCTGAGCCCGATCCCGATGCTGCAGAAGCTCACGGTGCTGTCGGTGGTGTGGGTCTCGACGCTGACCGTCAGCGCGGTGATCCTGACGCCGGTGATGCTGTCGTGGATCCGCCGTCCGCACAGCTTCGCCCATCCGTTCGACTGCCTGCCGGCGTTGCGCAAGGTGCTCGACCTGAGCGTCGCGGTGACGCTGTCCCGCGGCCGCTATGTCGTGCTCGGCGGCAGCCTGCTGCTGGTGCTGGGCGCCGGCTGGTATGCGTTCAACCTGAAGATCGGCGACGCCAACCCGGGTTCGCCGATCCTCTGGCCGCAGGCGCAGTACAACCTCGATTCCACGGCGATCAACGGGCGCTTCGAAGGCGTCGACCGGATGTTCATCGTCCTCGGCGACGACGGCCACCCCGGGCTGGTCAAGAGCAACGAGGCGCTGCACGCGATGAACCGCTTCCAGCGCTTCATCGAGGCCCAGCCGGAGATCGGCGGCTCGCTGTCGCTGGCCGACGTGCTGCCCCACGTCAACAGCAGCCTGCGCGAAGGCAACCCGCGCTACCTGGAGCTGGGCGAGGACGACGCCATCAACGGCAGCCTGGTGGCCATGCTCGACTCGGTGTCCGAGCCGGGCGACATGGACCGCTTCACCGACACCCAGTACGCCAACGGCTCGGTGACCCTGATGTTCCGCGACCGCCAGGGCGAGACCATCCGCACCGCGGTGGCGCGGATCAAGGAGTTCATCGCCGAGAACCCCCTGAGCCAGGGCCACTGGCAGCTGGCCGGCGGGGTGATCGGGGTGATGGCCGCGGTCAACGAGATCATCCTGTCCAGCCAGATCGAGGCCATCGCCCTGGCGCTGCTGGTCCTCGCCGTGCTCTGCACCCTGGTCTACCGCTCGGCGGTGGCCGGCATGCTGTTCATGGTCCCGGTGATCATCTCCAACATGCTGACCTTCAGCTTCATGGCCTGGAAGGGCATCGGCATGAACATCAACACGGTGCCGGTGGCGGCCCTGGGCATCGGCCTGGGGGTGGATTACGCCTTCTACATCGCCGACCGCGTCAAGGAAGAGATCGCCATCGGCAGCAGCCCCGAGCACGCCATCCGCCAGGCCCTGCACTCCGCGGGCATGGGGGTGATCGTCACCGCCAGCGTGCTGATCCTCAGCACCCTGCTGTGGTGGGCCTCGTCGCTGCGCTTCCAGGCCGAGATGGGCCTGCTGATGGCGATCTGGCTGAGCGTGTCGGCGATCTCCGCGCTGTTCGTGATGCCCTCGCTGATCTACGTCTTCCGTCCCCGTTTCATCTTCGCCGGGCAGCCGCATGCGGCTGCCTTGCAGGCGCTGGAGCCGGCCCCGCTGCAGGCCGTGTGAAAGCGAACGCACAACAACAAAACCAAAACCATGGCTTCTGGCCGCTCTTAACCTCTGGGGAGGTATCCGGTGAACTCTAGCGTCGACTCCTGCGTGCAACCGCGTGTTGCACTTCACAAGCTCGCCCTGGCCATCGCCTTGGTGCCGGTGACCGTGCCGGCCCTGGCCGACGACAGTCTCAAGGTCGATGGCTACCTGCGCGAGGAACTGTCCTGGAACACCAAGAACTGGGAGGACACCCCCGGCTACAGCGACGGTGGCAAGCTGTCCATGGCGCGCAGCACCGCGCGCCTGAACCTGGACTGGGCGGCGACCGACCAGGTCTCGGTGGTGGCCAAGCTGCGCGCCTCGCGCGAGGTCAAGACCGACTTCCTCAAGCACCTCGAGGACATGGGCGCCAACAACTACCACTCCGGCGAGCACGGCGACATCATGGACCTCTACGACAAGGAGGAAATCCGCGAGCTGTACATCGACTTCCCGGTCGGCGAACGCACCCGCTTCCGTATCGGCAAGCAGCAGATCGCCTGGGGCGAGACCGACTTCTTCGCCGCCAACGACCTGGTGCACGGCTTCGACTACACCTGGCGCAGCTTCCTCGAGCCGGCCAACGAAGAACTGCGCAAGACCAACAACATCGTCAAGGTGAACGTCGACGTGCCCGAGGCCGACGGCGGCATCGAGGCCTTCGTGCGGCCGGGGCTGGACCGCAAGCAGGACATCGGCAGCGAACTGGACATCTACGGCGCGCGCTGGTCGAGCCAGCCCTACGCCGGCGTCGATTTCCGCAACATCGACCCCTATAACTACGAGAACAACGAAGGCGACTACCGCCACTGGACCGGCGGCCTGCGCTGGAGCGGGATGCTCGGCGACACCAACTACTCGCTGTCCTACCTGCGCACCTTCTACAACTCGCCGATCCTCAACGCCTCCAACAACCTCGCGCTGTTCGGCCTGCCCGAGGTGCCGTCCGGCGCCAACACCGTCGGCACCGACCAGACCAAGGGCCTGGCCGGCGAGATCATCTACCCGATCGTCAACATCTACGGCTTCACCGCCAGTCGCTATTCCGACGCGGCCGATGCGGTGTTCAGCACCGAGGTGGCGTACATCAAGGACGCGCCCTACCAGATCGCGCTGCCGGTGCCGACCCCGCTCAGCCAGAACATCGCCCCGGGCTTCGACGGCTTCCAGACCAAGAACGTCGTGGCGCTGATGCTGCGCATGGACAAGAACATCGCCGCCACCCAGAGCCTGCTGGGCACCGAGAAGCCGATGTTCTTCTCCGTCCAGTTGTTCGACAAGTGGGTGCAGAACTACGACTCCGACGACCAGCTGCTCTACAGCGTCGGCTGGGGCGGCAAGGTCAAGGAACACTCGGTCCTGGCCACCACCATCTTCGACCTCAGCTACGACAGCGGGCGCATCCGCCCGCAACTGGTGCTGGGGGCGGACCTGAGCAACAACGGCGGCTTCGCGGTGCCCTCGGTCACCTTCGAGCTGTCCAGCAAGTGGCGCTGGAAGGTCGAGTACGACGCCTTCTGGGACGACGCCTGGCGCGACGGCGACAAGTGCACCCCGGGCAATGCCGCCAACTGCGACAAGACCACGCTGTTCGGCTACTTCCACAACCGTGACCAGCTCTACACCAGCCTGACCTACCTGTTCTGACCCGTAGTGGAGACCTGACCATGAAACGCGCACGACCGGTTCTGCAACGCACCCTGGGCCTGACCCTGGCCTGCCTGTCCCCACTGCTGGCCTCCGCTGCCGAGCTTGCGCCGGGCACGGTGATTTCCGCGGCCAACCTCGACCAGGTGAAGAACGACACCTTCGAAGGCCACAGCATCGCCAGCCTGCTGACCGAGAAGATGGAATGGCGGATCCGCAACACCGGCTGGAAACTGCCGCTGGCCAAGTCCCAGGAGGTCAAGCTCGACCCGCGCTGGGTCAAGGCATCGCAGGCCAATGCCGGCAAGACGGTGATCAACAAGGAAGCCTGCCGGGTGGACAACTGGGTGGCCGGCGAGCCCTTCCCGAACGTCGACGCCAAGGACCCGCAGGCCGCGGAAAAGCTGGTCTGGAACTGGCACCTGGGGCAACTGGTGGGTGACGTTTCCCAGGTCCCGCAGTTCACCCAGCTGTTGATCGACGGCAAGAAGGGCATCCACGCCGAGCCGGTGGCGGAGTTCAGCCGCTACTCCATGAAGGGCCGCCTGACCGGCGACCAGGCGGTGGAGGGCGACGGCAGCGAGCGCGGCCGCCAGCTGCTGTACTTCAAGTCGCCATCGGACATGAAGGGGCTGGGGACCTATACGCAGATGTACGACTCGGACAAGGTCAACGACGTCTGGGCCTACATCCCCGCGGTGCGCCGCGTGCGCCGCCTGTCCGGCGGCGCCTGGATGGACCCGGTCGGCTCCTCGGACCAGCTGCAGGACGACCTGGACGTCTTCAACGCGCGCCCGTGCTGGTACCCGCAGTACAAGCTGCTCGGCACCCGCTGGGTGCTCGCCGTGGCCAACAGCAAGACCGGCCTGTGGAAGACCGACGGCAAGACGCCGGCCGAGAAGTACCCGGTCCTCGACGACCAGCCGCCGTACTGGAACATGAACAACAACAACTTCGAGCCACGCGAGGTATACGTGATCGAGGCCATCACCCCGTCCATCCACCCCTACAGCAAGAAGGTGCTGTACATGGACGTGAAGTACCCGCGCTTCTATTACGCCGAGGCCTACGACCGCAAGGGCGAGTTCTGGAAGTTCATGGAGTTCCATTCCTACTCCAACATCGCCGACGGCGACGTGCGGACCACCGCCGGCGCGGTCATCGACTTCCAGCGCAACCATGCCACGGTCTCGCTGATCGACACCGCGAGCTGGAAGACCAACTTCCCCGCCAAGGCCAGCAACTTCTCCCTGCAGACCCTGCAGGCCGCCGGCCGCTGACGGCGGGCCCGGCACGGTTTCCCCGCGGCACGGATGCCGCCCCCTCTTTCCCGCCACCCCGGGCCACGCGTCGCAACGGCGGCGCCAGGCCCTTCGGAGAACACGAGCATGTCGACCATGAAGGCCGCGCGCCTGCACGAGATCGGCGGACGATTCCGCATCGACGAACTACCCCGGCCGGCACCCGGCCCCCATGATGTGCTGGTGAAGGTCGAGGCCAGCGGGATCATTCCCAACCTGAAGAACGTCACCACCCACTTCCCCGAGTGGTATCCCTTCCTGCCGTTGCCGGCACTGCCGGCGACCTTCGGCCTGGACTCGGCCGGGGTGGTCGCCGAGGTCGGCGCCGCGGTCAGCGCCTTCAGGCCGGGCGACCGCGTCTACGTCAACCCCGGCGTCGGCTGCGGCGAGTGCCGGCATTGCCGGCAGGGCGAAACGCCGCGCTGCGAGGCGTACACCTTCCTCGGCTACTTCGGCTTCGGCCCCGGTTCGCAGGCGATCTTCGAGCGCTACCCGTATGCCGGCTACGGCCAGTACATGACCGCGCCGGCGAACAACCTGGTGCGCCTGCCGCAACGCCTGAGCTTCTCCCAGGCCACCCGCTTCGGCTACCTCGGCACCGCCTACTCGGCGATCCGCAAGTCCGGCCTGCGCCCGGGGCAGAGCATCCTGATCCTCGGCGCCTCCGGCACCCTGGGCGTTGGCGCGGCGCTGCTGGCCCTGGCCTTCGGCGCCTCGCAGGTACTGGTCGCCGCGCGTGACGGCGCTGCCCTCGAACGCCTGCGGGCGCTGGCGCCGCAGCGTGTCGTGGCGATCCGCATCGGCGAGCGCAGCGTCCACGAGCAGGTGCTGGAGCAGGTGCCCGGCGGCGTCGACGCCATGCTCGACACCCTCGGCGCCAAGGCGCCCGCGTCGCTTTCGGTGGAGGCGATGAAAGCGGTCGGCCGCGGTGGGCGCATCGTGCAGATCGGCGGCGTGGCCGGCCCCATCCCCATCGACCCGCACCCCTTCATGTGCGCGCAGCTGCAGTACATCGGCTCGCTCTGGTTCACCCCGGTGGAAGGCGACGAGATGGCCAGCATGATCGAGTCGGGCGTGCTCGACCTGTCCCTGCTGGAGGAGCGGGCCTACCCCCTGGAGCGCCTGAACGAGGCGCTGGAAGACATCCAGGCGCAGGCCAGCGGCTTCGTCAACTTCCACATCGCGCACGAATGAACAACCGAGGGAAGACTCGACCATGCAGGTAAATCGCATCGTGACCGGCCACGACAGCCGCGGCCTTTCGCAGATCGACAGCCAGGGCCCGCTCGCCGGCACCGAGCCGTTCGTCCATTCCCCGGGCTTTTCCGCGGCCCTGGTATGGCAGACCGGAGCGGACCCGCGGATCGTCGCCAACCCCGGGGACCCGTCCCTGGGCGTGGCCTCGGTGCTGCCGGTGCCGGGCGGCACCAGCGTCATGCTGGTGACCTTCCCGCCGCAGCAGGATGCGCCCGCCGAGGAGGTCGACGCCGCCGCCGCGGTCGACGAGATGCGCGCGCGGCTGCCGGGCATGGCGGAGCTGTTCGAGCCCGAGCATCCAGGCTTCCATCGTACCGACAGCATCGACTACGGCGTGGTGCTGGAAGGGGAACTGCTCCTGGAACTCGACGAGGGGCGCAGCACCCGCCTGCGCCAGGGCGATGTGGTGGTCCAGTCGGGTACCCGGCATGCCTGGCGTAACACCGGTAACACTGCGGCGCGAATGCTCTTCGTGATGGTCGGTGCGCGGCGCTGACGCGCTCGTCCGGCGAGGTGCGCCGAAAGCGGCCCGGGGCGCTGCCCCGGGCCAGAGAACATCATCCTAGAGCGCCTTGGGAAAAGGCCCCCGGCGCGTAGCTGCAAGACCTTTCCCGGCCGTCCGTTTCCATGGCCCGGCCTGGCCGATGGGCGTGCTTATTGCATCTGCATGGGAGGACGGCCCGGGATACCCGATGCGGTGACAGCGCGCCCCGGCGCTGCTGGCCCCGCGTACCGGCCGGGCGACGCCCAGGCGCCGCCCGCCGCACCGCAGCGATGCGTGACGCACCCCGCTTGGGCTGCGCCGCAGCGGTCGGCCGGTCCTGGTCGCGATAACAATAATGGTGCGCAGTCCCCGACGCCGTGCACCGAATAAAACGTGAGAGCCTGCCCGGTCGCGTGCCCGGGTAGAGGAGGGTGCTATATGGAACGCCTGTTCTTTTCCCCTGCGGTACCACCGGACGTCGTCCTGTCGCGCTACGAAGTCTGTCGTACGCAGGACCTCGAGGAGGCCCGCAAGTGCGGGGAGCGCATATTCTGCGAGAACCGCCTGTCCAGCCTGGACGCCAACAGCACCGTCAACACCCGCATCTACTACCGGCGCCTGGGCAGCATCGGCATGGGGCGCATGAGCTATGGCGGCGACATCACCATCGAGCCCGGCGAGCTGGACACCTTCACCCTGGTGCAGATGCCGATTTGCGGGCAGGAGCAGATCGAGTGCGGCAACCAGCGCGTGCTTTCCAACGTGCACATGGGTTCGGTGCTCAACGCCCACCTGCCGTCGCGGATCAACCACAGCAACAGCACCGAGAAGCTGATCATCCGCATCGACACCAGCCTGCTGGAGCGCAACTGCCAGCAGCACCTGGGGCGCATGCTGCGCAAGGAGCTGGAGTTCCAGCCGGGCATGCCGCTGGACACGCCCCAGGGGCGCTGCTGGATGCGCACGGTCGGCTGGATCTACGACAGCCTGTCCGCCGATGACAGCGAGCCTTCGCCGTTGCTGGCCGCGCAGTTCGAGCAGGCGCTGGTGAACGTGCTGCTGGCCTGCCAGCCGCACAACTACAGCGCGGAAATGCTCGCCAACGAGGGGCCGGTGATCGCCCCGTCCTTCGTCAAGAAGGTCGAGCGCTACATCGAGGAGCACGCCCACGAGCCGATTTCCATCATCGACATGGCGGAGCATGCGGGCGTCAGCAGCCGCTCGCTGTTCACCGGTTTCCGCCGCTACCGCAACACCTCGCCGATGCTGTACCTGAAGGAGGTGCGCCTGCGCCACGTCCAGGAGGAACTGCAGCGCCAGTCCCCTGGCAATACCACGGTCACCGCCGTGGCCTTCCGCTGGGGGTTCAGCCACCTCGGCCACTTCACCACCGACTACAAGCGCCGCTTCGGCGAAAGCCCCTCGGAAACCCTCGCCCGTTGACCTGCGCGGACACGGATGTCCCTCTTCCCCGCACGGCTTCCCCGCTCGTTCCCGCGCCCCGCCCAGCCCCTTTGCCCATGCCCCTGCAACCCGTGCGCTTTTTCTGCGCTGGGGGGATAACGCCCTCGGTTCCGGGAGCGTCAGCCGGGAAGCGGCTTTCTAGGATGGCCCGCAAGCGCGCCGCATGGCGCGGCGCCTGTCCAGTCAGCCAATGGGGAGTCCCTTCATGTCCGAGCAACCGATCATCCGTCGCCGCCAGGTCAAGACCGGCATCAGCGATGCCCGCGTCAACAACGCCAAGACCCAGAGCCAGTACCAGCCCTACAAGGACGCGGCCTGGGGCTTCATCAACCACTGGTACCCGGCGCTGTTCAGCCATGAGCTGGTCGAGGACCAGGTCGAAGGCATCCAGATCTGCGGCATCCCCATCGTGCTGCGCCGCGCCAACGGCAAGGTGTTCGCCCTCAAGGACCAGTGCCTGCACCGTGGCGTGCGGCTCTCGGAAAAGCCCATGTGCTTCACCAAGAACACCATTTCCTGCTGGTACCACGGTTTCACCTTCGACCTGGAGAGCGGCAAGCTGGTGACCATCGTCGCCAACCCGGACGACAAGCTGATCGGCACCACCGGCGTCACCACCTACCCGGTGCACGAAGTCAACGGCATGATCTTCGTCTTCGTCCGCGAGGACGACTACCCGGACGAGGACGTACCGCCCCTGGCCCAGGACCTGCCGTTCCGCTTCCCCGAGCGCAGCGAGCAGTTCCCGCACCCGCTGTGGCCGGCCTCGCCGAGCCTGCTGGACGACAACGCGGTGGTGCTGGGCATGCACCGCACCGGCTTCGGCAACTGGCGCATCGCCTGCGAGAACGGCTTCGACAACGCGCACATCCTGGTGCACAAGGACAACACCATCGTCCATGCCATGGACTGGGTCCTGCCGCTGGGCCTGCTGCCCACCGGCGACGACTGCATCAGCGTGGTGGAGGAGGAGAACGGCCCGAAGGGCCTGATGCAGTGGCTGTTCACCGACAAGTGGGCGCCGGTGCTGGAGAACAAGGAACTGGGCCTGAAGGTCGAGGGTGTCAATGGCCGCTTCTACCGCACCTCGGTGGTGCTGCCCGGCGTGCTGATGGTGGAGAACTGGCCGGGCGACCACATGGCGCAGTACGAGTGGTACGTGCCCATCACCGACGACACCCACGAATACTGGGAAATCATCGTCCGCGTGTGCAACACCGAGGAAGAGCGGACCAAGCACCAGTACCGCTTCGACCGCGTCTACGAGCCGCTGTGCCTGCACGGTTTCAACGACTGCGACCTGTACGCCCGCGAGGCCATGCAGAACTTCTACTACGACGGCACCGGCTGGGACGAGGAGCAACTGGTCGCCACCGACGTCTCGCCGATCACCTGGCGCAAGCTGGCCTCGCGCTGGAACCGCGGCATTGCCAAGCCCGGCCGCGGCGTGGCCGGCGCGGTCAAGGACACCAGCCTGATCTTCAAGCAGACCGCCGACGGCAAGCGCCCGGGGTACAAGGTCGAGCAGATCAAGGACTGACCGCCAGCCCGACCCGGCCTGCGCTCCAGGCCGGGTCACCTTCCCAGGGGAACCCCCATGCCGCAGATACCCGGCTCCAGCAGCCATTTCCTCACGGTGGACGGTGTGCGCCTGCACTACCGTCTGGTCGAGGGCCCCAGCGACCGCCCGCCGGTGATCTTCACCCATGGCGGCGGGCCCGGCTGCACCGCCTGGAGCAATTTTCGCCTGAGCGCCGCGGCATTCTCCGCGCGGCATCGCTGCTATTTCCTCGACCTGCCGCAGTTCGGCCAGTCCGAGATGGTGCCGGTGCAGGGCCCGGTCTTCAGCTGGCACGCGCGCAAGCTGCTGGGCTTCATGGATGCGCTGGGCATCGCCCGGGCGCACCTGGTCAACCAGTCCTTCGGCGGCTGCGTGGCGATCCGCTTCGCCGTCGACCACCCCGAGCGCGTCGGCAGCCTGCTGCTGATCGGCTCGCAGCCGGTGGAGCGCGGGGTGATGCAGCCGCTGCCGCTGTTCAGCAAGCACGCCGCGGGGCTGATAAGCGACTACTACCTGGCCGACGGCGGGCCGAGCCTGGACAAGATGGCGGCACTGATCCGCCGCTACGAACTGCATGACGATGCCCGCCTCGACGAGGAAACCCTGCGCCTGCGCTTCGAGGCCAGCGCCAACCCCGGCTTCATAGCGCTGCTGAAGACCCCCGGGGCCTTCGGCCAGTGGGAGAACCTGATGCCGGTGTTCTCCCGGGTGCTGGCGCCGACCCTGATCTGCTGGGGGCTGCACGACTGGTTCGGTGGCGTCGACGTGCCGATGCTGATGCTCAACCAGTTCGCCGATGCCCGGCTGCACGTGCTGGGCAACCTCGCGCACCACCTGCAGAGCGAAGCGCCGGACGAGTTCAATGCGCTGGCGCTGACCTTCATCGGAGGGCACGAATGAACGCCTCGAGCGAACTGCACTACCTGGAGATGTACGAGCTGTCGGCGCTGATCCGCAGCGGCAAGCTGTCGCCGGTGGAGGTGGTCGAGGCGCAGCTGGCGCGCATCGAGCGCCTGGAGCCGCAGCTGCACAGCTATGCCTGCGTCACCGCCGAGCTGGCCCTGGAACAGGCCCGCCAGGCGGAGCGCGAGCTGATGCGCGGCGAATGCCGCAGCCCGCTGCATGGCATACCCATCGCGGTGAAGGACCTCTTCGACACCGCCGGGGTGCCGACCTGCGCCGGCATGCCGCTGCTGCACGGCCGCGTGCCGCAGGAGGACGCCACGGTGGTCGCGCGCCTGCGCGAGGCCGGCGCGGTGCTGCTCGGCAAGCTGCAGATGACCGAGGGCGCCTTCGCCATCCACCACCCCAGCCTGGTCGCGCCGAACAACCCCTGGCATGCCGGGCACTGGGCGGGCGCGTCCTCCAGCGGCTGCGGGGTGGCCACCGCCGCCGGGCTCTGCTACGCCTCGCTGGGCAGCGACACCGGCGGCTCGATCCGCTTCCCCTGCGCGGCCAATGGCCTGACCGGCCTGAAACCGACCTGGGGGCGGGTCAGCCGGCATGGCTGCTTCGAGCTGGCCGCCAGCCTCGACCACATCGGCCCGATCACCCGCAGCGCGCGCGATGCGCTGTTCCTGCTGTCGACCATCGCCGGCCACGACCCGCGGGACCCCACCTCGCTGCCCAGCGTGTGCCTGGAGATCCCCGGCCTGGAGGAATCTTTCCAGGGCCTGCGCATCGGCGTGGACGAGGCCTGGCTGAGCGACGGCGTCGACCCGCTCATCCAGCAGGCGCTGCAGCAGGTCATGGAGATTGTCCTGCAGGGCGGCGGCAAGCTGCTGCGCGTGCGCATGCCGGACACCCACCCGGTGAGCGCCAACTGGGAGGCCCATTGCGGCGTGCAGACCGCCGTCGCCCATGCCGCCACCTACCCGCAACACGCGGCGGAATACGGGCCGGCGCTGAGCCGCCTGATCGACGGCGGGCGGGCGCTTTCGGGCATGGACTACCAGCGCATCCTGCTTGCCGCGCAGCGCTTCAGCGGCGAGCTGGAAAGCCTGTTGACCCAGGTCGACCTGCTGCTGGCCCCGGTGCAGCCCTACGCGGCGCCGAGCCACGAACAACTGGCGGCCCTGGCGCTGGATGCGGAGGCCAATCGCCGGCTGATCCAGTTCACCGCGCCCTTCAACGTCAGCGGCCATCCGTGCCTGAGCCTGCCCTGCGGCTTCACCCCGCAAGGCCTGCCGCTGGGCTGCCAGTTCATCGCCGGCAAGGGCGGCGAGGCCGTGCTGTGCCGGGCGGGCATGGCGTTGCAGAAGGCGAGCGATTGGCACCGCAGGCACCCACCGGGCATCTGAGCGCTTTCTTGCGCTGCCGGGATAAAGGCCCCGCCCACGGGAGTGTGCGGGGCAGGGGCGGTTCATAAGATCGGGCTGAGCCTGCGGCGCCGTGTTTCCCGCGGCGGGTACGGGCCCGGATGCAACCCAGAGAACAACAAATGAACGAAGTCCATGCGTGCCCGGCCACCGGGCAGGAAGAAGACAGCCACTACCGCCAGGAGCACCGACGCTCTCTGACGGACCCGCGGGCATTCTGGGCGGAGCAGGCGCGGCACCTGCACTGGCACCGCCGTTGGGACGAAGTGCTCGACGAAAGCCGGGCGCCCCTGTACCGCTGGTTCGCCGGGGCCGAGTTCAACACCTGCTACAACGCCCTCGACCGCCACGTCGAGGGCGGGCGGGCCGAGCAGGCCGCGCTGATCTACGACAGCCCGGTCACCGGCCGCTGCGAAACCTTCAGCTACCGTGAGCTGCGCGACCTCGTGGCGCGCTTCGCCGGCTGCCTGCGGGCGCTGGGCGTGGAGCGTTCGGACCGCGTGGTCATCTACATGCCGATGGTGCCCGAGGCGCTGATCGCCATGCTCGCCTGCGCGCGGATCGGCGCGGTCCATTCCGTGGTGTTCGGCGGCTTCGCCGCGCCGGAGCTGGCCAAGCGCATCGAAGATGCGCAGCCGAAACTGGTGGTGACGGCCTCCTGCGGCATCGAACCGACCCACACGGTGGCCTACAAGCCCCTGCTGGACCAGGCCATCGCGCTGTCGGCGCACAAGCCCGCGCACTGCATCCTGCTGCAGCGCCCGCAGCTGCAGGCCGAACTCGTCGCCGGGCGGGACCTCGACTGGCAGGCGGCCATGGCCGCCGCGCAGCCGGTGGACTGCGTGCCGGTGGCGGCCACCGACCCGCTGTACGTGCTCTACACCTCCGGCACCACCGGCAAGCCCAAGGGTGTGGTGCGCGACCACGGCGGCCATGCCGTGGCCCTGCATTACTCGATGCGCGCGGTGTACGCGGCGAAGCCGGGCGAGGTCTTCTGGGCCGCCTCGGACGTCGGTTGGGTGGTCGGCCATTCCTATATCGTCTATGCGCCGCTGCTGCTCGGCTGCACGACGCTGCTCTACGAAGGCAAGCCGGTGGGCACGCCGGATGCGGGGGCGTTCTGGCGGGTGATCGCGCAGCATCGCGTCAGCACTTTCTTCACCGCGCCGACCGCGCTGCGGGCGATCAAGAAGGAAGACCCCCGCGGCGAGCGGCTGCAGCACCATGACATCGGCTGCCTGCGGGCGCTGTTCCTCGCCGGCGAGCGTTCCGACGCCGACACCATCGCCTGGGCGCAGGCGCTGCTCGGGGTGCCGGTGGTCGACCACTGGTGGCAGACGGAACTGGGCTGGCCGGCCATCGCCAATTGCCAGGGCATCGAGGCGCTGCCGGTCAAGCCGGGGTCGTCCAGCGTGCCGGTGCCGGGTTTCGACCTGCAGGCGCTCGACGCCGACGGCGCGCAGGTCGCTGCCGGGCAGATCGGCAACCTGGTGCTGAAGCTGCCGCTGCCGCCGGGCGCCTTGCCGACGCTGTGGAACGACGTGCAGGGCTACCTCGACAACTACCTGGCACGCTACCCCGGCTACTACCTGACCGGCGATGCCGGCTACCTCGACGCCGACGGCTACGCCTGGATCATGTCGCGCATCGACGACATCATCAACGTGGCCGGCCACCGCCTGTCGACCGGGGCGATGGAGGAGGCGCTGGCCGGGCACGGGGACGTCGCCGAATGCGCGGTCATCGGCGTCGCCGACCCGCTCAAGGGGCAGTTGCCCATGGGCCTGGTGGTGCTCAAGGCCGGCGTCCAGCGCCCGGCGGAGGACCTCGAACGGGAGCTGGTCGCGCGGGTGCGCGAGCAGATCGGCGCGGTGGCCTCGTTCAAGACCGTGCTGATAGTCGCGCGCCTGCCGAAGACGCGCTCGGGCAAGGTGCTGCGCTCCACCATGCGGGCCCTCGCCGATGGCCGGCAGCCCGTGGTGCCGGCGACGATCGACGACCCGCGGGTGCTCGACGAAATCGCCGCGGCGCTGGCCAGGCGTTGAGAAACACCCTGGCGGATGTCCCCGGCCGGGGCCATCCGCCCCACCTTCGAAGGGGAGCACAGACATGAGCCTGCACACTGGCAGGGCCATCCGCATCGACCAGGCGGGCGGCCCGGAGGCGCTGCGCGTGGTCGAGGTCGCCGTCGGCGAGCCCGGCCCGGGCGAGGTGCGCATCCGCCACCACGCCGTCGGGGTGAACTTCCTCGACATCTACCAGCGCAAGGGGCTGTATGGCCTGCCGTTCCCGCTGCAGCCCGGCATGGAAGGGGCCGGCGTGGTCGAGGCGGTGGGCGTCGGCGTGGAGCACCTGCGCGTAGGCGACCGCGTGGCCTACGCCGGCTTCCCGCCGGGCGCTTACTGCGACGTGCGGCTGATGCCGGCGATGACGGTCTGCCGGCTGCCGGATGCGATCAGCTTCGAGACCGGCGCGGCGATGATGCTCAAGGGCTGGACGGCCTGCTACCTGCTGACGCGCTGCCCCCCGGTGGAGGGGCTGCACCCCGGCGACAGCGTGCTGTTCCACGCTGCGGCGGGCGGAGTGGGCCTGATCGCCTGCCAGTGGGCGAGGGCGCTCGGCCTGCAGCTGATCGCCACCGCCGGCAGCGACGAGAAGTGCCGGCTGGCGCTGGAGCACGGCGCCGCGCATGCGATCAACTACCGGCGCGAGGATTTCGTCGAGCGGGTGCGGGAAATCACCGGCGGGCGCGGCGTCAAGGTGGTGTACGACTCGGTCGGCCGCGACACCTTCGAGAAGTCGCTCGACTGCCTGGCGCCCTTCGGCCTGCTGGTCGCCTTCGGCGACGCTTCCGGCCCCGCGCCGGCCATCGCGCCGGCGCAACTGGTGAGCAAGGGCTCGCTGTACCTGACCTACCAGGGCCTGTGGCACCACGTGTCGAGCCGCGAGCGGGCCCAGGCGCTCAGCGACGAGCTGTTCGCCAGGGTGGCGCGGGGCGACGTGCGGATCCCGGTCATGCACCGCTATGCGCTGGAGCAGGCCGCCAGCGCGCAACGCGACCTGGAGGCCCGGCGGACCACTGGCTGCATCGTGCTGCTGCCGGCGGGGGCCTAGTTCCGTCATTTGCGTTCCTTGGTTTGCCCGTGCCCCCTGGGCACGGGATTTTTTTCCAGCCCATACCGGGCAGGGCGCCTCGCAGGGTACGGTGGGCGCGTGCAGGCCCGGCGCGGCGAAGCGGGAACCCGGCATGGCGATTTCCCTTGGGAGGCGAAGATGACGACAGTGCCCGACGGCTGCCACCTGAACTGCGATGCGCTGTTGCATTCGCAGGACCTCGACGAGACGCGCCGGCTGGTGGCCTCGGTGTTCTGCGAGCATCGCCTGGAGCTGCGCCAGGCGGCGAGCCGCCTGGACTACCGGCACCAGCACCTGCGCACCGAACAGCTGAGCTTCAGCCGCATGCGCTACGGCGCCGACGTGCACATCCGCCCCGGCGAGCTGGGCTCGTTCTACCTGGTGCAGCTGCCCTTCGCCGGCCACGACCGGCAGCGGATCGGCCGCCGCGAGCTGCTCAGCGACAGCCTGCACGGCAGCATCCATGCGCCTGACGAGAGCCTGGAGATGAACTGGAGCGGCGACTGCCAGAAGCTGGTGGTGCGCATCGAGCGCGGCGCCCTCGAACGGCATGCCGTCGCGCTGCTCGATCACGACGCCCAGCAGCCCCTGGCGTTCCACCCGCTGATGGACCTGCGCAACGCCGCCGGGGCGGTCTGGGGGCAGACGGCGCGGCAGCTGTTCGACGTGCTGCAGCGTGCCCCGCAGCTGTTCGAGATGCCCCTGGTCAGGGCGCAGTTCGAGCAGACGCTGATGACCACGCTGCTGACCTGGCAGCCCAACACCCTGAGCGAGCGGCTCGGCGAGCCCTCGGCCCAGGTCCTGCCGCGCCACGTCAAGCTGGCCGTGGACTACATCCAGGCCCACGCCGAGCAGCCGATCAGCGTGGAGACGCTGGCAGCCATCGCCGGCGTCAGCGGCCGCTCGATCTACCACGGCTTCCAGCGCTTCCTGGGCGTCAGCCCCATGCGCTACCTGCGCGACGTGCGCATGGAGCGCGTGCACCAGGACCTCAAGGACCCGCGCCAGCCCGCCCGGGTGACCGAGATACTCGCCCGCTGGGGCTTCTTCCAGTTCGGCCGCTTCGCCATCGAGTACCGCCAGCGCTATGCCGAGACACCGCGCCAGACCCTGGCCAGGGGCCGCGGCTGACGCCCCGCGAGCTTCTTGCAGTATTCGCATGATCGCTGCAGGGCCTGCATATTCGCTGTGTCCGCCTTGCTCCACATTGAGGGCCGTGGCTGCACCCGCAGCCATCGCCAAACTTGATGATGGAGTTGGACCGCATGAGAAGAATAACTATCGTCGGTGCCGGGCAGGCCGGGCTGCAACTGGGCATCGGCCTGCTCAAGCAGGGTTACGACGTCGCCTTGATCTCCAACCGCAGCGCCGCGGACATCGCCGCCGGCCGGGTGCTGTCCAGCCAGTCGATGTACGACATGGCCCTGGGCTTCGAGCGCCAGCTGGGCCTGGCGTTCTGGGACGACAGCTGCCCGCCCACCGTGGGCGTGCACATGCGTGCCGGCAACGCCGAGGGCCTGATGGTCGACTGGCGCTCGCCGATGAAGGCCCCCGGCCAGTCGGTCGACCAGCGGATCAAGATGCCGCGCTGGATGAACGAGTTCGAACGCCTGGGCGGCCGGCTGGTGATCGAGGAAGCGGGGCTGGATGACCTGGAGCGCTATGCCGCCGCCTCCGACCTGGTGATAGTCGCCAGCGGCAAGGGCGAGATCGGCAGGCTGTTCGAGCGCGACGCCGAGCGCAGCACCTTCGACCGCCCCATGCGCACCATCTCGCTGACCTACGTGCACGGCATGCTGCCGCGCGAGGACTACAGCGCGCTGAACATCAGCATCAACCCCGGCATCGGCGAGTACGTCAACTTCCCCTGCCTGACCTTGAGCGGGGCAGGGGACATCATCAACCTCGAATGCATCGAGGGCGGGCCGATGGACCGCTGGGCGGAAGTCAGCACGCCGGCGGAACACCTGGCGCTGGCGGTGGAGCTGATCGAACGCTTCTTCCCCTGGGAGGCCCCGCGCTGTCGCAACCTGCGCCTGACCGACGACCTCGGCATCCTGGTCGGGCGGGTCACCCCCACCGTGCGCAAGCCCATCGGCTACCTGCCGTCCGGGCGCACCGTGCTGGGCATGGCCGACGTGCTGGTGCTCAACGACCCCATCACCGGGCAGGGCTCGAACAACGCCAGCAAGTGCGCCAACGTCTACATGAACGCCATTCTCGAACAGGGGCGGGCACCCTTCGACGACACCTGGAAGAACGCCACCTTCGAGCGCTACTGGGACTACGCCCAGTGGGTCGCGCGCTTCACCAACACCCACCTGCTGCCGCCGCCGGAGTCCGTGCTCAAGGTGTTCACCGCCTGTGCCGCCGACCCGGCGCTGGCCGCCGCCGTGGCCAATGCCTTCGACGACCCGAAGAGCCTGGTGCCCTGGTACTACGACAGCGCCGAAGCCGAGCGCTTCATCGCCTCCTTCAGCGCCGCGCGAGGGTGACCGCCATGCCCGTACAGCACAACAAAGCGCTGTTGCCCGGCCGTGCCGGTGCGCTCGTCGCCTGCCTGCTCCCGCTGCAGGCCGCCTGGGCGACGCAGGGCACCTTCCCGCATGGCTATGGCGTCAAGTCCGAGGGCATGGGCGGGGTGGTCATCGCCCTGCCGCAGGACTCGCTGGTCGGCGCCTCCAACCCGGCCGGGATGGTCGCGGTCGGCGACCGCCTGGACGTCGGCGCCGCCTTCCTCAAGGCCGACAACGGCGCCGAGTTCGCCGGCAACACGATCAGCGGCTCCAAGGACCGGGACCTGTACGTGATCCCGCAGTTCGGCGCCAACAAGATGCTCGACGACGTCAGCAGCCTGGGCATCTCGGTGGTCGGCAACGGCGTGGGCACCGCCTACGCCCGCGACGCCGACTTCGGCGGGCTGCGCAACCCCGGTTCGCAGTTCCAGCAGATGGTCGCCACCACCAGCTATGCCCGCAAGCTCAACGAGCAGCACAGCGTCGGCGTGGGCCTGATGCTGCTGCGCCAGGTGCTGGACATCGACGGCACCGCCAGCATCGGCCTGCCCCAGGGGCGCGACGAGTCCTACGGCGCCGGCCTGCGGCTGGGCTGGATCGGCCAATTGACACCCGAATGGAGCCTCGGCGCCAGCTACGCCACCCGCGGCTACATGTCGAAGATGCACCGCTTCGACAAGCTGCTGGCCGATGGCGGCGACCTCGACATGCCGTCCAACTGGGCCCTGGGCGTGGCCTGGAAGCACGGCCCGCTGACCCTCGCCGCCGACCTGCAGAAGGTCTACTGGAGCGACGTCAGGTCCCTCGGCAACCCCGGCGTGAGCCGCGCCACCGGCGCCCCCGGGGACTCCGACGGGCCCGGCTTCGGCTGGCGCGACCAGCGCATCTGGCGGGTGGGCGCGGCCTGGGACCTGAACCAGCGGCTGACGCTGCGGGCCGGCTACAACGACGCCAACCAGCTGCTCGATGGCCACGATACCTACCTGGGCATCCTGGCGCCGGCCGCCAACCACCGGCACGTGACCTTCGGCGGCACCTACCGCCTCACCGGCGGCCACGAGTTGTCCCTGGCCTACGCCCGTTCCTTCAAGGACAAGGTGGAAGGCGAGGGCGCCGGCCCGGATGCGGTCACCTCGCCGTACATGGGCCAGCACTGGCTGTCCGTGAGCTACGGCGTGGCGTTCTGAGCGGAGGCATTGCCATGATCGAAAGAGCCCAACTCAGGCAGGCCCTCGGCCAGTTCGCCACCGGCGTCACCATCGTCACCACCCTGGATGGCGAGAGCTGGCCCATCGGTGTCACGGCCAACAGCTTCAACGCCGTTTCGCTGGAGCCGCCGCTGGTGCTGTGGAGCATCGGCAAGTCCGCCTACAGCTACCCCGCGTTCGCCGGTTCCGAGCACTTCGCCGTGCACGTGCTGGGGGAGGGGCAGCGGGCGCTGTCCGACCGCTTCGCCCAGGCCTCGACGGACAAGTTCGCCGGCCTGGAGGTTGGCACCGGCGTGGGCGGCGTGCCCTTGCTGCCGGGCTGCCTGACGGTGTTCGAGTGCGCCACCGAGCACCGCTACGACGGCGGCGACCACCTGATCCTGGTCGGCCGCGTGCTGCGCATGGCGGCGCCCGAGCCGGACATGCGGCCGCTGCTGTTCCACCGCGGCCGCTACCAGGACCTGGCCCGCGCGCAGAGCGCCTAGCCAGCCCGCACGGCGGCCCGGGAAGGGCCGCCGTTTCTCCTCCTGCGGCGCTGGGTTTATTTGCGCTGGCGGGATAACCGGGGAACCCATTGGAGTGTGGGCGCCACCCCCGGTTCCTATGATCGGGCCATGACAACGAAAGACGCCCTGCCTGCTCCGGAGGCCTTGCAATGATTGGATACACGCTGTTGGGCAGCAACCACCTGGAACGCGCCCGCGCGTTCTATGGCGCCTTCCTCGGCGCCATGGGCGCCACCGCGCTGCTGGAGTCCCCGCGCCTGAGCCTGTACGGGCAGGCCCCGGAACAACCGATGCTGGGCATCTGCACCCCCTATGACGAACGCCCCGCGCAGCCGGGCAACGGCAACATGGTCGCCCTGCCGGCCGGCTCCCGCGAGCGGGTGGACCAGCTGCACGCCCTGGCCCTGGCTCTGGGCGCCAGCGACGAAGGGCTGCCCGGCGAGCGTTTCCCGGGGTTCTACATGGCCTATTTCCGCGACCCGGACGGCAACAAGCTGGCGATCTTCCACAAGGACTGAGCAGGCCGGCCGGCCCGCCGCACCATCGACGTATCCCGTGGGACCCCACTCATGAAAGACCAGACACACCAAGTCACCGTGAACTTCTCCGACGGCGTCAGCCGCAGCTTCAGCGTCCCTGCCGACGCCAGCATCCTCGACGCCGCCCTCGAGGCGCAGGTGCCGCTGCTGTACCAGTGCCGTTCCGGCAGTTGCTCCAGCTGCATCGCCCACCTCGCCGACGGCGAGGCGGTTACCCGCCCCGGCGCCAGCTCCACGCTGCTGGCCAGCGAGTACGCCGCCGGCCAGCGCCTGCTGTGCCTGTGCCAGGCGCAATCGGACTGCACCTTCGAGCTGGCCTACGGCAGCGAGGTCGGCTCGGGCGCGGCCGGGGAGGTGCATGCCTTCGTCGACTCGGCCGAGCGCATCGCCAGCAACGTGGTGCGCCTGCGCCTGGAACTGGCCGATGGCGAATGCCTGGACTTCCGCCCCGGGCAGTTCATGCAGATCCAGGTGCCGGGCTTCGAGGTGCTGCGCAGCTACTCCCCGTCCAGCACCCCCGCCGACCTGCCGAAGCTGGAGTTCCTCATCCGCCTGCTGCCCGGCGGCGCCATGTCCAGCTACCTGGAAGAGCAGGTCAAACCCGACGAGGTGCTGACCCTCAGCGGCCCCTACGGCGCCTTCTTCCTGCGCGAGGAGAAGCGCCGCGCGCCGCACATCTTCGTCGCCGGCGGCACCGGCCTGGCGCCGATCCTGTCGATGATCGACACCCTGCACAAGCTCGGCGGGCGCAAGCCGCCGATGCTCCTGAGCTTCGGCTGCGCCACCCCGGAAGTGCTGTTCGGCCTCGACGAGATCGAGCTGCGCAAGCAGTGGCTGCCGAGCCTGGAAGCGCGCATCTGCGTGGACCGCGAGCCGCGCGAGGACCTGCACCACGGCAGCCCGGTCAGCGCCCTGCGCGAGGGCGACGTGAGCGGCCCGGACTGCGTGGCCTACCTGTGCGGCCCCCAGCCGATGATCGATGCCGCCACGGCGCGGCTGATCGAGCTGGGCGTCGCCCCCGAAAACATCTTCAGCGAACAGTTCGTCGCTAGCCACTGAGGGCGCCAGCATGCAACCCACCACCTCCATGCCGTTCTCCGCCGAGCAGATGAAATGGTACGAGCAGGCCTGCGCCAGGCTCGACGCCAGGCGCCTGCAGGACCTGCTGTTCGCCATCACCGACATCCACAGCCCCACCGGCTCGGCCCGGGCCGTGGGCGAATTCATGACCACCCACCTGAAGCAGATCGGCATGGCCGCCCGCTACCAGCCGATGAGCTTCACCAGCGGCAACGTGCTGGGCGAACTGCGCGGCAGCGGCGGCGGCGCCAGCGTGATGCTGTACGCGCCGCTGGACACCCACCTGGAATGCGACGAGGCCGAGAAGCTGCTGACCGGCGAAGCCGGGCAGGCCGACATGCTGCCGATGGCCCAGCAGGTCGACGACTGGGTGTTCGGCCTCGGCGCCTCCAACCCCAAGGGCATGATCGCCACCCTCACCGAAGTGGCCACCGCGCTGATCGAGGCCGGGGTGCCGCTGACCGGCGACCTGCTGCTGGGGCTGGCCGACGGCGGCATGCCGGTGGACATCTCGGCGCGGCAGCACGCGGGCATGTCCAACGGCGTGCTGCACCTGCTCAACCGCGGGGCCGCGCCGGACTTCGCCATCATCATGAAACCGTGGAACTGGGTGTACCACGAGGAGCCGGGCATGGCCTGGTTCAAGCTGCGTGTCTACGGCAGCCTCGGCTACGCCGGGGTGCCGCGCGGCACCCCGGGCTTCCGCAGCTCGGTGGTGCCGGCGGCGGCGGTGGTCGGCGAGCTGGAGCAATGGATCATCGACTACGCCGAGCGCAACACCTCCGGGGTGGTCAAGCCCCACGGCTGGATCGCCGGCATCCGCGGCGGCGACGTCGAGCGCCCGGCGTTCCCCTCGGCGGTCACCGAAATCTTCTTCGACGTGCGCATCAACCCGCGCAGCAGCCCGGGCGACGTCAAGGCGCAGTTCGCCGCATTCGTCCGCGACCTGCAGGCGCGGCGCCCCGACCTGGAGCTGGAGTGGGACATGTACGGCTCCGTGCCCGGCGGCAGCACCGACCCGCAGAACTGGATCGTCCAGTCGTGCAAGCGTGGCTGGGAACACATCGAGCGGCGCCCGCACGGCACGCCCGACTGGCTCGGCGGCCAGACCGACGGCGCCGCGCTGCGCCGCTACGGCGTGCCCACCGCGCGCATCGGCTGGCCGTGGCCGGCGCAGGGCGCGCCCTTGCCGGTGGCGGAGGGCCTGGGCGGCATGGGCGCGACCTACGTGCCCGACCTGATGCCCTGCGCGCGCAAGATCCTCTACGCGCTGATCGACACCCTGACCCGTCCACGCCAGCAGCTGGGCCTTTGAGCCCGGGAGAACTCACATGCGCAAGCGCGTGAAAATGATCTTCCCCGTGCCGCTGAGCGAGCAGACCCGGCCCCTGGTCGAGTCCCAGCTGCCGGCGGCGTTGCAACGCCCGGACATCGAGGTGTGCTTCGTCGGCGCCGGCAGCGTCTCGACCCTGGCCGACAGCTACTACGACATGGCGCTGATGGAGCTGGCGGTGATCGAGGCCGGCATGCGCGCCGAGGACGAGGGCTTCGATGCCGTGTGCATCAACACCGTCAGCGACTCGGGCCTGGCCGCGCTGCGCGCCCGGCTGTCGATCCCGGTGCTGGCGCCGGGGCAGAGCGCCTTCCACCTGGCCTGCGCCCTGGGCCACAAGTTCAGCATCCTGACCATGTGGCCGCGCTGGTTCCCGCTGTACCGCAAGACGCTCAAGGAATACGGCCTCGAATCGCGGCTGGCCTCGCTGCGCTCCATCGACGTGCGCCCGGACACCGAGGCCCTGCTGCAGGGCAAGGAGGAGGTGGTCTTCGCCAAGCTGCTGGACGCCGCCCGGCTGGCCATCCACGAGGACGGCGCCGAGGTGATAGTGCTGGGCTCCACCACCATGCACCAGTCCCACGCCTTCCTCAGCCAGCACCTGGACGTCCCTGTGCTCAACCCCGGCGTCATCGCCTACAAGCTGTGCGAGGTGCTGCTCGACCTCGGCCTCGCCCACAGCAAGCTTGCCTATCCCAGTCCGGAGCGACTCAAGGACGAGGCGTTCAGCCGTTGAACGGAGCCACTGCATGAAACTCTTCCAAGACTCCCCGACCCTTGCCGACCTGACCATCGCCGAAGCCGTCACGGCCTTCCGCGATGGCGTACTGAGCAGCACCGAACTGGTCTGCGCCTGCCTGGACCGCGCCGAGGACGGCCGCGAGCTGAACGTCTACGTCACCCTCAACGGCGACGGTGCGCTGGCCGAGGCGAAGGCCGCCGATGCCGCGCGCCGCGCGGGGCGGCGGCAGAAGCCGCTGTCCGGCATCCCCATCGTGGTCAAGGACAACATCCACGCCGCGGGCCTGCCATGCACCGCCGGCACGCCGGCGCTGGCCGGCTTCGTCCCGCGCCAGGACGCGCCGACGCTGCAGCGCCTGCGCGACGCCGGGGCGATCCTGCTGGGCAAGACCAACATGCACGAGCTGGCCTTCGGCGCCACCGGCTACAACGCCGCCTTCAACACCGGCAGCCAGCCCGGCGTGCGCAACGCCTACGACAGCGAGCGCATCGCCGGCGGCTCGTCCTCCGGCAGCGCCGCGGCGCTGGGCGCGCGCATGGCCCTGGCGGCGCTGGGCACCGACACCGGCGGCTCGATGCGCATTCCCTGTGCGCTCAACGGCTGCTCCTCGCTGCGCCCCAGCGCCGGCCGCTATTCCAGCGAAGGCGTGATCCCCATCGCCCGCAGCCGCGACACCGTGGGGCCCATGGCCCTGTGCATGGCCGACGTCGCCCTGCTCGATGCCCTGATCAGCGACGAATACGCGCTGCCGCCGGTGAGCCTGGACGGGCTGCGCCTGGGTATCGTCGAGGACTTCTGGAGCCATCTGGACGACGACGTCCGCGAGGTGGCCGAGGCCGCCCTGGCGAAGCTTTCCAGCCATGGCGTGAACTTCGTCGAACTGCCCGAGACACGCCTGCAGGAACTGAACCGCGCCGTCGGCTTCCCGGTGGTGATCCACGAAGCCTACGACTCGATGGTCGCCTACCTGCGCGACGAGGGGCCGGGCATCAGCATCGAGGAACTGGCCAGGGACATCCACAGCCCGGACGTGCGCGCCATCTACGAGCAGTGGGTGCTGCCGCGCAAGGCGCCGGGGGAGGGCGGCCTGGTGGACGTCGCGCCGCTCTACGAGGCGGCTCAGAACACTGCCCGCCCGGCCCTGAAGGAGCACTACCAGGACCTCTTCGAGCAGTACCGGCTGGATGCCCTGGTCTTCCCCACCACGCCCATAGTGGCGCCGCCGGCCAGCGACCAGGTCAACCTGCCGGAGTATTTCGAGCGGCTGATCCAGAACACCGAGCCGGCCGCCAGCGCCGGCCTGCCGGGCATCCAGCTGCCCATCGGGCTGGGCCCGCGCACGGGGCTGCCGGTGGGCCTGGAACTGGACGCGCCCTTTGGTTCGGACCGCCGCCTGCTGGCCGTGGGCATCGCCCTGGAAGCCGTGCTCGGGCGCATCCCGCCGGCCTGATGCCGGTCGCTTTCCTGGAGGAGCAAGCATGAATCTGGACAACAAGGTGATAGTCGTGACCGGCGGCGGCAGCGGCATCGGCCGCGAGGCCTGCCTGGCGCTCGCCAGGGCGGGGGCCCGGGTGGTGCTGGGCAACCGCGATGCGCAGGCGGGGGCGGAAGTGCTCGATGAGATCGCGGCGGCCGGCGGCCAGGCGCTGTTCCTGGCCACCGACGTGTCCCGCCCCGCCGACTGCCGCGCCCTGGTGGCGCTGGCCGTGGAGCGCTACGGGCGGCTCGACGGCGCCTTCAACAACGCCGGCCTGCAGCGCGCGTTCCACGATATCCACGAAACGCCCCTGGATGAGCTCGACGAGGTGGTCGACATCAACCTCAAGGGCGTCCTCTACATGATGAAGTTCGAAGCCGAGGCGATGCTGCGCACGGGTGGCGGCTCCATCGTCAACAACGCCTCGATCTTCGGCCTCAAGGCGATGCCGCGCACCGCCGGCTACGTGGCCGCCAAGCACGGCATCGTCGGCGCCACCCGCGCCGCGGCGCTGGACTACGCGACCCGCGGCATCCGCGTCAACGCCCTTTGCCCCGGGCCGATCAAGACGCCGAGCTTCGACCGCGTCACCGGCGGCGACGACCACCTGTACGACGACGGCGTGCCCATGCGGCGCATCGGCCAGCCCGGGGAGGTCGGCGCGGCGCTGCTGTGGCTGCTTTCCGGGCAGGCCTCCTACGTCACCGGGGCCACCCTCTCGGTCGATGGCGGGATGTCGGCGGAATGACACAGACATGGACCAGCGCAGGAGAGGCGCAAGCATGATCAGGGCACTGAGTTACGTGATAGTCGGCACTCCCAACCTGCCGGCCTGGCAGAAGCAGGCGGCGGAACACATCGGCCTGCAGGTGGAAGTGGTCGAGCCGGGGCGCTGCGTGCGCCTGCGCGCCGACCAGAAGGTCCAGCGCCTGCTGCTCGAAGCCTGCGAAGGCGAACCCAGCATGGGCATGGGCTTCGAGGTCGGGGACGCGGAGGAGCTGGAGCAGGCCGCCCAGGCGCTGACGGCGGCGGGCTACCCGGTGACCCGCGGCACGGCGCAGGAGAACGCCCTGCGCGGCGTCGCCGGGATGCTGCATTTCAGCGACCCCGACGGCGTGCGCATCGAGGTGGCCTGGGGCCTGGCCGACGCCGCCAGCCCCTTCGTGCCGGGGCGCCCGCTGGGCGGTTTCCGCACCGGCGAGCTGGGCATCGGCCACGTGGCCCTGATCACCGCGCACTTCGAACAGATGTGCCACCTCTACAAGGAGGTGCTGGGCTTCAAGGTCAGCGACCGCGCGCGGGCGCCGTTCCGCGTCGAGTTCCTCCACGTCAACCCGCGCCACCACACCCTGGGCATCGCCCACACCGGCGGGCCGGCGAAGATCTACCACATGATGCTGGAGTACAACGACTTCGACGACCTCGGGCGGGCCTACGACATGGCGCTGGCCGACCCCGAGTGCATCGGCGTCACCCTCGGCCGGCACATCAACGACCACGTCACCTCCTTCTACCTGAAGAACCCCGACGGCTGGATGTTCGAGCTCGGCTGGGCCGGGCGCACCATCGGCCCCGACTGGGAGGTGGAAGAGCTGCAGGGCATGAGCCTGTGGGGGCATGACCGCACCTGGCTGCCGCCGGACAAGCGCGAGGAGGCCAGGCAGATCCTCAAGCGCCTGGCCGAGCAGGGGATGCGTGCCCCCGTCGTTACCACCAGCCAGACCGCGAAGGCCAGACAATGACTACTTCGACATCAGCGGAAATCGCCAACCACCTGCGGGTCGGCGACTGCACCATCAACTACCACGACCAGGGGCAGGGCGAGCCGATCCTGCTGATCCACGGCTCCGGCCCGGGCGTCACCGCCTGGGCCAACTGGCGCGGGGTGATCCCCGAACTGTCCGGGCGCGCCCGGGTGATAGCGCCGGACATGCTCGGTTTCGGCTATACGCAGTGCCCGGCCGGCCGCCGGCTGGACCCCGAGGCCTGGGTCGGGCAACTGACCGGCCTGCTCGACGCCCTGGACATCGACAGGGTCTCGGTGGTCGGCAACTCCTTCGGCGGCGCCATCGCGCTGGCGCTGGCCCAGCGGCATCCGCAGCGGGTGAAGCGCCTGGTGCTGATGGGCTCGGCGGGCATCTCGTTCCCCATCACCGAGGGCCTGGAGAAGGTCTGGGGCTACCAGCCCTCGCTGCAGGCCATGGGCGAGCTGATGGGCGTGTTCGCCTACGACCATTCGCTGATCAACGACGACCTGGTGCGCATGCGCTACGAGGCCAGCATCCGCGACGACGTGCAGTCACGCTTCGCCCAGCTGTTCCCCGCGCCGCGCCAGCAGGGGGTGGAGATGCTCGCGGTGCCTGAAGCCGCGCTGCGCGAACTGCCCCAGCAGACCCTGCTCATCCATGGCCGCGACGACCGGGTGATACCGCTGGAGGTCTCCGAGCGCCTGCTGCGCCTGATCCCCCATGCGCAGCTGCACGTGTTCGGCGAGTGCGGGCACTGGGTGCAGATCGAGCGGGCGCGGGCGTTCACCCGCCTGCTGATTGATTTCCTCACCGATGCAGCGGAGTGACAGCATGAACGCAACAGACATCCAGGGCCGCTGGGAAATCCTGGCCTGGGAGCAGCTCTACGACGACGGGCGCGTGCTCCACCCGATGGGCGTGGCGCTGGAGGGCTTCATCGAGTACGGCGCGCATGGCATGTTCTGCGTGGTCGCCAGGAAGGACCGCGAGCCTTTCCGCAGCGGCGGGCAATGGTCGGCCAGCGATGAAGAGAAGGCCGCCGCCTACGGCAGCTACCTGACCTACGCCGGCGGCTACGAAGTGCAGGGCGATACCGTGCTGCACCACGTGCGCCATAGCCTGTTCCCCAACTGGGAGGGCGGCAGCCAGCGCCGCATCGCCCAGCTGGAGGGCGACGTGCTGGCGCTCAGCGCACGCCTGGAGGAGGGCACCCCCGAGGCGCGAACCGCCAGGCTGCTCTGGCGGCGGGTGCGCTGAGCGGACGGCCGCGGGTCGCCCGGCAAAAAAAACGGGTGCCGGAACCTCCGGCACCCGTGGTGCTGATGGCGCAAGGCTCGCCCCCCGACAATGCAGCTCACCTTGCGTCCACTGGCACGCTGGCAGAGGCGCCCGGCCCGGCGTTCGCCGGGGGCTGCCCCATGATCCCTGCGCCCGGGCCATAGCCGTCCATTACGGCTCGGCACCCTGGGCGTGGCCACTATCTTGATGGCAAGTTTCATGTTGGATGAATCCAATATTTCTTACCTTCATGTGTTGAAATCCTAACGTAACCCCGGCTTCGCCCCCTCCATTCGACCCGCCTGCCACACGCGGGCTGCCGCCCGTGCTTCCCGCCTGTTCATATAACTTTTTGATTTTCCGCCTGTTTTCTCTTCTTCACCGGCGGCGCGGCATTGCTGCGCCGGCTCGCCCATCGCCCCGAGAACACCCGCGAGCTGGCCGACGCCGGGGTGAAACTCAAGGATAGGATCAACCGCCAGCATCCGCTGTACGAGCAGATCGACGAAGTGCCCTACGTGATGTTCCGCAACCGCCTGGACGCGCGCACCTACCAGAATCGCCGCGCCGGACCTGCTTCAGCGCGCCGTCACCCGGCTGGCGGCCATCCAGCGCAACGACGAGGACCTGGAGCGCATCCGCGCCGCGGAGACCGCGTACATGACCTCGATCACCAGCGGCGACTTCCAGGCCATGACGGAGCCGAACAAGGCGCTACACATGGAAATCTCCCGCGCCGGCAAGAACCCCTGCCTCACTGGCTACTACGAGAGGCTGCTGGGAGAAGGGCAACGGCTTTCGCACCTGTACTTCGACTTCATCATCAGCGCCGCCAGCGCCGACAGCACAGGGCGCGACCATGCCGAGATCGTCGAGGCCATCGCCGCCCGCGACGCCGACGCGGCGGAGAAGGCCGCCCACGAGCACACCATGCTGTTCCAGCGACGCTTCCTGGACTTCATGCAGCAGAACCTGACTTCGCGCATGAAGATTTCATAGCCCGTCGGGGCCCGGTCTTTCCATTCACCGGCGCGTAGGCACCAGCACCAGCTGCTGCGTGGCCATGGCCTGGTAGATGCGTTCCAGCGCCTTGGCGTCGCAGCTCATGTGGCCGGCGCCGCCAGGCTTCGACGGCGGTTCCCCTGGCGCTGTCAGCCCCCGGCCATGTCCAGCGCCGCCGCCTGCTCCCGCACCAACTGGCGGAACAGCTCCAGCGAGCGTGAGCGCGAGTCGCTGCGCCAGATCAGCCAGGTGTTCAGCCGGGCGAAGTCGCCGGCCATGGGCCAGGCGCTGACCGAGGCGCTGCCCGGCATGTTCGCCAGCATGCTGCGCGGCATCACCGCCAGGCCGCCGCCGGCGCTCACGCAGGCCAACATGCTGTGGTAGGACTCCAGTTCGCGGATGGCGCCGGGCGCGGCGCCGTCGGCGGCGAACCAGCGTTCGAAGTGGTGGCGGTAGGAGCAGTTGTCGCGGAACACGTAGATCATTTCGCCGTGGACGTCCTGGCCACGGCGGATCGGCGCGTGGTGCGAGGGGGCGACCACCAGCATCTGTTCGTCGAACACCGGCATGCCTTCCAGCGCCGGGTGCTTGATCGGGCCGTCGACGAAGGCGGCGATCAGCTTCCCGGCGATCACCCCGTCGATCATCGCCCCGGAAGGCCCGGTGGACAGGTCCAGCTCCACCTTCGGGTACTGCTGGTGGTAGCGCGCCAGCAGCCTGGGGATGCGCACCGCCGCCGTGCTTTCCAGCGAGCCGAGGGGGAAGCGCCCGCTGGGCTCCTTGCCGGACACCGCCACCCGCGCTTCTTCCACCAGGCCGAGGATGCGCGTGGCGTAGGCGAGGAAGTCGTGCCCGGCCACGGAGAGCCGCAGGCGGTTCTTCTCGCGGATGAACAGCTCGGCGTCGAGGTCCGCCTCCAGCTGCCTGATCCGCGTGGTGAGGTTGGAGGGCACGCGGTGCATGGCTTGCGCGGCGGCGGCGATGCTCTTGTGGGTGACCACCGCGCAGAAGATTTCCAGCTGGACCAGGTCCATTTCATTCTCCAAACGAGAGCGTAATGCTTTTTATTATTCAGTTTTCATAAGCATCACTCAACGCGAAACTGGCGCTACCCCAATCCGCCCCCAGGAGCGCGCCATGAGCATCACGCCCCAGACCCACGCGATTTCCCGCAACCCCGCCACCGGCGAGGTGATTGACAGCTACGCCTTCGAGTCCGCCGAAGCCCTGGAACAGGCCCTGGCCCGCGCGGCCCAGGGCTATGCCGGCTGGCGGCGCACCCCGCTGGAGCAGCGCGCCGCCGCGCTGGTCCGCCTCGGCCAGGCCCTGCGCGCCAACGCCGACGCCCTGGCCGAGCGCATCACCGCCGAGATGGGCAAGCCGATCACCCAGGCGCGCGGCGAGGTGGAGAAGTGCGCCGGGCTCTGCGACTGGTACGCGGCCAACGGCCCGCGGATGCTCGCCCCCGAGCCGACCAGCGTGGAGCACGAGCGCGCCTGGATCGAATACCGCCCGCTGGGCCCGATCCTCGCGGTGATGCCGTGGAACTTCCCGATCTGGCAGGTGCTGCGCGGGGCCGTGCCGGCACTGCTGGCGGGCAATACCTATGTGCTCAAGCACGCGCCCAACGTCATGGGCTGCGCCTACCTGCTGCGCCAGGCGTTCCGCCAGGCGCAGTTCCCGGCGGGCGTGTTCGAGGTGATCAACGTCGGCAACGACCTGGTGTCCCAGGCCATCCGCGACGCGCGCATCGCCGCCGTCACCGTGACCGGCAGCGTGCGCGCCGGCTCGGCCATCGGCGCCCAGGCGGGCGCGGCGCTGAAGAAGTGCGTGCTGGAGCTGGGCGGCTCGGACGCCTTCATCGTGCTGGCCGACGCGGACCTGGACCTGGCGGTGAAGGCGGCGGTCGCCGGGCGCTTCCAGAATTCCGGCCAGGTCTGCGCCGCGGCCAAGCGCTTCATCGTCGAGGACGGCATCGCCGATGCCTTCACCGAGCGCTTCGTCGCCGCCACCCGCGAGCTGGCGATGGGCGACCCGACCCAGGCGCAGACCTACATCGGCCCCATGGCGCGTTTCGACCTGCGCGACGAACTGCACGACCAGGTGCAGCGCACCCTCGCCGAAGGCGCCAGCCTGCTGCTGGGCGGCGACAAGGCGCAGGGCCCGGGCAACTTCTACCAGCCTACCGTGCTGGCCGAGGTCACCCCGCGGATGACCTCGTTCCGCGAGGAGCTGTTCGGCCCGGTGGCCTCGATCATCCGCGCCAGGGACGCCCGCCATGCCCTGGAACTGGCCAACGACAGCGACTTCGGCCTGACCGCCACGGTGTTCAGCGCCGACCAGGCCCGCGCGCGGCAGATGGCCGACGAGCTGGAGGTGGGCGGCGTGTTCATCAACGGCTACAGCGCCAGCGACGCCCGCGTCGGCTTCGGCGGCGTGAAGAAGAGCGGCTTCGGCCGCGAGCTGTCGCACTTCGGGGTGCGCGAGTTCTGCAATGCGCAGACCGTCTGGGTGGATCGCCGCTGACGGGGCCGGCCGTTTCCCCCGGAGCCTCCGGCGCGGGCTCGGCACCAGGTTGCGCCCATGGTTCGTGACCTGCTGCCGTGGACGCTTGCCGCCGACGCCCAGTGCTGCGCCCGGAAGTCCGTTACGACTGGTTCGACGCCCGGGACCACGATCGCCCCTATGGCAACGGCCGTGACCGCACGCGGCTGGGGACCATGGTCGAGGCGCTCTACTACTTCTGACTGTGCAGAGGTGCTCTTCGTAGGAGCGAGCTTGCTCGCGAACAAACCCGGTGCCATGCGGTTCGCGAGCAAGCTCGCTCCTACGAGAAGCAGTGCCTGCTTGTACCGTAGGAGCGGACTCTGTCCGCGATTTCGCGCGCAGGGCGCGCTCCTACAATGGGAATGGCGTGGTGGGGCGGCGTA
>NZ_JAZAQP010000060.1:0-36834 GCF_036231725.1 Pseudomonas sp. JH-2 | reverse complement strand
TTTCAGCGCTTCGTCGCTGGGAGTGGTGCGCATTATAGGGACTTCAGAATGCCCGTCAACGACTTTTTGAAACTTTTATTTCGACGGCATTCTTTCCTGCAGCAGCGAGACCAGCGAATCGAAGTCGTTCATCTGATAGAGCGGCAAGTACAGCTTCCTGACCGCGCCCCTGACCTGCCCCGCCGCCCCTATGTCGCCACTGACCACCTTCCTCTTATAGGCGACCTGCTCGTCCTGGTGCCGGTACACGTCTTCCGCCGACATCCAGAACACACCCTTCACGCAGGGCAGGTCGTACCAGTAGACATAGGCGCACTTGTGCACTCCCGGGCCGTTGACCACCAACTCTCGCTGGGCGTCCAGCTTGCCGGCGACGTCCAGCGTCATCGAGTGGGAATAGCACTCGTAGGCCGGGTTGACCTTCTTCGAGATCAGCAGGAAGGGCCGGAATATGACCTTGAACTCCATCAGCAGCAGGACTTCGCCACTTTGCACATGCCGTACCTGGAAATCCGGCATGTGCAGTTCCTGCTGGTCGGCCCTTTCGACCACGAGCCCCGGAACCAGGGTATCCAGGACCTGCTGTAAGTAGGATTCGAACACCGCCTCCAGTTCATTGCCCAGGTCGATGTCCGGGTTCTTGTCTATATGCTTGAGCGTGGAGAGGTGGAAATGCTCGCACTCGCGGCAAACCTTGTCGCCGGGCCTTTTCCGCGCTGGCGCGCCCTGTGCCTGGTCGAGGTACATCGTCTGGTAGTAGTGCCGCGACTCCGGCTGCCAGGCGAGCAGCCTGGAGTGCGCCGCCGGGACGCGGGCGACCAGCCCCGGCGGCAGCGATTCCAGCAGGTTCTGGTACAGGTTGCAGGCCTTCCATGGATTCGACATGCGAACATCAACTCCCTACAATCGACGCCCCTCAGCCATGCTACACGAAGAGATCACACGTTCTTCATGATCAAGCTGCTCAACACCTACGAAGACCGCGACGAGGCGGAAGCCGCCGCCGAGAAGCTGACCGGCCCCAAGCGCCTGGCCAGCGAGCGCGACGACACCACCACCATCTACAACCTCTTCGGCGCCCCGACCTGGGGCAACTTCCTCCGCCTGGGCATGTACAACCTGGAGGAACTCAAGACCCTGCTGGCCAACCGGGAAAGCTGGAACAGCGCACAGCAGGCGCGCCACGCCGAAATCGCCGGGACGCTGGCCATCGTGGCCAAGAACTACGAGATCGAAGTTCCCGCCCACTGGCTGTAGCCCCCGGCCACAGCCTGCCCCCCCCCCTACCCTATCCTCGCGAACATCTTCTCCAGATAGCCGCCGGCGCCGTCCTCCATGAACAGGATGTGACGGTCTTCCAGCTCCGCCTTCGGGCAGTGCTCCGCGACGTTCAGCAGTTCCGCATAGGGCGTCGGCGACAGCACGAAGGCGTTGAGCACCAGCGCCTGCTCGCCCGGCAGCGTGGCCTGGATCGATTTGACCTCCCTGTACAGCCCCAGCTTCGGATGCGCCAGGTCCAGGTTGCGCAGCCCCTTGGGGTCCACGAAGGTCAGCCACTGCTGCCCCGTCGCGTCATCCACCAGCCAGAGCAGGAAGTCGGGATAGAAGTTGCCCGCGGTGGCGAAGCCCAGCCCCTTGTCCTGGGTGGCGGCGTTGCGCAGCAGGTAAAGGCTGCGCGAGCCGATGGCCTTCCTGCCCGCGGGCGAGCCGTGGAAGGCCTCCAGGTCCCTGACGAACGCCCACTCGCTGGGCGCGTCGAACGCCAGCGGGCGCAGCTTGAACGGAACGGCGTCCTTGTCGTCCAGCGACAGCAGCGGGTAGTACAGGTGACGGTCGAAGCTGATGGCCACCATGTGCGGCGCGCTCCACTGGCCGGCCTGGTCGAGCCGCCCCTGCGCCACCAGCGCCTTCAGCTCTTCCAGCTTGCGGAAGTACTCCAGGCCCTGCTCGCTGCCCTCGATCTCGAAGCGGTAGCCCTTGAGCATCGAGCCATGCCCGCCGTCCAGCTGGACCACGTCGTAGAACTGGCCTTCGTAGCCGCTCTTCAGGGCCTTGTAGAAGCGCTCGGTGTAGTCCACCAGCAGGCGCAGCAGTATGTCTTCCTGCTTGCGCACGTCGGCGTAGCCGGTGATCGCCAGCTCGCTGGCCGGGATCAGCAGCGTGTACCAGTCGGCCGGCCCCTGGCAGAAGTCCACCAGCTTCTGCCGGTCCAGGCGCAGGTTGCTCCAGCCCCGCTGCAGCTTGCAGTTCTGCAGCTCGATATAGATGCGGTCCCAGTCGAACAGGCCGAACAGCGCCGGGTCCAGCTTGCCCCTGTGCCGCGCCTGCGCCGCCGTGCCCGCCGTCGCCGTGGTGCTCAGCGCCTCGATGCGCGGATACAGGTCCAGCGTCACATGGGGCAGCTTGACCTTGCCGGCGAATGCCGCGGGCACTTCGTACAGCCAGGGGAAATGGGTGCGCTTGAAGCCTTTCTTCTGGTTGTCCTTGTAGCCGTCCTTGAGCACCAGGGTCCTCAGCTTGCCCTGCGGCAGGTTGGCCCGGGTGGGGAGGTCCAGCTCGATCAGCTCGTCGCTGGGGGTGATCCCCTCCTCCTTCAGGTAGTCCTTGAAGGCCGCGATGTAGTTGGCGCGCACCCCGAAGATGTTCAGGGTTTCCAGCTTGTCCAGGTGCAGGCCCTTGGGGCGCTCCTGGGGGCTGGTGCGCTTCAGCGAGAAGCCCTCGCCCTTCAGCCGCACGCCGCGGCCGAACAGCTGGATGATCTGCGAACCCTCGCCCTGGCCCATGTTGAGCAGGCCCATGGTGGATACGCGCCAGCTGCTCCAGCCCTCGGTGAACTTGCGCGAACCGACCAGCACGTTCAGCCGGCTGTCCTTGTGGTTCAGGGTGCCGAAGAGCGCGCCGCTGAAGTCGTCCGCCTCGCTGTCGAAGGCCGCGCAGGCCTCGGCCTGGCGGAAGAAGCCGGAGTCGTCGCCGATGTTGATCAGCGCGAAGGGTTCGCCATCGCCCACCCGCAGGGCCAGCTCGCCCTTGCTGTTGCGGATGTTGACCAGCTTCAGTCGCTGGCGGGCCGGGGCGTTGAACACCCGCTGGAGGATGTCGGCGTACAGCTCGTCGATCCTGTCGCTGTAGCCCAGCAGCGGGGCGAAGCGCCCCTGGAAGATGTTGTTGCCCTTGGCATCCAGCAGCTGCGCCTTGTCGTTCACCAGGTCCGCCAGCCAGGCCTTGATCTGCGCCTCGCGGTTGAGGAACTCGGCGAGGAAGGTCACCACCTCGAGGATGTCCGAATCCTCGTCCGCCACCTTGTTGCCGACGAACACCCACAGCGGCTTCTCGATGTTGAAGTCCTGCAGTTGCTCGCGATGGCGGCTCCACAGCCAGGACTGCTGGTAGAAGGCCAGCAGGCAGGCGGCGAAATACTTGTAGGCGTTGTCGCCCTCGGCGTAGGCCTCGCCGTTCATGTTCAGGATCAGCGAGTCCTTGCCGTAGCCATCCTCGTAGAAGAACTTGTACGAGTAGTCGAAGAGGATGCACTTGGCGTAGACCTCGCGGGTCGCGGTGATGCGCGCCTGGCGCAGCTCTTCCGCGGACAGCGCCAGCTGCGCCAGTTGCGCCTCGTCCAGCTTCTTCAGGCTGGCGGTCTGGAACAGCATCCTGGCGCGCTTCTTCTTCAGCTCGTCCTCCGCCGCGTCGACGGTCAGCCCCTTGGCCACCGCCTGGCCGAAGGTGGCCGAATACTCGAAGGCGAAGCCGCCGCGCACCAGGGCGTCGCGCCGGCTCATCCAGGCCCCCGCGGCGGTTCCGGTGCCGCGGTGGCCTTCGTCCACCAGCACCAGGTTGTTGCCTTCGAAGGCCTCCACCGCCACGGTCTTGTCGCCCATCTCGTCGCCGAGCTTGTTGATGTCGATGATCTCGATGGTGCCGCGCGGCGGCGTCTGGCTCTTGTTGAAGTACTGGGCGAAGCCGAATCCGGACAGGTGCAGCTCTTCCAGGTGCTGGCGCGACAGGCCCTCGTTGGGCGTGAGCAGGATGACCTTGCTCGGGTAGCGGTCGGCGTTGCCGGCCTGGAAGTAATGCAGGTACTGCAGGATGTTGACGTGCAGCAGCAGGGTCTTGCCGCTGCCGGTGGCGTTCCAGAAGGCGATCTTGTTCAGGTCGTCGGCGTCGAAGTCGCGGAACGGATCGGCGCCGGCCTCCCCGCGGTAGGCCGCCAGGGTCTGGTTCAGGCCATCGAGCAGCGCCTCGCGGCGGTTGAAGTACCAGTCCAGGTAGATCTCGGTGAACAGCAGCGACAGGTACTGGAAGTACTTCATCTGCAGTTCGTGGCCTTCGCGCTTGTTGCGCTGGGCGGTGATGCGCTGCCAGTGTGCGACTATGTTCAGGTCGTAGCGGCGCAGCTCCGCCTCGCCGATGCGCTGCGGCTCGAAGAGGTTGCCGGCGAGCTCGTGGAAGAACAGCGTCTGGCCGTCGTCGTCGATGCCCTCGTGGCGGTCGTCGCCCAGGCGCAGCTTCAGCGCCCCCAGGCTGCCGCCCTTGAAGAAGCCCAGCATCCAGCGGTTGAGCACCAGCTCCTGGTGGAAGCTGCGCTTGCCGGCCGCACCCCGTGGTGCACGCGCCATCAGAGCGCCTCCACGGCGAACATGCGTTCGAGGAATTCCGGCTCGATCTGGCGCAGCCTGAGCTCGCGGGTGGCGCCGCCCTCCGCCGCGGTCTGGGTGAGCACCGTGGGGATGTTGTGGTCGCCGTTGAGGTAGATGACGTCGAAGCGGCTGTCCGCCGGGTCGATCGCCAGTTCCTCGCAGAGCCGGCCGATGCCTTCGTAGTCCAGGACCTCGCAGTCACGCCAGAGCACCAGGCAGCGCTCCCCGCCCGGCAGCGTGCCGGTGACCTTGACGAAGCCGCGCTCCAGCTGCGCATCGACCTGGCCGACGCGCAGGCCGAGGAGGTAGTTGAAGGTCTCGACCAGGTCCACCGGGCGCCGCTCGAAGGCGCCGGCGGAGTCCACCGCGATGTCCATGGCGTAGTCGAACGGCTTGCGGAAGTCGCCAATCGACAGCAACGAGGCGCGGCTCTCGACGTTCAGCATGTAGCGCAGCAGGTAGTCGTCCCGCGCGTGGTCCGGGAGGAAGCCGAACAGGTCGCCCACCGCCGGCGGCCGGGCGAGCTGGATGTTGTTCAGGGCGTCCTCGTAGCTCTCCAGCTTGAGCACCTTGAAGCAGCCGGACAGCCCGGTCTGCGGCGCCGTGGGCTCGCCGTCCTTCCATTGCGCGGAATAGATGGCCTTGATCGCCCGCGGCTTGGTCACGCTTTCGAAGTACTCGCCCTGCTCCACCAGGATGAAGCCGAGCCTGGGCTCCAGGCCGGCGGCCCGGGCCTCGCGCCGCAGCTCGATCACTGCGTGGGCGGTGGTGCCGCTGCCGCCGAAGTAGTCGAGCACCAGGGCCTGCTCGTCGGCCTGGACCGCCAGGGAGATGCACTTCTTCACCAGGTGGATCGACTTCGGGAAATCGAAGCGCTTCTCGCCGAGCATGTCGATGAGCAGGCTGTTGCCGTACTTGCCGGCATCGAATTCGCCACCGCTCCAGACGGTCTTGGGCACGGTCTGCTCGTGGGTGACGAACAGGTCCCAGTCGTCGCCGACCTTGCGCGCGGCGATGCGCTCGAGGTTCTGGCGGATGGAGTCGAGGCCGAAGTTCCAGCGCCGCTCGACACCGTCCTGGTCGATCGGCCACACCTCGACGCGCCCGTCCGCCAGCAGGACGTTCCTGCCGGCCGGGTGGAAGTCGTCGTCCGGCACCGTGCCGACGTCGACGACGCGGCCGTCCAGGACGTAGATCGGGTAGAACGACGGCCGCCGGTCGATGCGCCGGGAGTTCTCGCCCCAGCGCCGCATCTTGCGCGGGGTGTCGTTCTCTTCCAGGGTCCTGGCGATGCTCGACAGCCCGTCGCGGGTGAGGAACAGGGCGTACTCGTGGGTGCGGTTGAAGTTGCGGGTGATCGAGCCCTTGGGGTTGTGCACCACGGTGACGCGGGACAGCGTGTGCTCCGGCGCCACCTGCTCCATCACCTTGGACAGGTTGACCATCTCGGAGTCGTCGATCGCCACCGTCTTCACGCCATCGTAGCGCAGCAGGCCCATGCCCTTGACCAGGCGGTCCTGCATCAGGCTCATCCAGGATGAGTGCTTGTACTCGTTCTTGTAGAGGATGGGCGTGGAGTTGGTGTTGTAGGGCGGGTCTATATAGATGTACTTGACCTGCTCGCGGTAGCGCTCCTGCAGGAAGCTCAGGGCCTGGAAGTTGTCGCTGTGGACGAAGATGCCGTCGACGCTGCCGTCCAGGTCGGAAAGGGAAGCCAGTAGCCGCGCCTTGAAGGCGGCGTCGTAGAGGCTGGTGTCGAGCATCCGGAAGGGGGCGTTGCGCAGGTCCTGCTCGGTGCCGTTCGCCGCGCCCGTCCAGAGCCCCAGCTGGCGCCACTGTTCCCACTGCCGGGGGTTGGCGGCTATCGCCGGGTACAGCGCTTCCGGCACCCGGTCCAGGGTGATGCAGTAGTGGCTGGAGACCACGAACTTCTTCTTCAGCCACAGCTTCTTCTGGAATTCCTCCAGCTGCGCCAGGAAGTCGATCAGCTCCTGGGCGATGGCCCGAAGGCACTGCGTCATGCGCAGGCTCTTCTCGATGTCGGCGATGGCGGTGGCGTTCTGCAGGTCGTCCAGGTGCAGGACTTCGCTCTTGATGTAGAAGTCCAGCTCGCCGCGCAGGAAGCGGGCCAGGTCCTTGTGGATGAAGTAGTCGGCGGTGTTCTTGCTGGTGTAGTCGGTGAGGTTCTTCTCCAGCAGCGTGCGCTGCGGGTTCTTCTCGGTCGGCTCGCGCCTGGCCAGCTCGGCCCAGCGCGCCTTGACCGCCGCGTCACCCAGCACGGTCTCCACGGCCTTGCCGATCAGCGTCTCCTGCCTGGTGCCCTTGGCCACCGGCCGGTACTCGAAGCGCAGCGTCAGCAGCGGCTGGCCGTCGGCCCCGTCGCTTTCCTCGATGGGGCGCAGCGCTTCGTCGTACTCATGGCCATGCTCGTCGGTGCGGCTCACCGTCATGGGCTCGATCAGCGCAAAGCGGCGCTCCTTGTCGTTGTCCTTGCGGTTGTCCTTGGCGGTGTCGGCGGCCACCAGGCGGAAGTGCACGGTACGGCCGTCTTCCAGGCGGAAGCTGTAGTTGGCGAAGTTCTCGCCGCTCTTGGTGTAGTACTGGTCCTTGTTGGCCCAGTGCAGCATGACTTCCTCGCCGGCGTAGGGGATGGCATAGGTGTCCCCCTTGTAGCGGCGCTGGCTGACGAAGTCACCGTTGTTGTAGTAGCGGCCGAAGAAGGTCAGCAGGTGGCTGAAGACGGCGTTCTCGTGCTCGGAGGCGCCGGCGCCTGCCTCTTTCAGCCGGGCCCGCAACGCCTGCACCCGCGGTACGCTTTCCGGGCTCACGCCGAGCTGCTGGGCACTTTTTTCCGCCTCGCGCAACTCGTTTTCCAGCTGCTGCAGGCTGGCGGCGCTGCCGGCCGCCAGGCTCGCCTGGATCTTGCCCGGCAGGCGCCGCTCCAGGTAGTCGTTGATCTCGCCGGCACGGGCATTGAGGATGCGGTAGACGCCGAAGTCCAGCTCCGGGCGGTCGATCTGGAAGATCTCGCGCAGCTTGGCGACCAGGGCCTGGTGCTTGGGGTTACGGATGTCGCTCATGACTTGGCCTTTTTCAATACCGCTGTATCTGTCCGGGTTCACCGCCGGGGAAACGCACACCACGCCCGCTGCCGGGTTCGGCGGTGCGGGCGCTGACTATGCTCGGGAGGCACGCACCCGCAGGCCCGCGCCGCGGTGGCGAGGCACTTCGGCGGCATGACGACCGGGGTGGCAGGCGGAAATCGGGATTCAGCTCCCTCTGCGATCCGGCAGGCAGTGAATCTCAACTGACTTGCGATTGGCAACCTGGGCAGCGCCCTGCCAATCCAAACCGTTGATCTTACAAGAGAAGCGCAGCGTTCGCGACCGCTGGCGGGCGGCTGCCGCAGCGGGTACGGGCGCGGCCCCCGCCGTGCGGCATTGCGCCAGCCCCGCCGGCGGACAAGCGGTCGGGGCGCCCGCCGGCCCGGCCATGCGGGGCCGAGGTTCAGGACTCCTGGGTGCCCAGGGTGTCGCGGATGCTGTCGATCACGCCGCCGTCCTTGATCACGTCGCGCAGCCAGGCGTCCAGGGGCATGCCGCCCCACTTGATGGCGCGCTCCACCAGGTAGGGGATCGGGCTGTGCGGCTCGTGCTGGCGGAAGTACTGGGCGACGTTGCCCAGCAGCGCCAGGGCCTCCTCGCGGCTGCGCGGCATGCCGTTGACGGCAGGGGCGGCGGCCGGCGTTTCGGCGGATGCGGGCCGGGCGGCCGGCGCGGCTTCGGGTCCGGCGGCCGGGGCGGGATTGGCGCTGATGTCCACGTTGCGCTCCTTGAGCAGGCGCTCCAGCAGTTGCTGGCAGCGCTGCAGCACGTCATCGAGGTTGCGGAAGGAAGGCGCTTCCTGGCCGAACAGGCTGTCGGCCCTGGCGCCGAGGCCCTGCAAGGCGACGAGGCAGGCTCCGATCCGGGCATGCTGGGCCTGCAGGTGCGCGGTGTCGGTCAGCACCACGGCGCGCTGGAAGATCTCCGCATTGATCTTGCCGTCGGCCAGCGCGGCGCTGGCGGCATCGGCGTTCTGCCGGGCCAGGTTTTCCACCTGGCGCGACTCCTCGTAGGCCAGCAGGCTGTATGCCTGGCCCTGGGTCAGCGGCAGTTGGCTGGCCACCTCGGCCAGGGTGCTGTCGAGCCAGCCCAGGCGCGTGGCGCGCTGCTCGATGCCCTCTTCCAGTTCGGGGAAGAGGCTGTCCCAATACGTCTCCAGCAGCCGCGTGGCCAGCGCCAGGCCGTGCTCCACGCCGGCGAAGCCATGGCGCCGGGCCAGGCCCTCGGCCAGCCAGGCGACCAGCATCAGGTCCTTGCTGCGGCGGGCGATGCCCTCCCCGGCCAGTTCGATGACCTGCTCCCAGTCCGCCTGCTTGAGGTCGGTCTGCCAGTCGCCCTGGGACAGGTACTGCGGGTCGGCGCGGCGCGCTTCCTTGATCTGGTCGAACAGCTCGGAAAAGCTCAGGTCCTCGCCGGCGCCACCGTCGATGGGGGCGGCCAGGACGTCGAGGGACAATGAGGGAGGTAGCTGCATCATGATGCGTGATATCTCAATCCGGTGGGGTGTCGCGCCGGCCGAAGCGTGGGCCGCGACCATTGCCGAACAGGGCGGCGATGCCGATGGCCAGCAGGATCGGGAAGGCGTATTCGCCCGTCAGGTTGAAGAACAGGTGGGCCGTACCGGCCACTGACAGCGCCAGCAACAGAAAGGCCACGTTCTTCATTCCAGAACGCCTGCAACGGGTGTCGGGTAGGGTTCAAACGATGCATTCATTGCCTACAGCTGCTCCACTTTCTTCCGCGCCCCTTTCTCGGTGTACAAACCCTTGTTTTCCGGCAATTGCTGGAAGCGCTTGATGGCGATGCCCATGTAGCCCTCGTCGCGGAGCCTTCGTATATCGTCCAGTGTGGTTCGTGCGGGGCTCGGGAACTTGCCGCGCCGAATCTGCACGAGGTCGTAGAGCTGCCCGCAGCACCATATGGCCAGCGTGATCAGGGCAAGGGTGGCAAAAAGTTCGCCTACAGCCATCGCGCCACCTCTAGGAACAGGTTGAATGAAAGTGGAAGCCTCCCGGCGGCCGAAACCGCCGGGAGGGCACATTGCAGGCCTGTCCTGTCAGGAATAGACCTTGTTCATCGAGCGGTCCCAGCCGCCGGCGACGTTGCCGCCGCCCGCGCCGTCGGCGCGCTTCTGCTGGGTGTAGGTGGTCTTGATGCGAGCGAAGTTGAAGGTCACCACTTCGGTCGGCAGGTCGCCGGACTCGGCGTCGTTGGCGGCGCCGGTGTGGTTGATCGAGGACACCACCACTTCCTCCAGGGTGATCTGGTAGTAGGTGACCTTGTCACCGCCGGCGCGGTTGACGTTCAGCACCACCTGCTTGAGGTGCTGGCCCTTGCAGCAGGCTTCGAAGAGCTTGGCCGAGGCCTTGTCGACGAACTTGCGCACGGTGAAGTCGCTCAGGTTGACGCGCTCGGAGGAGGCGCCGCCGGCGGAGCTGGCGGTGGCCGAGGTGGCCTGGGTGGCGCCGTAGTTGTAGCCGAGCACCTCGATCCAGTCCTTGTGCTTGTCGTCCAGGGCCTCGCCCGGAATGCCGTCGATCTTCAGGAAAGCATCAAATGCCATGTCGCATATCTCCATATCTAAGTGAATCGGGCTTCCATCGAACTGCTCAGATCGTCGCCCTACGTTGAAACCCCTATCCGTAGAGAGGCTCCGTCGGCACCGCGGCCATGCCCCGGGGCACGGCCATCGGCATTTCTTCCCGCCCGCCGTGGCGGCCCGGCTCAGTTGAGCGCACGGACCTCGATCTCCACGCGGCGGTTGGGTTCAAGACACTCGATCAGCCGCGCCCGCGGCATCTGCATGTCGCACTTCACCAGCGGCTTGGCGCTGCCCTCGCCCACCGCTTCCATGAGTTCACCGGGCACGCCCTTGCCGGCCAGGTAGGTCTTGATGGTCTGGGCGCGCTGCAGCGAGACCTTCTGGTTGGAGTCCGGGTCGCCCAGCTGGTCGGCATGCCCGGCGATCACGATCTTGCCCACGTTGGGCGTGCTCAGGAGCTTGCCGGCGATGGCGTTGAGCTGCCGCTGGCCGCCGGCCTTGAGGCTCTGGAAGTCGGCGCGGGCGAAGGCGAACAGGGTGTCGGACTCCAGGGTGATGGTCTCGATGGCGCGCAGCGACTGCGAGCGCAGGCTGTTGATGTAGTTGCGCGAGCTGGACACCAGGAAGGCGTTGTCGAGGATCCGCGGCACGTCCGGCTGGCGGATCTGCTCGGCGTAGAAGTCGATCTGCCGGCTGGCGTACTGGTAGTCGGGCGCCTCGCGGTCGCTGCCGCCGACCTGCGCGGCGATGGCCGGGTACCAGTAGTCCGGCAGGTGCGCCTTGAGGAAGGCCGGCTCGGCCTTCTCGCGCTGGGAGCGCGAGAGCATCACGTAGGTGTCCAGCGCGGCCTCGCCGAAGTCGGCGATGGACTGGGCGCGGTTGTCCGCCGGCAGCGCGCGCGGCTCGACGCTGTCGACGCCGCTGACCGGCGCCAGCTCGCGGGCGTTGCGCTGGTAGACCTTGATGCCGGTGAGCAGGTACAGGGTGCGCGTCAGGTTCTGCGCGGTGGGCTCGAGCATCACGCTTTCCAGGCGGGCGAAGTAGCGCTCGCGCAGCAGCGGCTCCACGGCATGGCCCTGGTACAACCCCAGGCGCATGGACAGCGGCACGCCGTCGTCGTGGTGCCGGTTGAAGTAGTGCGCGGTCCACTGGCGCAGGCCGTCCAGGCTGCGCCACTGGGTGAAGCGCCCGGCGTCGTTGCGGTCGGCCTCGGCGGCGCTGGCCAGCTCGCTGCCGATGTCGCGCAGCTGGGCGTGGTTGTTCCAGTACGACCAGCCCCAGGCGCCGCACAGCAATGCCGCCAGCGAGGCGGCCACGCCGACGCCGATGGCCTTGCGCCGGCGCTCGCGGCGGTTGCTGGTGTACAGCGCCACCAGGTGCTGGTCGGGAATGATCACCTTCTGGAACAGGCTCGGGATGAACAACGCCTGCGGCCGCGCCGTGGCGCCGCCGGGCTCGCCGTCGGCCTGCAGGGCGAAGCGCGCGGTGACCGCGCCGGCATGCACGCCATGGCGCATCTCGCGGCTGTCCAGCGCCGAGGTGAAGTAGAAGCCGCGCAGCAGCTCGGCGCTCTGGTAGGGATTGGCGCGCAGCAGGGTGGCGACGAAGGCCTGCAGGCGCGGGCGCAGCGCTTCCAGTTCCAGCGGCAGGCGGTACACCGACGGGTCCTCGCGGGTGAGACGGATGTCCTGCTCCACCAGTTGCTGGTGCGCCACCTGCTTCCAGTACTGCACCAGGGTCGCCATGGCGTCGTCGAAGCGCCGGCCCCAGTCGGACTGCTCGAAGCCCTGGTGGGCGAAGGTCTTGCCCATCACTTCCTCGCGCCGCGCCGGGTCCAGGCGCTGGTGGAACTCGCTGAAGCCCGGCAGCAGGTCGCACTTGGTGAACACCAGGTAGATCGGCAGGCGCGCCTCCAGCAGCTGGTGCGCTTCCTGTATGCGTTCGCGCAGGCGCTTGGCCAGTTGCTCGCGGTCGTCGTCGGCGCCCTGCAGCAGGTCCTCGATGCTCACGGTCACGATCAGGCCGTTCAGCGGCCGGCGCTGGCGGTACTTGCGCAGCAGGGCCAGGAAGCCGCGCCACTTGCCGGCCTCCTCGGGGTTGTGCATGTAGCGCCCGGCGGTATCCAGCAGCACCGCCTCGGAGGCGAAGAACCAGTCGCAGTTGCGCGTGCCGCCCAGGCCGGCGACGCGCACGCCCTCGCGGTCGGCATAGGGGAAGTTCAGCCCGGACTGCGCCAGCATGCTGCTCTTGCCCGCCGCCGGCTGGCCGATCACCAGGTACCAGGGCAGCGCGTAGAGCGCGTCGCGGCTGCGCCGGCCGCGGCCCTTGGCGCCGAGGCGCTCCAGGCTCTGCAGCAGGCGCTCGCGCAGCAGGCCGATCTCCTCGCGGTCCTGCGGGCTGGCCGCCAGCACGGCCTGGTCGGCGTCGTCGCGCAGCAAGGCCTCCAGGTCATGGGACGGCGCCGCCACGCCGCGGTACAGCAGCAGCACGTAGAGCGCCGAGAGCACCAGGAACAGGGCGATGCCGGCGAGCAGGCTGGGCAGCGAGGCGAAGCCCAGCAGCAGGCCCAGGCGCCAGACCAGGAAGATGGCCAGGAAGAAGGCCACGCCAAGGACGTAGGGTTGGTACTTGAGGAAGTAGTAGCGGATCTTGTTCATACCGGTTGCGCCTCCTCGGCCGGGGCGAAGCGCGCCAGGTAGTCGCGCAGCGCCAGGCCTTCGTCGGGCAGCTCCAGGGCTCGGTGGTGTTCGTTGAAGTCGGCGAAGCTCTCGAGCAGGTCGTAGCGCTCCTCGCGCCCGGCCACGCCGGTGAGCAGGCGGTACAGGGCGTCTTCGCCGCGGCCGGTGAAGCACAGCAGCTCCGGGCGCATGAAGTCGTCGACCAGCAGGCTGGCCACGGGGATGGCGCCGCCGGCGAAGCGCGCCAGCCAGGTGCACCAGAGGTCGGCCACCGGGCGCTTGAGCCAGCGTTCGGCCGGCAGCGGCAGGCGCAGCACCAGCGCCCGGCCCTCGGCCAGGGGTGCGCGCAGGGCATGCAGGCGGTGCAGCAGCGCGCTGGCGACGAATTCCGGGTAGGTGTTGGCCAGCGCGGCGGCGATGTCGCGCAGGTTGAAGTCGGCGAGGAATTTCTCGTGCACCCGGCGGTACAGCGCCAGGTCCTGCTCGCCCCAGGGCCGCAGCGCCTCGATGCGGGCGAACAGCTGCTGCGCCTCCACGCCCTGGCGCGCCTGGTTGAGAAGGGGCGTGACCTGCCCGGCGAACAGTTCGCCCAGGGTGTGCGGGGCGACGAAGCCCTGGGCGTGGCCGCCGCGGATGCCCTGGAAGACCAGGAACGGATAGCGCCGGCCGCTGGCGTCGCGCGAGCTGGCCAGGCCGCCGAACAGCCAGTTGCCCGAGCGGGCGCGGAAGCAGAAATGGCACAGCGGCAGGCGGTCGAAGCGCTCGCGCCAGTCTTCCACGCCCTGCAGGCGGCCCAGGCCGGCCTGCAGCCAGGCGTCGAACTCGCGCACCTCTTCCGCCGCACCGTGCAGGCTGACGAAATCGGCCGCCGCCGGCAGCTTGCCGAAACAGCCGATCATGGGCGCGCCCCCTCGCCCGCCATGGCCGGGCCCCTCACAGGCGCCCCGCCTGGCCCAGCGAGCCGAGGGCCTTGACGTTGGCCAGGTCGGTCATCTTCACCCCGCCGTAGTTGCGCACCAGCAGGCTGACGTTGCCGGCGCCGGTGCTCCAGGTGAAACGCTGCTGCACCTCGTCGACGTTGCTCACGCGGGCGCTCTCGCTCATCTTCAGCAGGCCCCAGCGGCCCGGGTAGTCGAACACCGTCAGGCGCTGCCCGGAGAGGGTCACCACGTCCAGGCGCGCGCCCGGGGTGCTGGTGCTGCCCGGCCAGGCGAAGCGGCTCCAGCTGCTGCGGCCGTTGCGGTAGTGCTGCTCCTGGCCGTCCAGGGTGAAGACGATGTCGGTGAAGGCGCCGGAGGGTTCGAGCATCACCTCGAAGCCGTTGTCGCGGTCGGACAGGCTGGCGATCACCTCGCCCAGCGAACTGGCGCGGTCGATGCCGCTGACCAGGCGCGGGTCCACCAGCGGCGCCTGCTGGCCGTTGCCCATGCCCAGGCCTTCGCCGCCGGAGAGGTTGCCGATCTCGTTGCGCTTGAAGGCCGGCAGCAGGCCGCTCTGCGGGTCGACGAAGCGCTGCAGGTCCTTGACCGAGGCCTCGTTGGCGCTGCCCGGGGCGATCGGGTAGCGGTGCGCCAGCACCTGGTTCCAGGGCCGCGCGATCTGCTGCGTCCAGGCCTGGGCGATCTGTTCGCCGGCCGGCTCGCGCAGGCTGTCCCAGCTGTACTGCAGCGGCGCGATGAAGAGCTTCTGCAGCGAGGCGGACAGGCCGCCCTGGCTGGTGTCGATGCTGGTCTCCACATAGTTGCGCGCACCAGCGAACTCCGAGGGCCCGCCCTCGAGGGTCTCGCTGATCAGCGCCTTGCTGCTCTTGCCCACGTCCTGGGAGCGCTGGACGTTGGCCAGGCGCACCTTGAGCCGGCGCAGGGAGGCCAGGTAGCGGTCCATGACGGTGCTGTCGGCGCCTTCGGGGTTCTCCCGGGCGAACAGCCGCGCCACCGGCTCGAAGCGCTTGGCCAGGCTGCCGTCGTCGACCTTGGGCAGCGGCGTGCTCATCTGCTTGGCGGCGGCCTCGGCGTCATCGCCGAACACGCCCCTCACCCGCGTCCAGAAGCTGTCCTCGACGGCGCTGGCGACCTTCTGCGCCGGCTTCTCCGGCTGGTCCCAGCTGGTGTTGCGGTCCACCGCCGCGAGCAGCAGCTTGAGCGGCGAGTTCTGTACGTCGCTGTACAGCGACAACTGGCGGGTCGCGCCCTGCATGTCGCCGAACTGGCGCACCCCGGTGCCGGCCAGGAAGCGCATCCAGACCTCGGCGTAGTCGGCCTTGTAGCGGGCCATCAGCTCGCGCATGAAGTTGGCCTTCTGCACCAGGCCGTCGCTGCCCTCGCCGTCGAGCACCCAGTCGGATTCGTTGCGCAGGTCGCCGGAAAGCAGCTTGATCAGCTCCGGGCGCAGGAACTGCTCCCAGCCCTGGCGGCTGTAGAGCGCCGGGATCGCCTCGCTGGAATACAGCAGGTTGCGCCCGGGCAGCGGCACCAGGTCGTTGAGGGTCAGCGCGGGGAACTGGCGGTCGGCCTCCAGTTGCAGGCGCAGGTATTCGCGGTCCACCAGCGAGCTGGCGCGCATGAAGGACTTGAGGTTCTGCCGCGCCTCGGCCACCAGCTCCTCGTTGCGGCGCAGCGCCGGCGCCTCGCCGGCGCGCAGGTAGCGCACGTACATGGCGCTGTTGGCGCGCACCACCGCGGGGTCGAGCTTGTCGCCGCCCTCCCCGGCCTGGGCGCGCTCCCAGGCCCGCGGCAGCGCGGCGGCGACGAAGTCGGCGTCGGCGTGCTGTTCCGGGCGGGTGAGGATGAGGTAGAGCTTGAGCGCGTCGTAGGCCTCGATCAGCGAAGCCACCTGGTGTTCGTCGAGACGGTCGAGGACTTCCTCGGACAGGCTCAGGCCCGCTGCGGCGGCGCGCTCGCCGGAGGCGTCCGCGGCCTTGCCGGCGGCCAGCTCGGCCAGGGCGCCGCGGCGCGCATCGCGGGCGGCTTCGCGCAGGCGGCTGCCCGCTTCGCCACGCAGGCGCGAGCCCAGGTCGCCGACGCTGCGCGGCACACCGCCCAGGTTCGGGGCGGCAGCGGCATTGCCCTGGCGCGCCTGGCGCAGCGCCGCGGCGGCGGCATCGCTGCCACGGCCCTGGTCCTTCCCGGCCCTGCCGGCTTCGGCCGGCGCGCTGGCGGTGGCGCCCAGGCTCTGGGCGAAGTCGTCGAGGTTGCGCAGGCGCCGTTGCAGTTCCCGGCCCACCGGTTCCAGGGCCTGGCGCTGCAGTTGCTCCAGGTAGGCCCGTTGCAGCGGCGCGCGCAGGTCGTCGCCGGCATACAGGCCCGCACCCTGGCGCAGGGGCACGCCGTTCTGCCGCTGGTTGTCGACCTCGGCCAGGCGGGTGCGCAGCAGCTCCAGGTCCTGGGCCGGGTCCTGGCCGGCGCCGCCCAGCTGGGCGCGCAGGCCGTCGAGCCAGGCGCGGTTGTTGGCGAACGACCAGCCCTGCCAGGCGGCCAATGCCACCCCTGCCAGCACGGCGACGGCCAGCAGGCTCGGCGCCAGCGCCTTGCGCTTGCCCAGGCGCGAGTAATAGAGGCTGAGGTCGCGGTCGGGGAAGATCACCCGGCGGAAGGTGTCGGTGATGAAGTAGCTGCGCTCGCCGATGCGCCGCGCCAGGCTCTCGTCCGGGCACTCGGCGGCGTCGGCGTCCAGGGCGAAGTGCTCGGCCACTACTTCCTCCAGCAGCGGCGGCAGCACCTGGTCGGTCTGCAGGGCGCTGGTGAAGTACAGGCCGCGCAGCACCGCCGGGGTGCGCTGGCGCGCGGCGCTTTCGAAGCTCTCGAGGAAGTCGCCGAGCAGCCCGGACAGTTCGCCCAGGTAGCGCGGGAACTGCAGCAGGCTGGCATCGGCGCGCCCGCCCAGGCCGTCGATCTGCGCGCCGACGTGCCGTTCCAGGCTGGCCAGCAGCGCGCCGAACTTGTCCTGCAGGGCGCCGCGCAGGCCGCGCTGGCGCAGTTCGCCGAGGCCGAAGGTGATGCCCAGCGGCTGCTGGCGGGCGCTGGCGTCCAGGGCGTCGAAGGCCTGGGAGAAACCGGGCAGCAGGTCGACCTTGCTGAGCATCAGGTAGATCGGCGGGTTCACCCCCAGGCACTGGCTGTAGGTCTGGATGCGCTGTGCCAGGCGCTCGGCCAGCTCGCCACGCTCGTCATGGGAGGCGGCCAGCAGGCCCGGCAGGCTGACCACCAGCACCAAGCCGTTGATCGCCGGCTTGCGGCGCTGGCGGCGCAGTAGCTTGAGGAAGTCGGCGAACTCCTGGGCCGACTGGTCGTCGGTGAGGTAGCGGCCGGCGGTGTCGATCAGCACCGCTTCCGGGCTGAAGTACCAGTCGCAATGCTGGGTACCGCTTTGCGCCGCGCTCTGCCCGGCGATGCTGGCCGACAGGCCGGAGCGCGTCAGCAGCGAGGTCTTGCCCGAGGCGGACATGCCCACCACCAGGTACCAGGGCAGGTCGTACAGCGCCGCCTTGCCGCCGCCCCCGGCCGCGCGGGAGGCGCGCAGCAGGGCGATGGTGTGCTTCAGGCGCTGCTGCAGCACCTGGGAGTCGCGGAACTCGCCGCCGGCGCCGGCGCTGCGGTCCACCTCGAGCTGCACCAGGTTCTCGATGTTGCGCTCGGCGCGGATGCGCCGGTACTGGCGCAGCACCACCAGCAGCAGGCAGAAGGCGCTGAACAGCGCCATGGCCGCCAGCACGCTCTCGCGCTGCGGCAGCCAGCGCGGCAGCACGAACCAGCACAGCAGCATGCCGACGAGCCACAGCAGCGGCAGGGCGAACCAGAAACTCTTGAGTGCGCGGAATATGACTTTCATGTCTTCCTGACCTGATCGATGAAGGCGGCGCTCACTGGCCGAACAGCGCGTCCAGTTGCCCGGCGAGCGTCGCCACGTCCTTGCCCAGCAGCCAGTCGAGGGTGAAGTAGAGGGCCGCGCAGAACAGTGCGATCAGCCCGACGTACACCCACAGCGGCACCTCGTAGCGGATCATCTGCGAGACCTGGTCCGGCAGCGCCCAATCCGGCGCCAGGGCGCGCGGGGCCTTGCGGTAGCGGGCGATGTCCTGGCCCAGGGTGTTGGCGATGTAGCGCAGCTGGTCCTTCTGCTCGAGGCTGAACTTGCCCTCGAAGCCCAGCGCCAGGCACAGGTGGTAGATCTCCAGCACGTCGAGGTTGGCCTTGACGTCGGCACGCAGCGCCTCGAGCTTGTCGAAGAAGCCCTCCCCGGCCAGGTGCACGCCGAAGTACTTGAACTGCAGCGGGTGCAGTTCGACGTGGCTGCGGATGTTGCTCTGGCCGGCGTTGAGCACGCTTTCGTCGAGGAAGGCGCACAGCGCGTACTGGGTGTCGCGCACCTGCTCGACGCTGTAGCCGGCGGCGCGGGCGTTGCGCTCAAGGCCGGCGAAGAAGTCGTCGACGCTGGCCAGGAAGCGCTCGACGCTCTGCGCCTGGCGGCCGCGGCGAATCATCAGGGCCATGGACAGGAAGTCCCTGGCCAGGTCCTTGAGCGTGGGTTTCTCGCCCTGCTGCAGCAGGGTCGCGGGCATCACGGCTTCGTTCATTTGAGCACCGCCATCAGTTCGAGCTTGAGGTTGGCGAACGCGCTGGGCACGTAGAAGGCGATGGCCTGGGCGTCCATCATGCGCTGGTAGACGCGGCCGTGCGGTTCGATGGAGAAGTAGTGGTTGTCCAGGCGCACCGGAATGGCGCTGGGCAGGCGCGTGGCGTGGTTGAGGGTGGCGCCGGGCATGGCGGTGTTGACCACCACCTCGATGTCTTCCGGCGAGCCCACCTTGAAGGCCCGCGGCACCAGCTCCAACAGGCTGGCGCCGGGCATGTCGGCGTGCACCGAGATGTAGAAGTCGGCCTCGGCCAGGCGCGCGTCGTGCAGGCGGCCGACGTAGTAGGACGGCTTGGTCTGCTCCACGGCGATGGGCACGTACTGGTTGGGCACCACGTTGTCCAGCAGCTCGCGCAGCAGGGCGTCCAGGCGCAGCAGCGAGGCCGCCGGGTCGTCGTGGTCGTAGGGCGGGATGTCCTTGAGCTGGATGCTCAGCGAGAAGGTCAGCAGGCTGCCGGCCAGTTCGGCGAGGAAGCGGTAGAGCTGCTCGGGGTGCAGCCGCGGGTGCTGCAGCAGGTGCGCCAGCGCCGGGTAGGCGCGGTTGACCGTGAACAGCAGCCAGAACAGGGTGACGTCGCTGGAGCCGAACTCGGCGATCTGGTCGGCGCGTTCGCGGCGCCGCCCCGACAGCGCCTCGCTCTTGGCCTGGAGTACGCCGAGCAGGCGCCGGGCGATGCCCAGCAGGGTGTCGTGGGCGCCCAGGTGCAGGCTGGGGTGGACGAAGTGGCTGTCGAGGTTGAAGCCGCCGGCGTTGTTGCGCACCAGTCTGGCCAGCGGGCAATAGCTGAAGCCGTCGAGGTCGTCGCCCTCGATCAGCAGCACCACGTTCAGGCGCAGGCTGGTGATCTCGTTCTCCAGGTCGCCCTCGTTGAGGTCCGGCAGGGTATCGAATTGCTTGCGGAAGCGCCGCGCCCCCTGTTCGGTGGCGCCGTCCTCGACGTAGTTCAGGCCATAGGGCTCGGGCCGGCGCAGCGCCGCGTAGACCTTCAGGTCGCTTTCGCGCAGCAGGCCCTTGAGGTCGCGGGCGGCCGGCAGCGGGTCCTGCTGCGGGGCGTCGTAGAGGGTGCCATCCGGGAACACCAGCTTCAGCCGCGACAGTTGCAGCACGCCGCCGGCCAGCGCTTCCTCGTCCAGTTCCAGCAGCTGCACGCCCCAGTGGAAGGGCGTGCCGCGCAGGGTGGCCTGGGCCAGCTGGTGCTGGTGGAACTCGTCCTGGTACTGGAAATGCTGCGGCAGGAGGAACATGCCCTCCGACCACATCACCCGACTGCTCTTGCTCATAGACTGCCTTCCAGGGCTGAGTTGACCTTGCTTTCCAGCGCGTCGCGCGCGCCGTTCTCGACACTTTCGCCGGCGGCGCGCAGGGCGCTGTCGCCGGCCTTCTGCAGCAGTTGCGCGGTGGCGCCCTGCTGCTCCACCGGGGCGCCGGCGGCCAGCTGGCGCGCCGCCGGGTCGTCGAGCACGTCGGTGCCCCGGGCCACGGCCACGCGGCTGCCGTCGAGGTAGATGCGCGCCCCGTCGCCGGAGGAGAACAGCACGCTCTCCTTGCGCATGGAGTCGGCGGCCACGGCCACCTTCCAGCGCGTCTGGCGGGTCTCGCGGAAGAAGGCGGCGACGCCGATGTAGCGGGCCTCCAGGGCCATGGGCCACTGCTCCACCTGGCCCATGCCGGGCAGCAGCGTCAGCTCGCGGGCGTCCAGCAGGGTGTTGCCCAGCGCCACCTTGGGCTGGTCCCACAGGGCATCGGCATCGGCGCTCAGGAAGCGTTCCAGGGAGTTCAGCTGGTACACCCGCACCACCACCGACAGCGGCTTGCCGTCCGGACCGGGGTTGAGGTCGTTGCCGCCGTCGACGGTGAGGGTCACCTTGTCGCGGTCGCTGAACAGCATGTCGCCGGCCCAGGTGTCGTCCATGCGCTTGCCCACGCGGTCCATCACCCCGCAGGCGGAGAGACTGGCGGCGAGCAGCAGCAGGCCGGCGAGGCGCAGTTTTCGGGAAGCGTTAAAAGTCATGGTGGCGGCCCTCAGCGGATGCGGTAGGCGAAATCGCCATCCTTGCCCAGGCGCACGGACAGGCTCTGCAGGGGCTTGCCCTGGGCCATCCGCTCGAGGACGCGCTGGGCCAGCTCCGGCATCAGCGTCCCGGACAGGATGTTGTCGATGTTGCGCGCGCCGCTGTCGACCTCGGTGCAGCGGGCGGCGATGGCCGGGACCAGCTCGGCGTCGAAGTTCAGGCTGGCCTGGTGGTTGCGCTCGAAGCGCTGGCGCAGGCGTTCCAGCTTGAGCGCGACGATGCGCTGCAGCACGGCGTCCTGCACCGGGTAGTAGGGCACGATGTTCAGGCGGCCGAGGAAGGCCGGCTTGAACACCTGGTTGAGCGTGTCGCGCAGGCCCTCGACGATCTCCGCCGGCGCGGGGGCGGCCTCGGTACCCAGGCACCACTGCATGATGCGTTCGGTGCCGACGTTGGAGGTGAGGATGATCACCGTGTTGCGGAAGTTGATCTCGCGGCCCTCGCCGTCGTCCAGCACGCCCTTGTCGAAGACCTGGAAGAACAGCTCCAGCACGTCCGGGTGGGCCTTCTCCACCTCGTCCAGCAGCACCACGCTGTAGGGCTTGCGGCGCACCGCCTCGGTCAGCACGCCGCCCTCGCCGTAGCCGACGTAGCCCGGCGGCGAGCCCTTGAGGCTGGAGACGGTGTGCGCCTCCTGGTACTCGGACATGTTGATGGTGATCAGGTTGCGCTCGCCGCCGTAGAGGATGTCCGCCAGGGCCAGGGCGCTCTCGGTCTTGCCGACGCCGCTGGGGCCGAGCAGGAGGAACACGCCGATGGGCTTGTTCGGGTCCTCCAGGCGTGCGCGGGAGATGCGGATGCGCTTGCCGATCTCTTCCAGGGCGTGGTCCTGGCCCAGCACGCGCTCGCCGAGCAGGGCCGGCAGGCGCTGCACGGTGTCGATCTCGTCGCGCAGCATCTTGCCCAGGGGGATGCCGGTCCAGGCGGAGATCACCTCGCCGATGGTCCCGCCGTCGACGCGGGCGTGGACCAGCGGCGTCTCGCCCTGCACCTCGGCCAGCTCGGCGCGCAGTGCCGCCAGGTCCGCTCGCAGCGCCTCGCCCTCCCCCGCCTCGGCGCGGGTTTCCAGTTCGTGCAGGCGCTTGACCAGCTCCAGTTCGCGCTGCCACTGCGCCTTCAGTACTTCCTCGCGCTGGCGCGCCTGCTCCAGCGCGGCCTTCAGTTCGGCCAGGCGCGCGGTATGGTCGGCGCCGCTGGCGCTCTCCTTCTCCAGCACGGCGATCTCGGCGCGCAGGTTGTCGCCTTCGCGCAGGCAGTCTTCCAGCGCGCCGGGCTGCGCCGCCTGCGCCAGGGCCACGCGGGCGCAGGCGGTGTCGAGCACGCTCACCGCCTTGTCCGGCAGCTGGCGGCCGCTGAGGTAGCGGCTGGACAGGCGCACGGCCTGGACGATGGCATCGTCCAGCACGGCCACGCGGTGGTGCGCCTGCATCTTCTCCAGCAGGCCGCGGAGCATGTGGATGGCGCTGTCCTCGTCCGGCTCCTCCACCTTGACCACCTGGAAGCGGCGGGCCAGGGCGGCGTCCTTCTCGAAGTACTTCTTGTACTCGGCCCAGGTGGTGGCGGCGATGGTGCGCAGCTCGCCGCGGGCCAGCGCCGGCTTGAGCAGGTTGGCCGCGTCGTTCTGCCCGGCCTGGCCGCCGGAGCCGATCAGGGTGTGGGCCTCGTCGATGAACAGGATGATCGGGTGCAGGCTGCGCTTGACCTCTTCGATCACCTGCTTGAGGCGGTTCTCGAACTCGCCCTTGACCCCGGCGCCGGCCTGCAGCAGGCCCAGGTCGAGGGTGTGGATGGCCACGCCCTGCAGCGGCGGCGGCACCTCGCCCTGGGCGATGCGCAGGGCCAGGCCCTCCACCACCGCGGTCTTGCCGACGCCGGCCTCGCCGGTGAGGATCGGGTTGTTCTGCCGGCGGCGGGTGAGGATGTCGACCATCTGCCGCACTTCCGCCTCGCGGCCCAGCACCGGGTCGATGCGGCCTTCGCGGGCGTTGCGGGTCAGGTCGATGGTGTACTGGTCCAGCGCCGGCGTCTTGCCGCGCGACGCGCCCGGGGCGGCGCCGGCCGCGCCCTGCTGCGGCGCCGCCTGGGCCTGCAGCGCCTCGCCGCTGGCCTCGGTCAGCGCCACCAGGTTCAGGCGCAGGTCGTCGGGGTTGATTTTCTCCAGCTCGGGCGCGGAGCCCAGCGCCACCCGGCGCAGTTCGGCGTCGTCGAGCAACGCCTGGAACAGGTGGCCGCTGCGGATCTGCGCCTCGCCGTACTCGATGGACGCCAGCACCCAGGCGCGCTCGATCAGCCGGGTGATGTGCGGCGACAGCGCCGGGGTACGGGCGTTGCCGGTCTTGAACCCGGCCAGCGCCTGTTGCAGCTGGGCCTGCAGGCGGTCGGGGCGCACCTCGTAGTGGCGCAGGATGGCCTGCAGGTCGTTGCCCTCGGCGTCCAGCAGTTGCAGCAGCAAGTGCTCGATGTCGACGTCGTAGTGACGCTCGGCGAGGCAGAGCCCGGCCGCCCCTTCGGTGGCGCTGCGGCAGCTGTCGTCGAGCTTGGCGAACAGGGATTTCAGGTTCACAGGCGGACCCCATCGTAAGGAATGCGGAACAGTGCGCAGCGCGAGGGTTCGGCGTGCGCGCCGGGACGTTTCAGCCAGCCGAGCCGGCCCAGGGACAGCTCCCCGCCACGCCCCAGGGTGGCCAGGGGCACCGCCTCGCGGCGCAGGCGCGGGGCGATCTCGAAATCCAGCTCGGCGCCCAGGTAGAAGCGCACCAGGTCCACCAGGCGCTGGTGGTCGGCGTGGCCGGGCAGGAAGCGCCGGTAGTCCTCCAGCGCCAGCGGGCCCAGCTCGATGCGCACGCAGGACTGGTAGTCCCAGGTGCGCCGGCCGGTCACCGCGCTCTGCCCGAGCACGGCGTTGGCGCGGCCCAGGCGCGTGCGCTGCGCCGGCTCGATGTCCAGCCAGCGGCCGTTGAAGGGGCGCACGCGGATCGGCAGGGCGAAGTAGAAGCCGAGCATGGCCTCCAGGTTCAGCGGGTTGCGCGGGCGCTGGGCGAACAGGCCGGAGAAGTAGCTGAACAGCGACTGGCGCAGCGGCTGCCCCTCGCTGAACCTGCGCGCCCGGGCCCGCGGGCCGAAGCCCACCAGCGCCAGCAGGTAGCGTTCGAAGTCGGCGGCGCCCTTGCGCTCGTACTCGATGTGAAAGCGGTACTTCTGCCAGGCCTCGTAGAACAGCGCGGTCATGCGGTGCGAGAAGATGTCGAGGAAGGCGTGGGCGGCATCGTCGCGGTGCTGCACGTGGCGCTCGATGAGCAGCTCGGTGTAGGGCTGCGGCAGCACGCCCGACGGCCCCACCAGGCCCATGAAGGTGACCTGCACGTCGGTCAGCGGCTGGTCGTTGGCCGAGCGCCGGCCTTCGCGCTCGAACTGCAGGTCGCTGACCTCGCTGGCGGGGAAGCACAGCGACAGCTGCGAGCGGAAGCGCAACGGGTCGTCGTGCGGCCGCGCTTCCGGGTCGATGCGCCCGGCGCGGCTGTAGTGCAGGCGCAGCAACCGCACGAGCTGGAAGAACTCGAAACGGTACGGCTCGGCCCGCGCCTGGTCGATCAGACCAGGGCTTGCGCGCCAGTTCTGGGAGGCCATTGCACGACTCGCTTCTCGCGCTGGCGGCTGCGCAGCGTGAGTTGAGTGAAGCTGTTGATGGAGCAGTACTGGCCGAAGAAGTGGTCCAGCACCATGCCGAACAGGAAGATGCCGCTGCCGATGAACTGCTGTTCGTCCAGTTCCAGGGTGATGCCCACGCCGCGCACGAAGCTCGGGCGGGGGTGGCCGATGCGTGCCACCACCGGCTCGCTGCGGACGGCAGCGATGCCGTTGATCTGCTTGCGCACCGCCGAGGCGTTGCTGTAGTCGTACAGCGCCAGCATTTCCAGCAGCGCCTCGCGGCCCTGGGACACCAGCGACATGTGGTTCAGCCCCAGGTGCGCCACCAGGCGCCAGATCAGCCCGTTGCCCAGGGGCGGCCGCGCGCTGGCGGTGGGCTTGCGCAGGCAGCGGATGCTCTGCACCACCGGGTTGCGGTCGAGGCTGAAATCGCCCTGGGCGCCGCCGTAGGGCAGCAGCATCGGCAGGTCGCGGTTGCTGCAGGTGAGGGTCATGCTCAGGGTGTCGGCGCTGGCGTCGATCAGCTCCAGCTCGCGGTCCACCAGGCGGATGAACATGTCGCTGCCGGCGTCCTGGCTGCGCTGCGACGGCCGGCGCCGGCCGATCCAGTAGGTGGCGTGGCTGTCCAGCTCGCCACGCGGCTCGAAGAACGGGTGGCAGGTGCTCACCTGGTCCAGGTTGCCGACCTTGCGCACCCGCCGCACGCGGTCGATGGACACCACTTCCACCGCGGTCTGCTGGCGCACGTCCGGCACCACCGGGTACTCGTGGCGGGCGTGGCTCAGCTTGATCGGCTCGGCCTGCTGGCGGAACAGGTTGATCACCGGCGTGCAGCCGAGCTTGAAGTGGTTGCGGTTGATGGTCTGCGCCAGCCGCGCCAGGCGCTCGCCGAGGTCGTAGTCGGCGAAGTAGAAGTTGACCTCCACCGCGTGCAGCGGCTTGCCGGCCAGCACCCGGCCCAGCCCTTCGAGGTCGAAGAACATGAACTTGTCGGGGAAGGTGAAGTACTCGTGCAGCAGGCGGTAGCCGAGGAAGGAGCGCTCGGAGTAGTCCACCAGCCCCTCGTCCAGGGCATAGCCCACCGGCTTGAGCGCCCCCGCCGGCAGTGCCACCTCGCGACGGCGGCCGTCCTCCTCGAAGACCAGGGTGACCTTCGCCAGGTTGTTGAACAGCAGTTCGTAGAGCGGCAGCATCAGGGTGCTTTCGCCGTCCAGGAAGAAGCGCAGGCGCTCGATGGCCAGCTTGCCGAAGGGCACTTCGGTGGTGCACTGCAGTCCGATGCGCAGGCGCGCCACCAGGTCGGCGCTGTGGCCGTTGAAGGCCGAGCGCTCCAGCTCGGCGAAAGTGGCCTCGCGCACCGCGATGGGCCACAGGTCCACCGGGTAGCAGGTCCTGAACTTGCAGGTCTGCCCGTCCACCACCCGCGAGTTGAGCTGGCTGTGCCGCTCGATGCGGTAGTGGCCGGTGATGGGGCTGCGCTCGCCGGCGCTGAACTCGACGATCGACAGCGAAGGCGTGGGCCGCAGGTAGTGCGGGTACAGCACCTCGAGGAAGGCCTCGACTATCTCGGGGAACTCGTCGTCCAGCTTCTTGTGCACCCGCGCAGCGAGGAACGCGAACGCCTCGATCAGGCGCTCGGTGTGCGGGTCCTCGCAGTTGTCCCCCTCGATCAGCAGGCGCGAGGCGATCTTCGGATACTGCCGCGCGAACTCCTGGCCGAGGAAACGCAGATGCGACAGTTCCTTCTCGTAGTAGGGAAGCAGGTCGTCGAGCATCAGTTGAGGTTCTGCACTGTGTATTCCTGGGTATTCACCTGCAGCACCGCGTCGAACGAGACCTGCCGCGTGGCGTCGTGCAGGCGCAGCAGGGCGTCGACGCGGAAGGTCAGCATGCGCTGGCTGAGCTGCTGGTTGAGCAGTTGCACGCGGACGTTGCGGAAACGCCGGTCGCCGATCTCGATGGCCCGCTCCAGCTGGCGCTGGATCTGCAGGCGGTCCTCGGGGTTGAGCACGCCCTTGCTGGTGAAGTCCGGCATGCCGTACTCGAGGATCGAGCCGCGCAGTTGCGGGAACGCCTCCAGGCCGCCGGCAAGCAGGCATTGCCGGGTGTTCACCAGGATCTCCAGGTCACGCACCACCCGCGCCTTGTACTCGGCGAGCGAGTAGAGGCGCTGGTCGAGGGCTTCCCGCGGTTGCTGGGGCTGGTCGTCGAGCAACCGGTCCAGCAGGGTCGGTATCAGCTTGTGCGAGCTGCTCATGCTGCCACTCCTTGGCAAGGGCTCGCGGTCAGCCGCGGGTGGACTGCGGCAGTTCGGCGACCAGGCGCAGCGACGCGGTCAGTTCGTCGAGCTGGTAGTGCGGGCGCAGGAAGGTCACCGCCTTGTACACCCCCGGCTTGCCCGGCACCTCGGCCACCTCGGCCTGGGCCTCGCGCAGCGGGAACTTGGCCTTGGCCTCCTGGCTGGCGGTGTCGTCCAGCAGCACGTAGCTGGCCAGCCAGTTGTTGAGGAAGGTTTCCACGTCCTTGCGCGAGGCGAAGCTGCCGATCTTGTCGCGCATGATCGCCTTCATGTAGTGGGCGATGCGCGAGGTGGCGAAGATGTACTGCAGTTGCGCCGACAGCCGCGCGTTGGCGTTGGCGATGTCGGTGTTGTACTGCTTCTGCTTCTGCGCCGACTGGGTGCCGAAGAAGGCCGCGTAGTCGGTGCCCTTGCAGTGCACCAGCGGGATGAAGCCGAGGTCCGACAGCTCCTTCTCGCGGCGGTCGGTGATGGCGATCTCGGTCGGGCACTTCAGGGCGATCTCGCCGTCGTCGGTGCGGAAGGTGTGGGTCGGCAGGCCTTCCACCAGGCCACCGCCCTCCACGCCACGGATGGCCACGCACCAGCCGTAGCGGGCGAAGGCGTCGGTGATGCGGGTGCCCAGGGCGTAGGCGGCGTTCATCCACAGGTACTTGTTGTGGTCGCGGCCGTCGACGTTCTCGACGAAGTTGAACTCTTCCACCGGCGCGGTATCCGGGCCGTAGGGCAGGCGCCCGAGCACGTGGGGCACGGTCAGGCCGACGTAGCGGGAATCCTCGGAACTGCGGAAGGACTTCCACTTGGCGTACTCGACAGTATCGAAGATCTTCGCCAGGTCGCGCGGGCCGGCCATGTCGGTGAAGGCGTCCCAGCCGAACAGCTCCGGCGAGGCCGCCGAGATGAAGGGCGCGTGGGCCGCGGCGGCGACGTGGGAAGCCTCCTCCAGCAGGTACATGTCCTCGGGGCTGCGGGTGAACTCGTAGTCGCCCAGCAGCATGCCGAAGGGAGCGCCGCCGAAGGTGCCGTACTCTTCCTCGTAGACCTTCTTGAACAGCGCGCTCTGGTCGAACTCCGAGGCCGACTTGAAGTCGCGCACCAGGTCCTTCTTGGTGGCGTTGAGCATCTGGATCTTCAGGTGGGTGCCGGTCTCGGTCTGGTCCACCAGGTACTTCAGGCCGCGCCAGGAGGCTTCCAGCTGCTGGAACTCGCGGGCATGCATGATCTCGTTCATCTGCTCGGAGAGCATCGAGTCGATCTCGGCGATGCGCGCGTCGAGCACCGCGATCAGGTCCTTGCTGGGGGTCATCTCCCCTTCCAGCACCTGGGAGACCAGCTCGCCGATCAGGTCGCGGGTACGCGAGCGCTCGGACTCCGAGCGGGCCACGCGGCTTTCCGAGATGATGCTGTCGAGCAGCGAGGCCTGCGGTGCGAAGGCCTCGACGTCCTCGGCGGCGGTGGTGCGCTGGGCCGCGGTTTGTTGGTCGGTCATGTTCGAACTCCTGGTCAGGCCTGTTTGCCGTCGTCGCTGGGCAGCGCGGCCTCGCGGCCGAATTCCTTGCCGAGGGTCTTGAGCTTCTCGGTGTTCTGCAGCACGTCCATGAGCAGTTCCTCGAGCTTGTCGTTGCCGCCCATCTTGTTGCGCAGGTCGGCCAGCTTGTTGCGCACCTCCAGCAGCTTGCGCAGCGGCTCCACCTGCCTGACCACGTTCTGCGGCTCGAAGTCTTCCAGGGCGTTGAAGTTCAGCTCGACGCCGAGCTGGGTGCCGTCCTTGGCCAGGGTGTTGTCCACCCGGTAGGTCAGGCGCGGGCGCACGCCCTTGAGCACGCTGTTGAAGTTGTCGCGATCGATGAACACGAACTTGCGGTCCTTCAGCCGCGGCAGCGGTTCCAGCGGGTTGCCGGAGTAGTCGCCGAGCACGCCGACGACGAAGGGCAGTTCCTTCTTCTCGATGGCGTCGCCGACGTCCACGTCGTAGGTGATGTGCACACGCGGCGCGCGGACGCGGTCGAGCTTGTGCTGGGTGCTTTCCTTCTTCGCCATGGCTGATTCCTCTCCGAATCCTGTCGCTGTCACTACGGCCGGGCGGCGGTCGCCGGGCCTTTTCCTCACAAGCCTTCGACGGTCTGCAGCAGTCGTTGGCGGATGTCGTCCTGCATGCCGAGGATGTCCTCCCGGCTCACCAACTCCTCGAAGGTGGCGTTGCCGGAAATCTCGGTGGCGCTGCGGATCACCGACTCGTCCGGCAGGCTCGAGCGCACCGGCGAGCTGATCACGCAGAACGGCAGGTCGCCGAACTCCTTCAGGCGCTCGAAGCTCACCGGGAAGCGCAGCCCCAGCAGCAGGCGGCCCAGGCCGCCGGACTTGCTGAAGCAGTAGAAGAGCACCAGGTAGTGGATGACGAACCGGTAGAGCTCGGCGTTGCTGCGGTTCGGGTCCTTGATGACCTTGCGGAAGCGCTCCAGCTCGAACGACTGGAAGCCCACCACCCAGCGCGTCGGGCTGGTCACCCGTACCGTGCGCCCGGCCAGCGGCAGGTCGTATTCCAGGGCGTACAGCTCGGGGGTGGTGTTGAGCAGGTTGAGAGGCACCTCCAGCTCGTGGATCAGGCTGAAGGGCGCGGCGGAACCGATACGGTCGTACAGTTCCTTGAATTCCTTGAAGTGGTGCTGGGTCTCGCGGCCGCTGCTGCGCGGCGCGCCCTGCAGGTATTCGCCGAACAGGTGCTGCGGCCGCACCAGCATGGCGAGGGTGGCCAGGTAGTCGGCGGCCTGCGAACGCAAGGCATCGGAAATCGCCCGGGTCTGCTTGCGCAGGCGGATCAACGCCTCGATGTCGAGTCCCTGGCTCATGCGAATGCCTTCCCGTCCCTGTTTCGCGGTGCCCTTGGCGGGCTGCCCGCTGATGCTCGTCTACGCAAAGCAGCCGCTCGAGAGCGGCTGTATCGATGGTGTGAAACCCGCCGGGGCTGCCCCGGGTGCCGTCACTGAGGGTGACGTTCCAGGGTAGAGCCGGGCGAATGACTACATGCGAATTATTCTTCGCAGCATCCCGGGAAGGCGGCAATGATGGCCACAAGACGCCCTTTTGACATCAATCACCCTGCCACGACCAACGCCGCCAATGGCCAGAACCCTTGGAGAATGCGGGCTGCGCTGCAATAGTAATTTTCATGATAGTGATCCACTCCACACTTTCCCGCCATTGGAATGGATCATCGCTGATACACCGAATAGCGAATTTCCTACACGCATTTGCGAGATAAGCGGCGGAGGCGGAAGGAACTAACCGCTGTGCGGCCCGTCTTAGGTCATACCGCGAAACCCTTTAAGGACGGGCCTTACAGCCGAAAAGAAAGGGAAGCCGGCAAAGCAAAATGCCACTACCCACGGTTATCAGCTGCCGCTTGACAGTTCGTTTCGATCGGTTTTTCCTTCGCACCCCATGAGTGGGGAAAGCTTTCTGCAGGATGCGCAACATGAATTCATTTCATGAATACGAAACGAAGCTCGGAACATCGCCAGGCATGGTCCTGCCCTGCTCTCGCACCATGCCCCGCCGCAATTACAGCGGCGCCATCTACCTCCCCTCGGGTAGCCGTCCATGAGCGGCCCGTTCTATCCCTGCACCAGAGAAGACCCCATGGGCCGGGGGCCGCAAGGCCTGCTCGGCGAGGGCGAGCTGCCCTGGCCGGAAGTGGTGGCGGCACGGGCTTTCCCTTCGCAAATCAACATCGGTGGGGAGTACGTTACCGATGACTACAGCGGAGCGATGTTCCTCGCTGGCGAACTGGCGACGGCGGATAGCGGCATGCCCGCAGAAGAGGCCGAGGAATCGCTGGCGTTGCTGGTGTTTCTTTTCGGCAAGCTGAAGCAGGTCGGCAAGACCTCGGCGAAGGAAATGGAGGTGCTGCGCAAGCAGGCCGAGGCGATCCCAGTGGTGGGGCCGTTGTTGTTTTCGCCTACCAATCTTCCAGGAACCGTCCTCAGCACAATTGGGATGACTCATTCAGGAATTCAGACTCGAAAGCTGATCGACCTGCTCGACATCAAGAGCCCGCTGAAGAAAGAGCTCCTGAGATGGCACAAAACAAGGGGGCAAATCCGTAAAGCCAGCACTCGGAAGATGTTCAATCGACGCATCAAGCTGATCTATTCCGGCAACGCCCTAAAGTTCCAGATCCCAGCCAGTTCAACAGCTTCAATCTATCGCCTTGGCGATCTTTATTCCGGAGGCAAAATACAAGTTCCTCGATCACAAATCACTAGCACACTGGAAAAAAGAATTTTCATAGATTCAAAGATGTATGGAGCCAAAGGCTTTGGGAAGCTAATAGGTAGCACCTCGGTGGGGACTCTTCTGAGTATTGGCCCACAAGCATACATCGATGCCAAAGAATCGAAAGATCTCCAAGAGTTTCTAAATCGCTCTGCATATAGCCAAGTTGGCAATGTCGCTGGACTGGCTGCTGGAGTAGTGGTGGGCTTGGTTGGCGGACCTGCAATTCTAGTAATCGCAGGAGGACTAATATTCGGCATGGCCGCTCAATACGTGATTGGAGAGTCCGGCACGGACAAGAAGGTCGGAGATATTCTAACCGGCAAGAAATCGCTGTGGTGAGGACAGGACCTTTATAGGTATAGGAAAATGATTTTCAGCACTCTGGACCAGCTACGCACAAGCACACTGGCTAGTCTAATTCTCCAGATTTTCTTCGCTGGCTTTCTGGTAGTGGCTTTGCCCGCCTTGCTAATCCCATATCTATTGGTAGTGCTTCTCTTAATCGTCTGGCGACTCTTCACGCTCTACCTCAGCGAAAGCTTTAGCAACTACGCTTGCTTGTCGCTGTACCTGAAACTGAGTATCAGCCCCATTGTGGCGGCAGCGGTTGCTGCGACCTTGCTACACGACTCGGCCCCACCCGCCGCGATCTGGGGGAGTGTCCTTGCTCCCCTGGCCATATGTTCGGTGCTGAGCTGGCTATTCAGCCGACACGATTGGAAACACCGTACATTCTCGGTTGAAGATGGTCGGTTGAGTTCCCATGGGGAACCAGAAAGCCGTTTCCGGTGGCCTTTCCTGCTAGGTGGCGGGGCAACCCTGATCGGCGGCACGCTTGGCGGCAAGGAATATTTTCCCTACGTATTGATACTGCTCTGCCTCGGCCTCGGTCTGTGCACCATCTACTACTATCGCTACGCGCTTTTCGATCTCAGAACACTCAGAGCCGAGGAGCGGCGAGCGAACACCCGCTTCGCATTCCCAAACATTGCTGAAATCCGTGAATGGCGCAGTCGCTCGCTATTGGGCCGGATACTCGCGCGGCTGCAACGCCTTCGCAAAAAAGAGGGTTGCTGACGTGCTTTCTTCAAGCCCGCACACCCTCATCAAGGTGACTAGAGGCTGGCTGTTCCTCCTGGCCATATTGCTGGCATCGCTTTGCCTGATCCTGCCCATCATGGTCGCCCCCTCTTTCGTGGCCTTCGTCCTGGCGGCCTGTTGGCGTGCCCGCGACGTATACCTGAGCGATAGCTACAGCGATTACTGCGGGCTGATGCTTTTCCAGGGCCTGTCCATCCTGCCCTTCCTCTCGTTGCTGCTGGTGACACTGCTGGGCACTCGCGATCTTGGCTGGTCCCCCATGGCCAGCCTGGCGCTCGGCTGCATACCGGCACTGCTGACACTGGCCACCTACCAACAGGCCAAGCGGAGCAAGGCGGCTCCGCTGCCCTACGACATCCGTGACGGCCGAGTCCATCCACGCGCCCGGCAGCATCGCAAGGTCAACCTCCTCTGGCTGGCGGCAGCCATCGGTGCGATGAGCGTCCTCATGCCACAGGTCCGTGGCGCATCGGCTACGCCGCTGATATTGCTGGCGGTAACGTCGACGCTCGCCGTCGTCATGACGCTTTCCGTCAGGCAGACGATCGCAGCCTTCGCCCAGTTGCGGGAGGCGGAGCGGAAGAACGGCGTGCGCTACCTCTTCGGGAACCTCGAAGAGATCCATGCCTGGCGCTCCCGCTCCTACACCGCCCGGCTGTTCGCCCGGCTCGACAATGCCCTGGGCAAGAGGAGGGGCTGAATGGTCGACACCTCCCTCTGGAGAATCCGCCGCAGCGGGCTGGCATTCTTCCTGTACGTCGCCATGATGCCGGGGTTCATGACCCTGGCATTGCCGTTCCTGCTGGTGCCCTATCTACTCAGTCTCGTCGCCGCCCTGGCCATGGCCCTGTACCAGACCTACGTCAACGAGAGCTTCATCCGCTATGCCCGCTGGTATCTTTTCCTCAACCTGTCCGTCGCCCCCATCCTGGGCATCACGTTGCTCTGCACCTACGGCGACAAGGATGCGCACTGGAGCGACGCAAAAACCTTCCTGCTGAGCGTCGCCGTCGCCCTTTTTTGCGTGCTGTTGTACGCAGCAATGAAGCGCATCGACTACCGGCAGCTCCCATTCGATTCGCGCCGGGAACGGGTGATCTGCTTCAACTCGCCCAACAGGCACGACCGGCTGGCCATGCTGGGTGCAGGGCTTTCCTGCACGCTCTACCCGTTGCTTCGCGACAAGGCGGAATTGCCGCTCTGGCTGATGGCCCTGAGTGCATCCTTCGGCCTGTACCAGTTCCTCCACTACCGGAAGGTCATCGCTGGGCTGCCACGCCTGCATGTCGAAGAGCGCCGGCTCAAGACCACCTACACCTTCGAGAACATCGAGGAAATCCGCCAGTGGCGCGCCCGTTCGCCACTGGCCCGGCTGTTCGTCCGACTGGCGCCGCCACCCCATTGAAAGGATGCCGCCGCACCGTTCCCGGCGCGGCCCCAGTGTTACGCAGGAGAACGACATGCTGATGGATCTCGCCGCCCTCTTCATCCCGCAGAACCGGCGCCTGGTGAAACTGACCACGCCGCTGCAGTCCGCCCAGGAACTGCTGCTCGATCACTTCACAGGCGGCGAAGGGTTGTCCCGGCTGTTCAGCTTCAACATGGGGCTGATCAGCCAGGACGCCCACATCGAGCTGAAGTCGCTGATCGGCAAGCCGGCGCTGCTGGAGATCGAGCTGGCCGACGGCGGCACGCGACCGATCCACGGCTATATCACGCGCTTCGCCAGCAACGGCAGCGACGGCGGCCTGGCCCATTATTCGGCGACCCTCAGCCCCTGGCTGTGGATGCTCGGCCGGCGCTTCGACTCGCGCATCTTCCAGGACCAGACCGTGGAGCAGGTGATCACCCAGGTGTTCTCCCCCTACGGCGCGCTGCCCAAGTTCGAGTTCCGCCTGAGCAAGGCGCTCAAGCCGCACAGCTACATCACCCAGTACCGCGAGAGCGACCTCAACTTCGTCCAGCGCCTGCTGGATAACGAAGGCCTGTTCTACTACTTCGAGCACACCAACGAGCAGCACACCCTGGTGGTGATGGACGACTCCACCCTGCTCAAACCGCTGCCGGCGCAGCCGCGGATCCGCTACCACAGCGCCGCGGTCACCGAGAGCGCCGACTCCATCACCGGCTGGAGCGGTCAGCGCCAGTTGCAGTCCGGCCGCGTGGCGATGCAGACCTTCGACTACAAGCAGCCGGGCAACCTGCTGCAGGTGGGCCTGGACAGCGTCAACCAGCAGGGCGACGTCGAGGCCTTCGAGATCTTCGACTTCCCCGGCCAGTACACCCACGGCACCCACGACGACGGCGAGGCGCTGGTGCGCAACCGCCTGGAGGCGCTGGAGGTGCAGGCCAAGCTGTTCTACGGCGCGAGCAACTGCCGCGGCATGAGCCCCGGATACACCTTCGAGCTGCTGCAGCACTACGACCATGACAACGATAGTGCCGACGACCGCCAGTTCCTCCTGCTCGGCGTGCAGCACGGCGGCAGCAACAACTACCTCACCGGCGACGAGGCGCACTACACCAACGAGTTCACCTGCATCCGCCGCAAGATCCCCTATCGCCCGCAGCCAGCTGTCGAACGTCCGCGCATCTCCGGCCCGCAGACCGCCATCGTCGTCGGCCCGCCCGGCGAGGAGATCTTCACCGACAGCCTCGGCCGGGTGAAGCTGCAGTTCCACTGGGACCGCTACGGCCAGCGCGACGACAAGAGCTCCTGCTGGGTGCGGGTGGCCCAGGCCTGGGCCAGCGGCGGCTTCGGCAGCATCCAGATCCCGCGGGTGGGCGACGAAGTGGTGGTCTCCTTCCTCGACGGCAACCCGGACCGCCCGCTGGTCACTGGCAGCCTCTACAACAGCCAGAACATGCCGCCCTGGTCACTGCCGGAGAACAAGACGCAGAGCGGCTTCCTCACCCGCTCGACCAAGAGCGGCGCGGCCGCGGCCAACTTCATCCGCTTCGAGGACAAGCAGGGCGCCGAGCAGGTGATCATCCACGCCGAGCGCTTCATGGACACCGAGGTGGAGCTGGACGAGACCCACAGCGTCGGCAACAACCGCAGCATCACCGTGGGCGGCACCCATACCGAGACCATCAAGAAGGACACCCTGGTCAACGTCCAGGAAGGCGCCTACACCCTGGTGGTCGGCCAGCAGCACATCCAGATCGAGGCCAAGACCCACATCATCCTGCGCGTGGGCAACAGCAGCATCACCCTCACACCCGAGGCCATCGAGATCCAGGCCGACGCCATCCATACCCTGAGCAAGGGCGAGACCTTCGTCGAAGGCCAGCCGGTACGGATCAACAAGTGAGGGCACGCCCATGAGAAGCAGCAGCATCTACGACCGCCTGGCGCAGCGCCGGCAAACACCGGAGCCCGCGCCGGAACAGCCGCCCCAGGCTCCCGAGGCCGCACCGCCCTGCCCTGCTCCGGCCGCCGGGCCGCTGCGTGAAGGCGCCAACGGCGTGACCCTCGCCGGCTTGCTGGTGGCCTTGCCCGAGGCCTATGGAGTGCGCGGCATCGAGGTGACCCTGGAGCGCAACAGCCGGCCGCTGGCCCTGGGCCTGAAGAAGCGCCCCGCCCCGGAACAGCTCGGCCTCGACCAGGCCATGGACAGCCTGTTGGCCAGCCTGGAGAAGCGCCATGCCGACCTGCGCATCGTGCGCCGCGCTCCCCGCCAGCTCGCCGGCCACCCTGCGCAGCAGGTCGACTACCTCTACCGCGACGGCCAGCAGGCGCGCCATGGCCGCGTGGTCGGCGCGCTGCTGCCGCTGGCCGGCGGCCCGCGCCAGTGGCTGAGCCTGTCCACCGTGCTCGATCCGAACCAGGCCGAACTGGCCGAGTGGCTGATCGACTTCGACGCCATGCTCGACGAACTGCGCCTGGCCTGACCTCCTCACCGTTTCACGACAGGAACACCCCATGGATTACCAACTCCAGGAAGGACAGATCACCCTCCCCGAAGGCTACCAGGACCGCAGCGTGAACATGTTCGTGCTCGGCAACAGCGTGCCGGCGCCATTGAGCATCACCGTCTCGCGCGACAACCTGCTGCCCGGCGAAACCCTCAAGCCCTACGTCGAACGCCAGGTCAAGCTGATCGGCGCCAAGCTGCGCGGTTACACCCTGCTCGGCAAGAAACCGGCCAGCCTGGGCGAGCCGGCGCTCGAAGGCATCCAGGTGGACGCCTACTACCTCAACGACGGCCGCCCGCTGTACCAGCGCCAGGCCGCCTTCGAGATCGAGCCGGGCCGTGCTCTGGTGTTCTCCACCACCAGCCAGGGCGACTTCAGCACCTCGCAGAGCCAGGCCTGGCTCGACCTGCTGGCCAGCTTCCGCCTACGCCAGGCGCCCACCCTCCCGGAAGACGCCGCCGGCGACACGGAGTGAGCCGCCATGTACGAAGCCGCTCGCCTGCATGACGAGATCGCCCATACCAGCGCGCTGGCGGGCTTTCTCATCGGCGCCGCGCTGGGGATAGCGCTGGTCGCCACGGTGGCCATCGCCACCTTCACCTGTGGATTCGGCGTGGCCCTCCTGGCCGGTATTCTCGCAGGCGTCGGAGGTAGCCTGCTCACCGCCGCCGGCGAAGCCATAGGGCGGATGTTCACCTCGCCAGCGGGGATGATCGACAAGGGCTCGCCCAACGTCTACATCAACCAGCGCAACGCCGCCCACGTCGAACGCAGCACAGCCATCTGCGACAAGCACCCGCCGCTGATCCAGGTGGCCGAAGGCTCCAGCAACGTCTTCATCAACGACGTCGCCGCCGCGCGCAAGGGCGACAAGCTCACCTGCGGCGCCAAGATCGATGGCGGTTCCTCCGACGTCTTCATCGGC
>NZ_JAZAQP010000059.1:0-37973 GCF_036231725.1 Pseudomonas sp. JH-2 | reverse complement strand
TGGATGGGCGCGGTGAAGTTGGCCGCGACGGCGACCTGCACCTCGTCGGCCAGCGCCGCGTGGGCGGCCAGGCAGGCCGCCAGGGCCAGGGAAAGGCGGGCGAATGCGTGTTTCATCGATGTGCTCCAGTGGTTGGCTGTCGTTCTGCTTCGAGGGGCCCGCCGGCTCTGCTATACCTTCCTGACCTCACTGGAGCCAAGGAGAGAAAGACATGAAAGTCAGCGCGCGCAATGTGTTCCGCGGCAAGGTCAGGCAACTGCGCAACGGCGCGGTGAATGCCGAGGTGGTGGTGCAACTGCCCGGCGGCAACGACCTGGTGGCCATCGTCACCGAGGAAAGCGTGAAGAGCCTCGGCCTGGCCCAGGGCAAGGACGTGGTGGCGCTGGTCAAGGCGCCCTGGGTGATGCTGATGACCGACGCCGAGGGCATCCGCCTGTCGGCGCGCAACTGCCTGGCCGGCACGGTGAAGTCGGTGGCCGATGGCGCGGTGAACGCCGAGGTGGTGCTGGACCTGGGCGGCGGCAGCGAAGTGGTGGCGGTGGTCACCCGCGACGCCGTCGCCGAGCTGGGGCTGGCGGCCGGCGTCAAGGCCACGGCGGTGATCAAGGCTTCCCATGTGATTCTCGGTGTTCCTTCCTGATGGATGCCACGGCACCTCGCTGGCGGGCCCCGGTCGAGAGCGGGGCCCGCCGCTGGAGATTCGTTATATCAAAAATTACATAACGATACCCGCGGCACTGCAATACCCATTAAGGGCAACGCCATCAGCCTGGCCGTGGGCGTCCGTGCCGGGGAGCACGCCAGCATTCTGCACTTATTGACTTAAAGGTCAACTTTACCTGGTGCTACAACGCCAGGTACAGCGTCAGCAGCAGGCCCAGGCCGGCCACCGCCAGGTTGAGCCAGGGCCCGGCGTTGACCCGGTAGCCCTCGGGAATCTCCACCGGCTTGAGCCCGCGCACCACCTGGCGGTACTGCAGCGCCGAGCTGCAGGCGGCCACGCAGCCGAGCGCGATGAACCCCAGCCCCACCCAGAACGCCATGCGCTGCGCCGCCGCGGTCTCGAGGCCGGCGTGCATCAGGCGCAGCAGCAGGCCGGTGCGCTCCACCACGAAGCCGAAGGCGATCAGCGCCAGGGCGGTACGGTTCCAGGCCAGCAGGGTGCGCTCGGCGGCGAAGAAGACGCGGGGGTCGTTCAGGTCGGACATGGGGCCTCGGTTTGCCGGGGAATTCCCCGGTAGCGTAGGCGGCGGGCCGCCGCGCGTCCAAGCAGCCGAGGCCTCATGCCCCGTCACCCTCGCGCCGCTGGCGCCATTCGAACAGCCCCATGCCGGCCAGCATCCCCACCACGAACAGCGCCGCCTGCCAGTGGCCGGCGCCCAGGCCGACCAGCGCCGGCCCCGGGCAGATGCCGGCAATGCCCCAGCCGACGCCGAACAGCAGGCTGCCCAGCACCAGGCGGCGGTCCAGGTCGCGCCGCGCCGGCAGCTGCATGGCGCCGCCGAGCAGGCCATGGGCCTTGCCCCGGGCCAGGCCGAAGAACGGCAGGGCGGTGGCGATGGCGCCGACCATCACCAGGGCCAGGGACGGGTCCCAGGCCCCGGCCAGGTCGAGGAAGGCCAGCACCTTGGCCGGGTCGGCCATGCCCGCCAGCAGCAGGCCCAGGCCGAACAGCAGGCCGCAGAGGAAGGCGCTCAATCGGGCCATGTTCAGGCTCCCAGCAGGTGGCGGATGCAGAAGACGCTGGCGAAACCGCTGGCCATGAAGCACAGCGTGGCCACCAGCGACCGCGGCGACAGCCGCGCCAGGCCGCACACCCCATGGCCGCTGGTGCAGCCGGCGCCGTAGCGGCTGCCCAGCCCCACCAGCAGCCCGGCCAGCAGCAGCGCCGGCCAGGCGCTGTCGAAGTGCAGCGCCGGCAGCGGCCCGAAGGCCAGCCACAACAGCGGCGCCAGCAACAGCCCGAGGAGGAAGGCCAGGCGCTCGCCGCCGGCGCCGCCCCTGGCCAGCAGGCCGCCGAGCAACCCGCTGATGCCGGCCACGCGGCCGTTGAGCAGGGCGAACAGGCCGGCGGCCAGGCCGATCACCGCGCCGCCGGCCAGGGCGCTCCAGGGGGTGAAGGCATTCCAGTCGATGCTCATGGACAGGGCTTCCAGAAAACAATATACAAAAATATATAATGTATTTTCGTAAAGTATCAACCGGGGCCGCCGGCCGGCCTACTCCCTGGGCGCCTGGCGCCGCGGCCAGGTCAGGGTGAAGCAGGCGCCGCCCAGGCCCGGGCTGTGGGCGATGGACACCCGGCCGCCGTGCCAGCGGATGATCCGCCGCACGATGGACAGCCCCAGGCCATGCCCGCCGGTGACCCGCGTGCGGCTGTCGTCGACGCGGAAGAACGGCGTGAACAGGCGCTCCCAGCGGTCCTCGGGCACGCCCGGGCCGTCGTCCTCGACGTCCACCTGGCAGCGGTCCAGGCTGACGCGGTAGCTCACCCGCACCCGCGTCTCGGCGTAGCGGATGGCGTTGCTCAGCAGGTTCTGCAGGGCGCGGTGCAGGTAGCGCGGCTCGGCCTCGATCCAGCTGCCCTGGTCGAAGGGCACCAGCGCGCCCGCCTCGCAGCTCACCTGCACCTCGCGGCGCAGCGGGGCGATCTCCGCCACCACCTGGCGCACCAGCGCGCCCAGCTCCACGCTCTGGTAGGTCAGCGCCGGCGAGCCCTGCTCCAGGCGCGCGTAGGTGAGCATCTCGTCCACCATCTGGTCGAGGTCCTGGATGTCGCCGTCCATGCCCTCGATGTACTTGCGCCGGGCCTTGTCGTCCTCGGCGGACTCGATCATCTCCAGGCCGAAGCGCAGCCGCGCCACCGGCGTGCGCAACTCGTGGGACACCGCGCGGACCAGCTCGCGCTGCACGCTGACCAGGCGCTGGATCTGCTCGGCCATGTGGTTGAAGGTGCCGGCCAGGCGCCCCACCGAGTCGCTGCCGCGCTCCTCCACGCGGGTCTCCAGGCTGCCGCGGGCGATGCGCGAGGCGGCCGACTCCAGGCCGCGCAGGCGCTGCTCCAGGCGGCTGACCAGCAGGTACAGGGTGAGGCCGATCAGCGACAGGCCGACGGCGGCGATCAGCAGCAGCAGTTGCGGCGGGTAGGGGTTCATCTGGTAGATCGGCCCCAGCTCCAGCACCCAGGGCGTGTCGACGATGCCGGCCACCACGCGGATGGAATCGCCGTTCTTGCCCAGCGCCAGCACGGTGTCGCCCTCCTCCACCCGGCGGCTCTGGTCGTCGTCCAGGTCGATCTCCTTCAGGCGCAGCAGGTGCACGTCGAAGCCGAAGCGCTTGTCGCGCACGATGCGCGCCAGGTGGTAGGGCTGCTCGCTGGCGGGGAAGCGGCGCAGCTCGTCCATCAGCATATAGATGGTGGCCCGCGCCAGCTGCTCGCTGACCTGCTCCACCTCGCCGGTGAGCACCAGCCCTTCCTGCAGGCTGACCTGGGTGTAGATATTCACCTGGTGCGGGCCGAAGGCCTCCACCAGCACCTGGTCGTTCATCAGCCGCGCGCGGTCGCGGCCGTCCATGCCCAGGGCGTCGAGCTTCTGCAGGCTCAGCGGGATGCCCATCAGGCGGCTCCACTGCAGCAGCGCGCGCTTGCGGTCCACCTCCTCCATGGGCGCCATCTCGTCGGCCATCAGGCGGAAGGTGCCGCGGGCCAGCTCCTCGCGGTAGCGGTCGCCGCGCACCTCGTTGACCAGGTGCAGGGTCAGCACGCCGAGGGCGGCGACCAGCACCAGGGTCAGCAGCATGCCGCCGTAGATGCGCAGGAAGATGGATTTCATCGGCGAAGCCCTGTGCCGGGTTCAGCGGCCGGCGTGGAGGCGCGGGGATGGCGCCGGGAAGTATGGATGCAACACGCAGGATGGGATGAGCGAAGCGATTCCCATCGATGGGTATCGCTGCGCTCCACGCCATCCTACGTGAACACGGACGCTGGCGAGAGCGTTGCCCCTACTGCTCGCCAACGAACAGGTAGCCCTTGCTGCGCACCGTCTTGATCAGCCGCGGGTGCATGGGGTCGTCGCCGATCTTCGGGCGGATGCGCGAGATGCGCACGTCGATGGAACGGTCCTGGCCGTCGTACTCGATGCCGCGCAGGGAATTGAAGATCTCCTCGCGGGAGAGGATGCGCCCGGTGTTGGCGGCCAGCAGCCAGAGCAGGTCGAACTCGGCGCTGGTCAGCTCGATGGTCTGGTCGTCCAGCCAGGCCTCGCGCATGGCGTTGTCGATCACCAGCGTGCCGAAGGTCAGGCGCTTGCTGCCCACCGCCGGTGCCTCCTCCGGCCCCTCGCTGCGCCGCAGCAGGGCGCGGATGCGCGCCAGCAGCAGGCGCGGGCGCACCGGCTTGCACACGTAGTCGTCGGCGCCCATCTCCAGGCCCTGGATCTGGTCCATGTCGTCGGTGCGCGCGGTGAGCATCAGGATCGGGCCGTCGTAGTCCGGGCGCAGGCGCCGGCAGATCGACAGGCCGTCCTCGCCGGGCAGCATCAGGTCCAGCACCACCAGGTCCGGCCGTTCCGCCAGCACGCGGTCCACCGCGCGGGCGCCGTCGGCCTCGACGCTCACCTTCAGGCCGTTGCTTTCCAGATAATCCTGGGTCAGCTCGGCCAACCGCTGGTCGTCCTCGACAATGAGGATTCGCGCCTCTTGCTCCACACCGCCTCCCAATGCACCTGAACGGGTCCGCCGCGCACCGCCGTGAGGCAGGCGCCAGGGCGCCGCGCGGCGCGTACGGACGTGCCGCATTGTAGCCAGGAAGCCGCGCCATGGCACGGGCGGAACGCGACGGGGCAGGACCACAAGATATTGTGGTAGGGTTCACACCCTGACAGCCTCAGGCCAACTCCTGAATCTGTCAGTCGCTCATGACGAACGGTGAAAATCAGCAGCGGTGCGGCCTGGCGCGATCCATACGCGATCACGCACACGCCACCCACAATTTATCCACAGGTTTCCCCCAGCCTCCCGCCTTGCAAAGCCTCCCATAGCGCATTATCTTGTATCCCCGTTGCGGATAACCCCTACATGTTGGGTCCGCAACCTGGAACCGGACACAAGAAGAAGCACGAGGTCGCGAGCCTTTTCCACGGCTCCTCCGGTTCCCCCAGCAGCTGCATCCAGGCGTACGGAAGTCCGACGCGGCGTAGGCCGCAAAGGAGTGATCGATGTCGATGGCCATGCGGTACGGGTGTTGCAACCGATCGGTCAACACCACTAGGTATTGTGGTTCCGGCCCGTAAAGCCGGACACCCGACTTGGGCCAGGGAGGCGCTTGAGTCCCCTTCCCCTGTTACGCAAGTTTTCATGCGGCCGGCCCCGCCGGACGCACACGCTCTTTATTGCTGTTTTTCCGGAGCGGCGCCCCTGGCGCCAGTGACAGAACCCACTAAGAGAATGTGGAGACACCCACCCATGCAAATCGACACCACTCGCGAGAACCCGCAGGCCGCAGCGCCGCAGGCCGCCGAATCCGCCCAGGATCTGGCCGCCACCGCGCCCGGCCAGCTGCGCGTGATCAAGCGCAACGGCACCGTAGTCCCCTACACCGATGACAAGATCACCGTAGCCATCACCAAGGCGTTCCTCGCCGTGGAAGGCGGCACCGCTGCCGCCTCGTCGCGCATCCATGAAACCGTCGCGCGCCTGACCGAGCAGGTCACCGCGACCTTCAAGCGCCGCATGCCGTCCGGTGGCACCATCCACATCGAAGAGATCCAGGACCAGGTCGAACTGGCCCTGATGCGCGCCGGCGAACAGAAAGTCGCCCGCGACTACGTGATCTACCGCGAAGCCCGCGCCAACGAGCGCAAGAACGCCAGCAGCGCCGGCGAAGTCGCCCAGCCGCACCCGAGCATCCGCATCACCAAGGCCGACGGCAGCACCCAGCCGCTGGACATGGGCCGCCTGCAGACCATCATCCGCGAAGCCTGCGAAGGCCTGGCCGAAGTCGACGGCGGGCTGATCGAGCGCGAGACCCTGAAGAACCTGTACGACGGCGTGGCCGAGAAGGACGTCAACACCGCCCTGGTGATGACCGCCCGTACCCTGGTGGAACGCGAGCCGAACTACTCCTACGTCACCGCCCGCCTGCTGATGGACACCCTGCGCGCCGAAGCGCTGGGCTTCCTCGGCGTGGCCGACAGCGCCACCCACCACGAAATGGCCGACCTCTACGCCAGCGCCCTGCCGGCCTACGTGGAGAAAGGCGTCGAGTTCGAACTGCTCGACCCGCAGCTGAAGACCTTCGACCTGGAGAAACTGGGCAAGGCCATCAACCACGAGCGCGACCAGCAGTTCACCTACCTCGGCCTGCAGACCCTGTACGACCGCTACTTCATCCACAAGGACGGCATCCGCTTCGAACTGCCGCAAGTCTTCTTCATGCGCGTGGCCATGGGCCTGGCGGTGGAAGAGAAGCACAAAGAAGACCGCGCCATCGAGTTCTACAACCTGCTGTCGTCCTTCGACTACATGAGCTCGACCCCGACCCTGTTCAACGCCGGCACCCTGCGTCCGCAGCTGTCGTCCTGCTACCTGACCACCGTGCCGGACGACCTGTCGGGCATCTACAGCGCCATCCACGACAACGCCATGCTGTCGAAATTCGCCGGTGGCCTGGGCAACGACTGGACTCCGGTGCGCGCGCTGGGCTCCTACATCAAGGGCACCAACGGCAAGTCCCAGGGCGTCGTGCCCTTCCTGAAGGTGGTGAACGACACCGCCGTGGCCGTGAACCAGGGTGGCAAGCGCAAGGGCGCCGTCTGCGCGTACCTCGAAACCTGGCACATGGACATCGAAGAGTTCATCGAGCTGCGCAAGAACACCGGTGACGACCGCCGCCGCACCCACGACATGAACACCGCGAACTGGATTCCCGACCTGTTCATGAAGCGCGTGTTCGACGACGGCCAGTGGACCCTGTTCTCGCCCTCGGAAGTGCCGGACCTGCACGACCTCACCGGCAAGGCCTTCGAAGAGCGCTACGAGTACTACGAAGCCCTGACCCAGTACGGCAAGATCAAGCTGTTCAAGACCATCCAGGCCAAAGACCTGTGGCGCAAGATGCTCTCGATGCTGTTCGAGACCGGCCACCCGTGGCTGACCTTCAAGGACCCGTGCAACCTGCGCAGCCCGCAGCAGCACGTGGGCGTGGTCCACAGCTCGAACCTGTGCACCGAGATCACCCTGAACACCAACAAGGACGAGATCGCGGTGTGCAACCTGGGTTCGGTGAACCTGGTCAACCACATCGTCGATGGCAAGCTGGACACCGCCAAGCTGGAGAAAACCGTCAAGACCGCGGTGCGCATGCTCGATAACGTCATCGACATCAACTACTACTCGGTTCCGCAGGCGAAGAACTCCAACCTCAAGCACCGTCCGGTGGGCCTGGGCATCATGGGCTTCCAGGACGCCCTGTACCTGCAGCACATCGCCTACGGCTCCGACGCGGCCATCGAGTTCGCCGACAAGTCCATGGAAGCGGTGAGCTACTTCGCCATCCAGGCTTCCTGCGACCTGGCGGATGAGCGCGGCGCCTACGAGACCTTCGACGGCTCGCTGTGGTCCAAGGGCATCCTGCCGCTGGACTCCCAGCAGATCCTCATCGAGGCCCGTGGCCAGAAGTACATCGACGTCGACCTGACCGAGTCCCTGGACTGGGCCCCGGTGCGCGCTCGCGTACAGAAAGGCATCCGCAACTCGAACATCATGGCCATCGCGCCGACCGCGACCATCGCCAACATCACCGGCGTGTCGCAGTCCATCGAGCCGACCTACCAGAACCTGTACGTGAAGTCGAACCTCTCCGGCGAGTTCACCGTGATCAACCCCTACCTGGTACGCGACCTGAAAGCCCGCGGCCTGTGGGACCCGGTCATGGTCAACGACCTGAAGTACTACGACGGCTCCGTGCAACAGATCGAGCGCATCCCGCAGGACCTGAAAGACCTGTACGCCACCGCCTTCGAAGTCGAGACCAAGTGGATCGTCGACGCCGCCAGCCGCCGCCAGAAGTGGATCGACCAGGCCCAGTCGCTGAACCTGTACATCGCCGGCGCCTCGGGCAAGAAGCTCGACGTGACCTACCGCATGGCCTGGTACCGCGGCCTGAAGACCACCTACTACCTCCGTGCCCTGGCCGCCACCAGCACCGAGAAGTCCACCATCAACACCGGCAAGCTGAACGCCGTGAGCTCGGTGATCGACGAAGGCCTGCAAGCCGCCCCGGCCGCCGAGCCGAAACCGGCTCCGGTCCCGCAGGCCTGCAGCATCGACAACCCGGACTGCGAAGCCTGCCAATAAGAGCAGCGGCAAGCTGCAAGCGACAGGCCGCAGGCCGTCCGCAGTTGCCTTAGCGTGCTCGACGACGGTGAAGCCAGGTGCGCCCTGGCTTCACCGGCAACACCAAACCTCTTGCAGCTTCAGGCTTGCCGCTTGTAGCTGCGACTGAAAGGAGCCCCCAATGCTCAGCTGGGACGAATTCGACAAGGAAGACCCCACCGAAGCCAAGGCCGCCCCGGCCGTGGCCAAGGCCGCCGCCCAGGCCGCCGACAAGCTCGATGACGAAGCCGCCGGCTCCGTGGAAGAAGCCCGCGCCGTCTCCGCCAGCGACTCCGACGCGGTCGCCCGCGCCAAGCAGGCCCTGGACGCCCTGGACATCCAGGAAGGCCTGGACGACCTGGAAGGCTCCGCCGCCCGCGTACAGGTCGGCGACAAGCAGATGATCAACGCCCGCGCCGACCTCAACCAGCTCGTACCCTTCAAGTACGACTGGGCCTGGCAGAAGTATCTGGATGGCTGCGCCAACCACTGGATGCCGCAGGAAGTGAACATGAACGCCGACATTGCCCTGTGGAAGAGCAAGGACGGCCTGAGCGAAGACGAGCGCCGCATCGTCATGCGCAACCTCGGCTTCTTCTCCACCGCCGACTCCCTGGTGGCGAACAACCTGGTGCTGGCGGTGTACCGCCTGATCACCAACCCCGAATGCCGCCAGTACATCCTGCGCCAGGCCTTCGAAGAGGCGATCCACACCCACGCCTACCAGTACTGCATCGAGTCGCTGGGCATGGACGAGGGCGAGATCTTCAACATGTACCACGAGATCCCGAGCGTCGCAAAGAAAGCGTCCTGGGGCCTGAAGTACACCCGCTCGATCTCCGACCCGCAGTTCCAGACCGGCACCCCGGAAACCGACCGCCAGTTCCTGCGCAACCTGATCGCCTACTACTGCGTGCTGGAAGGCATCTTCTTCTACTGCGGCTTCACCCAGATCCTCTCCATGGGCCGCCGCAACAAGATGACCGGCACCGCCGAGCAGTTCCAGTACATCCTGCGCGACGAATCCATGCACCTGAACTTCGGCATCGACGTGATCAACCAGATCAAGATCGAGAACCCGCACCTGTGGGATGCCCAGATGAAGGACGAAGCCACGCAGATGATCCTGCAGGGCACCCAGCTGGAAATCGAATACGCACGCGACACCATGCCGCGCGGCGTCCTGGGCATGAACGCAGCGATGATGGAGGACTACCTCAAGTTCATCGCCAACCGCCGCCTGACCCAGATCGGCCTGAAGGAAGAATACCCGGGCACCAGCAACCCCTTCCCGTGGATGAGCGAAATCATGGACCTGAAGAAGGAAAAGAACTTCTTCGAGACCCGCGTGATCGAGTACCAGACCGGCGGCGCGCTGAGCTGGGACTGACCTGAGCAGTAGAGGTAGCAACACCCCGTAAGAAGCTGTACAGTCAAGACCATTAGAGATCGCTGGACCTGATAGGATGTTGGGGGTAGCGGATAAAAAACCCCGACATGTTCGGGGTTTTTTATTTAAGCAGGAGCGCATAGATGGCAGGCGAAAGGAAACTCATTGAAGATCAAAAATGGATCTATCATCTTTCCAGTATGAAGAATCTGGAAAGCATTCTTTCTCACGGATTGATTTCTAGATCGAAACTTAGATCTGCCTCCCACACATTCTGTGATGTTGCCGACCCGGAGATCCTTGACGGGAGAGCACAGAACGGACTTGACCAATATGTCCCGTTCCATTTCTTTTCAAACAACCCTTTTGATGGAAGAGTGCAAAGCTCCCGACGCGATGAGACTTTTTTCTACATTTGTGTCACAAGAGAAAAAGCAAGAAGCACAGGATACTCAATACTACCCACTCACCCACTCTCCAAGGAACACCCTCAACTTTTTGACTACGAAAGCGGCTTTCAACGAATAGATTGGCAACGCATGAACACTAGAGATTACAAAGACCAAGAAACAAAACTAGTATGCATGGCCGAATGCCTATCACCGGCCACAGTGCCTCCTCAGGACTTCGACAAGCTGCTATTTAAAACCGAAGCTCATGAGGCCCATGCAAAAGAGATAGCGTCCAAAATCGGCCTCAGAATTAGCACATGGGCCCAACCTCAGTTTTTCACCAAGCTCTGAACATGATAAGCCTAACCTCAGGAAACATACTCGAAGCCAGTTCGGAGGCGATAGTCAACACAGTAAACTGTGAGGGCTACATGGGGAAAGGGATAGCCTATCAATTTAAGCTGGAATACCCTAAAAATTTCGAAAGCTATGCACTGGCCTGTAAAAAAGGTGATTTGCGACCGGGGCAATTGCATATATTCCTTGAAGACGGAAAACTAATTGTAAACTTTCCAACCAAAGATAAATGGCGTGCAAAATCACGATACGAGTTTATTTCCGATGGTTTAAAGACTCTTAAATCCGAGATATTAAGCCGATCAATTAAGTCAATTGCCATCCCCCCCTTGGGCTGTGGAAATGGAGGACTGGAGTGGGCGAAAGTCAAGGATTTAATATCCTCAGAACTATCAGAGCTTGACGGAGTTGAAATCCAGCTCTACGAACCCAGCAAAAGCTATAAAAGTCAGCCTAAGAAAGAGCCAAGCTTATCTTTATCTCATTATCTAGTAATGGAGATAAAACCGCACCTTCATCGATTCTCTAGATTTAGACTTCAAAAAACAGCATTTCTAATTGACTACCTGAACAACTCTGATTACTTCAAATTTGAAGCTCATCACTATGGCCCATACTCCCACTCTTTAGATATCGTCACGAAAGAAATCGCAGAGTACCAAAGCTATCACAAATCAAAAACAGAAGACGCAAAGAAAATCTTGGAGAAAAAACTACAAAGCGAAAATTTCTATCGCTCAGTAAAAAGCCAAGAGCACCTAATTCTGAGCGCTTCAAGTTTTGTGAACAAAATTGAAGACAACCAAGATCTAGAGCTCTTCACAAGCATTTTATTTATCGTTCACAAAAATAACGCAACAACACAACAAGAAATAATAAACACTATCGCAAAATGGTCCGATAGAAAGAATCGGCTATTCAGCGAACAAGATATCATCAAGAGCATACAAGCACTTGAAGTCTGCGACATAATCAAAACAGATTTTCTACATAATATAATAAAGAGTCAATCAGCTTAGGTGAGCTATTGACCCTAAAACCGCGCCCCCTTACTCTCTCCCCGGCGCCTAAGAAACGCCTGTCACCTAGCGGCCTGACCGCTCCCGAAAGTTAAGCGGCTTTTTTGAGCCTGGGGGAATTTCTCGTCCTCAAAAAACCTCTGCGACGCCGGGAGTGCCCCCCAGCCTTCAGCCCGAAGGCGCTTCGCCGTACCTGCCCTCTTCCCCCTCCTCCCCGGAGGTGCACCATGTCTGAAGAGCTGATCCCCACCCTGTTCACCCGCCACAAGCGCCAGCTGCGCGCCCTGCTGCTGGAAGACCAATGCTGGTTCTGCGCCCGCGACCTCGGCCGGCTGATGGGCGTGCCGAGGCTGGAAGAGCGCGTGCAGCGCAACCTGGACGACGACCAGCACCGCCGCGCCTGGCCACGCGACGGCAATGGCGACTACGAGGACGAACTGCTGCTCAGCGAATCCGCCGTATACGCCACGCTGATCCACTACTTCCACCCGGAAAACCGCTGCATCCGCCAATGGATCACCCAGGAAGTGGTGCCCACCCTGCGCGACAGCTACCGCCACGATACCCGCCAACCCCGCCGCGAAACCCTCCAAGGCCCCACCCAGGCCCTGACGGTGCTGCACTGGCAAGGCATGCTCTGGGTGCCCTACCGGCAATGGCCACAGGTGGATACCCCATCCACCCGATAAACGCCGGGTCTGTTCGTAGGATGGCGTTGAGCGCAGCGATACCCATCGATGGCGAGGCGGCATGGGTATCGCTTCGCTCCACCCATCCTACGGGGCGGCATCTTTTCGTAGGAGCGAGCTTGCTCGCGAACGGGCCGTGTGCCTGAGGTTATTCGCGAGCAAGCTCGCTCCTACAAAGGCGGGTGCAACGGATGTGCGGATGAGGTGGCGGGATGAATAGTGGCCACTTACCATGAGCGGCATTCTCAATGCAGCGGATGCCTAGCATGGATACGCAAGTAAAAGTGACAGAGGATGTCGATGCTTTCGATCGTTACATCCATGCCACTGAACAGTACGTCAGGCGCTACGCCGAGCACCTGATCAAGTGGTTACCACCCTTTGTGGGATTCGCCATCTTCCTCGGTTATTTCTTCCGAAATCATTTCTACCCCAGCTTCGACCTGTTCCAGTTTTCTTCATTGTTGCTTTCGGCGGCAGTGATAGGTTTTGGATTCGTTATCCTGATGACCGCGGGTGTCGCGCTACCCGGCCTCGCGCTGGTGTATCTGTACATCAATGACAAGCGGTACAAGGCCCATCTGAGAAACAAGGAGCTCAGCGACAAGCAACGGGATCGAAACGCCTGGGTGATGTGGCTGCTGTGTTTCGTATTGCCCTTTGCTATCCATTCGCTGCTCTCTTCCGCATTACTGCTCAGCGTAGGCTCGTCACTGATGGCCTGGCATTTGATTGCCCCTGCCCTCGTAGCTCTGGGGTTCGGCATTGCCTTGCAGATCAGATTCGAGCTGCCGAAGTGGGCGTTCCTGCAATACTTCTGGGTCAGCTACTTGGCCCTGTCGATCTCGAATGTACTGGCAATGGGCGTCATGTCCTCGGCGTCGACGTTGGGGTGGGTTCCTAAAGCTCTCCAGTTGCCGGTCGTTGCTCTGATCTGCCTGTTGGTGAACACCATGGTGGGGTTCGTCTCACCGGCAGCTATCGGAGGCGTTCGAACCAGCCTGTGTTTCTCGGTCCCCCTGGCGTTGGGATTCGCCCTCTACAATGGCGCACTCAGTTCGATGCCCGAGCGAGTCATGTCCGGATTGGGACTGGGCCAATACACCGCCAGCGAAATCGTGCTGGATGCAGATTACTGCGGCAAGAAAGCCCCTGCAGCACTGCCGCTCGACGAAAACTGCACTTTCAGAAACACCAAGATCATCTGGTCATTAGGAGAAGTGCTGACGCTGTCCGTGGGCAACGAAGAAAGTGCCCGCCAGGTCCAGATCCCCTCCCGCTTCGTCAAAGCCATCGTTCGCAACCCTGGATAACCCCGGCCCTCACACAGGGCGAATAACGCCCCGCGTTATCCGCCAGATCGCGGACGGAGTCCGCTCCTACAGTTTCAGGGAGGCACGAACGTAGGAGCGGACTCTGTCCGCGATTGGATTCACCGGCCATGCCGCATACCTCGGTAGCGTGGCCAGCGGCGTACAACCGCGAACGGTTGTACGCCCTACGGGTGGGCCTGGCGTAGGGCGAATAACGCTCCGCGTTATCCGCCGTTTGGCCTTGGCCCAACCCCGCTCGCTGCCGAGCACGGAGCCGCTCTCGAAACCGCGCCAGGCTCAACCACGGAGTTGCCGACAAGAAAGGTGTAACGGCGGATAACCGCGAACGGTTATCCGCCCTACATCAGGACTCCGGCTCCACGGCGTTCACCGCTTCCAGCTGGGCGCTCATCCGGTGCAGGAAGTCGATGAGCATCTCCACCTCCTCCTCGCCCAGGGCCGCCAGCAGCAGCCTCTCCCTCTCCAGCGCGGTCACCAGTACCCGGTCGTGGAGTTCGCGCCCCGATGGGGTCAGCGAGACCGTGTACCGGCGCGCATCCTTCGCATCGACCTTCGTCGCCACGTGGCCATCGCGCTCGAGCACCTGCAGCGCTCGGCTGACGGCGCTCTTGTCGAGGCCTATCACCTGCACCACGCGGTTGGCGCTGATGTGGTCTTCCACCGCGAGCATGGCCAGCACCCGCCACTCCACTATCCCTATCCCGAAATGCTTGCGGTAGCAGGCCGAGGCCCCGCTGGCCATCTTGTTGGTCAGCGAGGTCAGCAGTGCGGGAACGTAACGGTCCAGGTTGAGGGGCGAGCGGGGCATGTCGAGCGGTTCCTGCGCGTTGAGCGAATTGGTTGACATCGCAACTAAAATACTTAGGATGGGAATCACCCATAGATTCCGCGTCCGCATCCAAGCGCACGCGGCACGACAATAATAATCCAGAGGTGCCGTGCCATGTCTTACCCGCGCCCGTACTTCCCTCCCGACGCTCACGCCTGACGCGCCCTGCCGGTAACGCCGGCCCCACGTCCATTCGCTTTCGAACACTGCACAGCCGCGGTGGGGGTACGCTCATGCTCGAAGTTCGTGTCGCTCGAAAAATCGCCGAAGCCGAAGGTGTCTGCAGCTTCGAACTGGCCGCCGCCAACGGCGCGGAACTGCCGGCATTCACCGCCGGGTCGCACATCGACGTGCATGTCGCGCCGGGGATCGTCCGCCAGTATTCGCTGTGCAATTCGCCCCATGAGCGCGGCCGATACCTCATCGCGGTGCTCGACGAGCCGGCCTCGCGGGGCGGCTCCCGAGGCATGCATGCGGACGTGCAGGAAGGCTCGCGCCTGGCCATAGGCGCACCGCGCAATCTGTTCGACCTGGACCTCGGCGGCGATCGCTACCTGCTGTTCGCCGGCGGCATCGGCATCACGCCGATGCTCGCCATGGCCCACAGCCTTCTCGCGGCGGGCAAGCGTTTCGAGCTCCACTATTGCGGCCGCTCCATCGATCGCCTGGCATTCCTTGGGCTTCTGAACGAGGCCCCCTTCGCGAAGCACCTGCGGGTTCATGTCGACAGCGGCCCGGTCGAGCAGCGGCTGGATGCAGCGCGGGTCCTCGCATCCCCCGCGCAGGGCGACCAGCTCTATGTGTGCGGGCCGGCAGGCTTCATGTCGCACATCCAAGCCACCGCCAAGGCCTCCGGCTGGAGCGATCGGCAGCTCCACCGCGAGGACTTCGCGGCTCCGCCGCAGGTTCTCGAAGGCGATCGGGCCTTCGAGATCGAGCTGTCCCGCTCCGGCCGCGTGCTCCAGGTGCCCGCGCAGAAGACCGCCCTGGAGGTGCTGCTGGCGCATGACGTCGCAATCGAAAGCGCCTGCGAACAGGGCATCTGCGGCACCTGCATCACCCGCGTGCTGGCCGGTGAGCCGGACCACCGCGACCAGTACCTGGACGCCGCGGAGCACGCCCGAAACGACAGCTTCACCCCTTGCTGTTCCCGTTCCCGCAGCCCACGCCTCGTGCTGGACCTGTGACCTTCAACAAGCCCACCCCTGATAGCTGGAGACCGCCATGAGCACATCGCAAGCCCAGTCACTCGCCTACGAGGTTGCGGCGCCCGCCGCGCCGCCGAAGTTCCCGCTGGACCAGTGGTACGTCGCGGGCTTCGCCTGGGAGCTGAAAGACAAGCCGATAGGCAGGACCCTGCTCGGCCAGCCCGTCGTACTGTTCCGCACCGCGGACGGCCGGCCGGCGGCCCTGGAGGATCGCTGCTGCCACCGGGCGCTCCCGCTGTCCCACGGCACGCTCGAAGTGCAAGGGGTACGCTGTGGCTACCATGGCCTGCTGTTCAACGGCGCGGGGCAGTGCCTGGAGGTGCCCGGGCAGGAAAGGATTCCCACCAAGGCCAAGGTGCCGGCCTACCACGTCCGTGAGCGCGACCGGATCATCTGGATCTGGTTCGGCAGCGCGGAGCACCGGGAGCCGACCTGCGAGCCCCCGGCCTACGAGGTCCACAGCAGCGGCGAGTACCTCTACGACGGAGGCGTCTACCACTACCAGGCCCCCTATCAGCTCATCCACGACAACCTTCTCGACCTGAGCCACCTGGGCTACGTGCACCTGCGGACCATCGGCGGCAACGCCAGCATCCACATGAACGCCCGGATGCGCGTCGAGAGCAACGACAACAGCGTGCGGGTCGTTCGCCACATGCCGGACTCGGTGCCGCCGCCGACCTACACCGCCGCCTACCCGTTCCGGGGCAAGGTCGATCGCTGGCAGGAAATCGAGTTCCGCGTCACCCACCTGCGCATCTGGACCGGCGCGGTCGACGCCGGCAGCGAATCGCTCGACGAACCTCGCCGCGGCGGCTTCCACATGCGCGGTTTCCACGGCGTAACGCCCGAGACGGAAAGCACCAGCCACTACTTCTGGACCATCGCCACCAACCCACGGAGCAATCCCGAAGAGACCAAGGCGAAGGTCGTCGAACAGACCGTCATGACCTTCGACGAGGACAAGGTCGTGATCGAGGCCCAGTACAGGAACATGCTCGCGTTCGGCCCCCGGCCGCTGGTGGACATCCACGTGGACGTGGGCGCCAACCGCGCGCGCAGGATCATCGAGCGGCTGCGCCAGGCTTCCTGATGGCCGCAGAGGCGGCCACAACAACCGGCGGCCCGTCGTCGCCTGGCCATCCCGGCCGGGCCCCTGGTTACACCCATAACAAGAACAAGAAGGTAGTACCCCATGAGCACTCAATCTTTCGACTTCAGGCTGTCCGGCCTGGCGGGGTTCGCGGCCTTGCTCTCGCAAAGCGCGTTCGCGGACCTCATCGAGGACAGCAGCGTCACCCTCACTGCCCGCAACTTCTACCTGGACCGGGACTACAAGGACGAAACCCCGTACCCCGCCGCCCGGGAATGGGCCCAGGGGTTCATCGTCAGGGCCCATTCAGGCTTCACCGAGGGGACTGTCGGCTTCGGCCTCGATGCGACAGGGATGCTGGGGCTCAAGCTCGACTCGTCGCCGGACCGCACGGGCACCCAGTTGCTTTCCTACGACCCGCTGAGCCGAGAAGTCCGGGATGAATACTCCGAACTCGGCCTGGCCCTGAAAGGCAAGGTCTCCAAAACCAAAGTGTCGGCAGGAACGCAGTTCCCCTCGCTGCCGGTGATCTACGCAAGCCCTGCCCGGCTTCTGCCGCAGTCGTTCCGCGGGGTCTACATGATCTCCGACGAGCTGGACGGGCTGACGCTTCATGCGGGGCGAATGGACCGGGTCAACCAGCGGGACTCCACCGATTACCAGCCGCTCGCACTGGCCTCGCCCAATGGCCGTTTCCAGCCCGGGGCGACCTCCGAGCGTTTCGACTTCTATGGCGGCGACTATCGCTGGACGGACAACCTGACCTTGCGCCTGTTCCATGCGGAACTGCGGGACATCTATACCCAGGACTTCCTGGGCGCGCTCCATTGGCTGCCGTTGGGCGAAGGCAGGCTCAAGTCGGATATCCGCGTATTCGACAGCCGCGATGATGGCCAGGCCAAGGCCGGGAAGGTCGACAACCTGAACGTGGGCGGCATGTTCAGCTACCTGTGGGGCGGCCACAGCCTGGGCGTCGGCTACATGCGCCAGTTCGGCGATACCGCCTTTCCCTACCTCGCCGGCGGCGAGCCCATCGTGCTGAGCGACGGTACCCTGAGCGCGGACTTCGTGAACCCCAGGGAGCGCACCTGGACGCTGAGGTACGACTACGACTTCGCCGCCTCGGGCATACCGGGCCTCACCGGCATGGCGCGCTACCTGCACGGCGACAGCATCGACCTGCCCGCGCTGGGCGGCGGCAGCCTCAGCGAGTCCTCGAAGGACTTCGAACTGGCCTACGTCATCCAGTCCGGCCCCGCGAAGGGCCTGGCGTTCCGGTTGCGAGAGACCTTCTACCGGAACCAGCAGAATGCGAACGCCACGTTCCGAAGCGACAACGAGACGCGGATAAACATCGACTACACCATCAGGCTCTGGTGAACCGACCGGCCGGGGTGCGGCGGGTGTTGGGTTCCCAGGATTTCGCTCCTACGGGAAACGCCGTGCCTCGTTGCGGACTGTAGGAGCGGGCCCTGCCCGCGATTCGCGCGCAGGGCGCGCTCCTACAGGGTGGAGCCAGGCGCCCCGGTAGCATGGCCAACGGCGTACAACCGCGAGCGGTTGTACGCCCTACGGGTGGCCTGGCGTAGGGCGAATAACGCCTCCGGCGTTATCCGCCGTTTGACCTTGGCCGCATTCCGCTCGGTACCGGGCACGGAGCCGCTGTCGGAACCACGCCAGGCTCAACCACGGAGTTGCCGACAAGGAAGGTGTAGCGGCGGATAACCGCGAACGGTTATTCGCCCTACGTCACCGGCAGGCCTGGCGTTATCCGCCGATCGCGGACGGAGTCCGCTCCTACGGGGAAGCTCCGTGCCTCATTGCGGACTTTAGGAGCGGGCCCTGCCCGCGATTCGCGCGCAGGGCGCGCTCCTACAGGGTGGAGCCAGGCGCCCCGGTAGCATGGCCAACGGCGTACAACCGCGAACGGTTGTACGCCCTACGGGTGGCCTGGCGTAGGGCGAATAACGCCTCCGGCGTTATCCGCCGTTTGACCTCGGTCGCATTCCGCTCGGTGCCGGGCACGGAGCCGCCGTCGGAGCCGCGCCAGGCTCGACCACGGAGTCGCCGGCAAGGAAGGTGTAGCGGCGTATAACCGCGAACGGTTATACGCCCTACGTCACGACCGGGCGCCGTGTTCGGGGCTGTCGTCGAGGGTGATGCCCTTCACGCCTATTTCCTTTTCCAGCGCCAGCAGGTATTGGCGCAGGGCCTGGCGGGTGGCTTCCTCGCGCAGGCTGTGGCGCACGCGGGCGCTGACCTGGACGTAGGGCAGCGGCTTGCTTTCGCGGCGGTCGTCGATGCTCACCAGGTGCCAGCCGTAGCGCGAGGCCAGGGGGCGGTCGTGCAGGCCCGGGGGCAGGCGCTGCAGGGCCTGGTCGAGTTCGGCCACGGTTTGCCCGGCGCTTAGCCAGCCCAGGTCGCCGCCTTCTTCCTTCGACGGGCAGGCCGAGTGGCGTTGGGCCAGTTCGGTGAAGCGTTGCGGGTCGCGGTGCAGTTCGCGCAGCAGTTTTTCGCCCAGGTGGTAGTGGGCGTCGCGGGCGCTGGCGTCGTCCGGGGCGGCGGGCAGGAGGATGTGGCGGACCTTGACCCGGGCCGGCTCGGCGAAGCGTTCGCGGTGGGTTTCGAAGTAGCGCCGGCAGGCCTCCTCGTCGGGCTCGGGGACTTGCAGTTCGCGCTCCAGCAGCGCCGCCACGGCCTGGTCGGCGCCCTCCTCCGCCAGTTCGCCCGCAGGCAGCAGGCCGAGGCTGGCGGCCCTTTGCCCGAGCAGTTCGCGCACCACCAGGGCGCGGGCCGCCTGCAGTTGCGCCTCGGCCAGGGAGGCGGCCGGGTGGAAGGGGGTTTCCCGGGCGATGTCGGCTTCGCTGAGCCGGGCGCTGCCGACGCGGATCACCGCGACGGGTTCGTCCGGCAGGTTCTCGACGGCGATCATTTGGGCCATGGCTTCGCTCCTCAGCCGCGCCGGCGGACGATCTGGTAGTTACGCCCGAAGTAGCCCAGGGGGATGCTCCAGACGTGCACCAGGCGGGTGAAGGGGAACAGCAGGATGATGGTCAGGCCGAGGAAGATGTGGATCTTGAAGATCAGCGGCGTGCCGATCAGGAAGCTGGCCGCGTCGCCGCGGAAGAACACGATGGACTGCGCCCAGCCGGCCAGGGCCAGCATCATCTCGCCGTCCAGGTGGTGCAGCGAGAAGAAGATGGTGATCAGCCCCAGGCAGGCCTGCAGCAGCAACAGCGCGATGATCAGGTTGTCCATGAAGCTGGACGAGGCCCGTACCCGCGGGTTGAACAGCCGCCGCCACAGCAGCATGGCGCCGCCGATCACGCAGAGCACCCCGGCAATGCCGCCGAAGACGATGGCCATGAGCTGCTTGTGGCCGGCGGAAAGAAACGGCTCGTAGACCCAGTGCGGGGTCAGCAGGCCGACCAGGTGGCCGAAGAAGATCGCCAGGATGCCGATGTGGAACAGGTTGCTGGCCAGGCGCATGTGGCGGCTGGAGAGCAGCTGGCTGGAGCCGGTCTTCCAGGTGTACTGGCCGTAGTCATAGCGCAGCAGGCTGCCGAGCAGGAACACGGTGCCGGCCAGGTAGGGGTAGTAACCGTAGAGCAGGTGCAGAACGTAGTCTTCGAACATGGTGAGCCTCCGTTCATTGGCCGTCCGCCAGGGGCGGCGGGGTGGTCGGCAGGACCTGGATGACCTGCGGGACCGCTTCGTACTTGCGCTCGGCCAGGCGCCGGCCCTCGGCGGACTGCAGGCTGCAGTCCTGGTCGGAGTCGGCGTTGAAGCGGACGATTTCCTCTTCCCAGACCGCGTCCAGGGCTTGCGGGGTGTCGTCCGGCGCCTCCCCTTCCACCGCCGGGCGCTGCTGCTGGATCAGTTCGCTGCGGCCGATCAGCGCCAGCAGCGCGTGGGGCACCAGGGCGTGGTCGGCGCCGCGCTCTTCCAGGCGCGCGGCGAGCAGCGCGAGTATGTGCTGGATGTCGCCCAGCCACTGGCCGATCTCCGCGTGGCTGCGGGTGGAGAGGTATTCGAGGAACAGCGGCAGGTGGTCGGGCAGCTCGCGGGCGTCGAGCTGGAAGCCGGCGGCCTGGTACTCGGCCAGCAGGTCGACCATGGCCTGGCCGCGGCCGCGGGATTCGCCGTGGACGTGCTCGAACAGCAGCAGCGAGACCGAGCGGCTGCGGTCGAAGAGTTCGACGTAGGCCTCCTGCAAGTCGAGCAGTTCGCTTTGCGCCAGGCGCCGGCACCACTTCCGCAGGCGCTCGCGCAGCGCGGTGGGCAGGCGCGTCTCGGCGCCGAGGATGGCGGCCAGTTCGCCAGCCGCCGCCTGCAGTTCGGCGCAGGGGTAGTCGAGCAGCCGGGCCAGCACGCGCAGGCTCAGCAGGCCCTCGGGCTGGCGCTCATCCATGGCGGCTGTCCTCCACCGGGTCGAAGGTCTGCACCGGCTTGACCAGGGTGGTGGTCTGCTTGCTGCCGCCGAACAGGCTGACCTCGCTGTTGCCGCCGTGGCAGCCGTTGCCGAAGGTGAAGCCGCAGCCGCTGCGCTCGGCATAGGCGTCGGGCAGGGCCTCGCGGTGCCCGGTGGGGATGACGAAGCGGTCCTCGTAGTTGGCGATGGCCAGGTAGCGGTACATCTCCTCCACCTGGCGCTGGCTCAGGCCGACCTGCTGCAACACTTCGCTGTTGAGGGTACCGTCCACGTGCTTGGCGCGCATGTACACGCGCATGGCCATCAGCCGCTTGAGGGCCAGCACCACCGGCGCCTCCTCCCCCGCGGTGAGCATGTTGGCCAGGTAGCGCACGGGGATGCGCAGCGATTCGATCTTCGGCAGCACGCCGTCGAATTCCACGTGGCCGGCCTCGGCGGCGGACTGGATGGGCGACAGCGGCGGCACGTACCAGACCATGGGCAGGGTGCGGTACTCCGGGTGCAGCGGCAGGGCCAGCTGCCAGTCGATGGCCAGCTTGTACACCGGCGAGGCCTGGGCGGCGGCGATGACGCTGTCGGGCACGCCGTCCTTGCGCGCCTGCTCGATCACCTGCGGGTCGTGGGGGTCGAGGAAGATCTCGCACTGGCGGTGGTAGAGGTCGCGGTCATCGGCCGAGGCGGCCACTTCCTCGATGCGATCGGCGTCGTAGAGCAGCACGCCGAGGTAGCGGATGCGCCCCACGCAGGTCTCCGAGCAGACGGTCGGCTGGCCGGTCTCGATGCGCGGGTAGCAGAAGATGCACTTCTCGGATTTGCCGCTCTTCCAGTTGTAGTAGATCTTCTTGTACGGGCAGCCACTGATGCACATGCGCCAGCCGCGGCACTTGTCCTGGTCGATCAGGACGATGCCGTCCTCCTCGCGCTTGTAGATCGCCCCGCTGGGGCACGAGGCCACGCACGCCGGGTTCAGGCAGTGCTCGCACAGGCGCGGCAGGTACATCATGAAGGTGTTTTCGAACTGCCCGTAGATGTCGGCCTGGACCTGCTCGAAGTTGATGTCCTTGCGCCGCTTGGCGAACTCGGTGCCCAGCAGTTCTTCCCAGTTCGGCCCCCACTCCACCTTGTCCATGCGCAGCCCGCTGATCAGCGAGCGCGGCCGCGCCACCGGCTGGTGCTCGCCCTGGGCGGCGCTGTGCAGGTGCTGGTAGTCGAAGGTGAAGGGTTCGTAGTAGTCGTCGATCTGCGGCAGGTCGGGGTTGGCGAAGATGTTCGCCAGCACCCGCCACTTGCCGCCGATGCGCGGGTTGATGGAGCCGTCGGCGTTGCGCACCCAGCCGCCGTTCCACTTCTTCTGGTTCTCCCATTCCTTGGGGTAGCCGATGCCGGGCTTGGTCTCGACGTTGTTGTACCAGGCGTACTCGATGCCTTCGCGGCTGGTCCAGACGTTCTTGCAGGTGACCGAGCAGGTGTGGCAGCCGATGCACTTGTCGAGGTTCAGGACCATGCCGACCTGGGAACGGATCTTCATTTCACCGCCTCCTGCTGGTAGTCGTTGCCTTCGCCGTCGAGCCAGTCGATGCGTTTCATCTTGCGCACGATGACGAACTCGTCGCGGTTGGAGCCAACGGTGCCGTAGTAGTTGAAGCCGTAGGACAGCTGGGCGTAGCCGCCGATCATGTGGGTCGGCTTGGGGCACACCCGCGTCACCGAGTTGTGGATGCCGCCGCGGGTGCCGGTGAGCTCGGAGCCGGGCACGTTGAGGATGCGCTCCTGGGCGTGGTACATCATCGCCATGCCCGGGCGCACCCGCTGGCTGACCACCGCCCGCGCGGCGATGGCGCCGTTGGCGTTGTAGAGCTCGATCCAGTCGTTGTCGACCACGCCGATGGCGCGCGCGTCGTCCTCGCTGATCCAGACGATGGGCCCGCCGCGCGACAGCGTCTGCATCAGCAGGTTGTCGCTGTAGGTGGAGTGGATGCCCCACTTCTGGTGCGGCGTCAGCCAGTTCAGGGCGATTTCCGGGTTGCCGTTGCTGCGCGGCTCGGCGACGCTGGCCGCGGCCTTGGTGTCGATGGGCGGGCGGTAGACCATCAGGCTCTCGCCGAAGGCGCGCATCCAGGGGTGGTCCTGGTAGAACTGCTGGCGGCCGGTCAGGGTGCGCCAGGGGATCAGCTCGTGGACGTTGGTGTAGCAGGCGTTGTAGCTCACGTGCTCGTCCTCCAGGCCCGACCAGGTGGGGCTGGAGATGATCTTGCGCGGCTGCGCCACCAGGTCGCGGAAGCGGATCTTCTCTTCCTGCTTGGGCCGCGCCAGGTGGGTGTGGTCGCGCCCGGTGATCTTCGACAGCGCGGCCCAGGCCTTGACCGCCACCTGGCCGTTGGTTTCCGGGGCCAGGGTGAGGATCATCTCCGCCGCATCCACCGCCGAGGCCAGGCACGGCCGGCCCTGGGCGGAGCCGTCGAGCTTGCGGTAGTTGAGCTTGCCGAGCAGCTCGACCTCTTCCTGGGTCTGCCAGGCGATGCCCTTGCCGCCGTTGCCCAGGGTGTCCAGCAGCGGGCCGACGGAGCTGAAGCGCTCGTAAGTTTCCGGGTAGTTGCGCTTGACCTCGATCAGCGAGGGCATGGTCTTGCCGGGGATGGGCTCGCACTCGCCCTTCTTCCAGTCGCGCACCTGCGCCTGGGCCAGTTCGCCGGGGCTGTCGTGCTGCAGCGGCAGGGTCACCAGGTCGGTTTCCTCGCCCAGATGGCCGACGCACAGGCGCGAGAAGGCGCGGGCGATGCCGTCGTAGATCTGCCAGTCGCTGCGCGCTTCCCAGGCCGGGTCGGTGGCGGCGGTGAGCGGGTGGATGAAGGGGTGCATGTCCGAGGTGTTGAGGTCGTCCTTCTCGTACCAGGTCGCCGTCGGCAGCACCACGTCGGAGTACAGGCAGGTGGTGGACATGCGGAAGTCCAGGGTCACCAGCAGGTCGAGCTTGCCCTCGATGGGCTCGTCCTTCCACAGCACTTCCTCGGGCTTCTGCTTTCCAGCCTCGCCCAGGTCCTTGCCGAGCACGCCGTTCCTGGTGCCCAGCAGGTACTTGAGCATGTACTCGTGGCCCTTGCCCGAGCTGCCCAGCAGGTTGGAGCGCCAGACGAACAGGTTGCGCGGGTGGTTCTGCGGGTTGTCCGGGTCCTCGCTGGCGAAGCGCAGCTGGCCGCTCCTGAGCTGTTCCACCACGTAGTCGGCGGTGCTCTTGCCGGCGGCCTGGGCCGCGGCGGCCAGGCGCAGCGGGTTGGTGCCCAGCTGCGGCGCCGAGGGCAGCCAGCCCATGCGCTCGGCGCGCACGTTGAAGTCCACCAGGCTGCCGCTGAAGTCCTGCGGCCGGGCCAGGGGCGAGAGCAGTTCCTTCACCTCCAGCTTCTCGTAGCGCCACTGGCTGGAGTGGTTGTAGAAGAACGAGGTGCCGTTCATGTGCCGCGGCGGGCGGTGCCAGTCCAGGGCGAAGGCCAGGGGCGTCCAGCCGGTCTGCGGGCGCAGCTTCTCCTGGCCGACGTAGTGCGACCAGCCGCCGCCGCTCTGGCCGATGCAGCCGCAGAGGATCAGCATGTTGATCAGCCCGCGGTAGTTCATGTCCATGTGGTACCAGTGGTTCATCCCGGCGCCGACGATGATCATGGAGCGGCCGTGGGTCTTGTCGGCGTTCTCGGCGAACTCGCGGGCGATGCGGATCATCTGCGCCGCCGGCACCCCGGTGATCGCCTCCTGCCAGGCCGGGGTGTAGGGCTTGAGCTGGCCGTAGTCGCTGGCGCCGTCGTCCTCGCCGGCGCCGCCCACGGTGGGCTGCAGGCCGCGGTCGATGCCGTAGTTGGCGGCCATCAGGTCGAACACGCTGGCCGCCAGCACCTCGCGGCCGTCGGCCAGCTGCAGGCGCTTGGCTGGCACGTGGTGGTAGAGCACCTCGCGCACGGGCACGTTGGGGAAGTGCTTGCGCTCGATGCCGCCGAAGTACGGGAAGGCCACCCGCGCCACTTCATCGTGGCGGCCCAGCAGCGACAGCGCCAGGCGTACCTCGCGGCCCTCGGCGTCCACCGGCTCCAGATTCCAGTGGCCGGACTCGCCCCAGCGGAAGCCGATGGAGCCGCGCGGCACCACCAGGCGCTCGCCGGCCTCGTCCCAGGCCAGGGTCTTCCACTCGGGGTTGTTGGCCTGGGCCAGGTTGTCGGCGAAGTCGCTGGCGCGCAGCTGCTTGCCGGGGACCAGGCCGCCTTCGGCGCGCGGCTCCAGCTCCACCAGGATCGGCAGGTCGGTGTAGCGGCGCGCGTAGTCGGTGAAATAGCTCCGCGGGTTCTCCAGGTGGAATTCCCTGAAGATCACCTGGCCCATGGCGATGGCCAGGGCCGCGTCGGTGCCCTGCTTGGCGCTCATCCACTCGTCGCAGAGCTTGGAGATTTCCGCGTAGTCCGGGGTGATGGCCACGGTCTTGGTGCCCTTGTAGCGCACCTCGGTGAAGAAGTGCGCGTCGGGGGTGCGCGTCTGCGGCACGTTGCTGCCCCAGGCGATGAGGTAGCCGGAGTTGTACCAGTCGGCGGACTCGGGCACGTCGGTCTGCTCGCCCCACACCTGCGGCGAGGCGGGAGGCAGGTCGCAGTACCAGTCATAGAAGCTCAGGCATACCCCGCCGATCAGCGACAGGTAGCGGGTGCCCGAGGCGTAGCTGACCATGGACATGGCCGGGATCGGCGAGAAGCCGGCGACGCGGTCCGGGCCATAGGTCTTCACCGTGTAGACGTTGGCCGCGGCGACCAGCGTCTGCAACTCGTCCCAGTCGCTGCGCACGAAGCCGCCGCGGCCGCGGATGGACTTGTACTGCCTGGCCTTCTGCGGGTCCTCGACGATGCTCGCCCAGGCCAGCACCGGGTCGGCGTGGCTGGCCAGCGCCTCGCGCCACAGCTGGATCAGCGCCTTGCGCACCAGCGGGTACTTCAGCCGGTTGGCGCTGTACAGGTACCAGGAGTAGCTGGCCCCGCGCGGGCAGCCGCGCGGCTCGTGGTTGGGCAGGTCCGGGCGGGTGCGCGGGTAGTCGGTCTGCTGGGTTTCCCAGGTGACCAGGCCGTTCTTCACGTAGATCTTCCAGCTGCACGAGCCGGTGCAGTTCACCCCGTGGGTGGAGCGGGCGATCTTGTCGAACTGCCAGCGCTGCCGGTAGCCGTCCTCCCAGGCGCGGCTCTCGTCGCGGGTCTCGCCGTGGCCGCCGGCGAATGCCGGCGGGCGTTTGACCAGGTAGCGCAGGCGGTCGATGAAGTAACTCATTTCTCTCCTCCTCGGCGCGGGCCGGGCGGCTAGCAGCTCACCTCGGCGTTACGGCGGGTGTAGTAGAACCAGGTCACCACGATGCACAGGGCGTAGAAGACGATGAAGCCGTAGAGCGCCCACTCCGGCCCACCGGTCAGGTCGAACGAACTGCCGAACGACTTCGGGATGAAGAAGCCGCCGTAGGCCGCCACCGCCGAGATGAAGCCCACCGCGGCGGCGGACTCCTTCTCGCTCTGCAGCGCCTGCTGCTCGGCGGGCAGCCCGGGGAACAGGCGCGGCGTCTGGATGCGGAAGATCGCCGGGATCATCTGCGTGGTGCTGGCGTTGCCGACCCCGGAGAAGAAGAACAGCAGCAGGAACATGGCCAGGAAGCCCCAGAAGGCCCCCGGCTGGTCCTTGATGCCGATGAAGAACAGCACGCCGCCGACGCACGCGGCCATGGCGACGAACACCCAGAGGCTGATGCGCCCGCCGCCGAAACGGTCGGCCAGGCCGCCGGAGAAGGCGCGGCTCAAGGCGCCGATCAGCGGGCCGAGGAAGGCGAAGCGCAGCACGTCGATCTGCGGGAACAGGTGCCCGGCCAGCAGCGGGAAGCCGGCGGAGAAGCCGATGAAGCTGCCGAAGGTGCCGGTGTAGAGCACGCTCATCAGCCAGGTGTGCTTGCGCTTGAAGATCGCCAACTGGTCGCTGAACGAGGACTTGGCGCTGGCGATGTCGTTCATCCCGAACCAGGCGGCGAGGGTCGCGGCGATGATGAACGGCACCCAGATGAAGCCGGCGTTCTGCAGCCACAGCGGGGTGCCGGCGGCGGTCACCTGCGGCTCGCCGCCCAGGCCGCCGAACACCGCCAGGGTGATCGCCAGCGGCACCAGGAACTGCATGACGCTCACGCCCAGGTTGCCCAGCCCGGCGTTCAGGCCCATGGCCGCGCCCTTGGCCTGTTTGGGGAAGAAGAACGAGATGTTGGCCATGCTCGAGGAGAAGTTGCCGCCGCCCAGGCCGCACAGCAGGGCGAGGATCAGCATGATCAGGTAGGGCGTATCCGGGTTCTGCACGGCGAAGCCGATCCACAGCGCCGGCACCAGCAGCGAGGCGGTGGACAGCGCGGTCCAGCGCCGGCCGCCGAAGATCGGCACCATGAAGCTGTAGAAGATGCGCAGGGTGGCGCCCGACAGCCCGGGCAGCGCCGCCAGCCAGAACAGCTGGTTGGCCGTGTAGCCGAAGCCGGCCAGCGGCAGCTTGGCCACCACCACCGACCAGACCATCCAGATGGCGAAGGCCAGCAGCAGGTTGGGGATGGAGATCCACAGGTTGCGCGTGGCGATGCGCTTGCCCTTGGCCTCCCAGAACGCGGCGTCCTCCGGGTGCCAGTCCAGCAGCACGAAGCTGCTGGGGGTGGACAGTTCCGGCAGGTCGCGGGTCTCGCGCCGCTCTGCCCACTCCACGCGCTCGGCCATGCGGATGGCGTAGTGCATCCATGCCAGGGCGCCGGCGGCGATCAGGAACAGCAGCATGAAACAGCTCTGCCACACGCCCAGCACATCGTTGAGCATGCCGAAGGTCAGCGGCAGGAAGAAGCCGCCGAGGCCGCCGATCATGCCCACCAGGCCACCCACCACGCCCACGTGCTGCGGGTAGTAGCTGGGGATGTGCTTGAACACCGCGGCCTTGCCCAGGGACATGAAGAAGCCCAGCACCACGATCAGCAGGATGAAGCCGGCCAGGCTCATGTGCAGGGCGAACTCGATGTCGCCGCGCACCCCGGTGACCGTGTAGCGGGTCGGCGGGTAGCTGAGCAGGAAGGTGCACAGCGCCGACATGCCGAGGGTCCAGTACATCACCCGGCGCGCGCCGTAGCGGTCGGACAGCCAGCCGCCGAGGATGCGGAACAGCGACGCCGGCACCGTGTACAGCGCGGCTATCACCCCGGCGCTGGCCAGGCCCAGGCCGAACACCTGCATCAGGTAGTGCGGCAGCCACAGGGCCAGGGCGACGAAGGCGCCGAAGACGAAGAAGTAGTACAGCGAGAAGCGCCATACGCGCAGTTCCGCCAGCGGCGCCAATTGCTCGGCCAGCGGGACCGGCTGGTTCCTGCGCGATTCGCTCTGCGGGTCGGACTTGGCCAGCAGCAGGAAGGCCACGCCCATGGCCGCCAGCACCGCGGCGTACACCAGGGCGGCGCCGCGCCAGCCCAAGGCCAGCAGCAGGAAGGGCGCGGCGAAGTTGGTGATGCCGGCGCCGACGTTGCCGGCGCCGAAGATGCCCAGCGCGGTACCCTGGCGCCCCGGCTCGAACCAGGCGGAGGTGTAGGCCGTGCCGACGATGAAGCCGCCGCCGGCCAGGCCCACGCCCAGCGCCGCCAGCAGCAGCGTGTAGAAGTTGCCGGCGAAGGTCAGCAGGTAGACGCACAGCGCCGAGGTCAGCATCAGCAGGCCGAACACCCAGCGCCCGCCGTAGCGGTCGGTCCACAGGCCGAGGAAGATCCGCGAGACCGAGCCGGTCAGCACCGGCGTGGCCATCAGCAGGCCGAGCTGGGTGTCGGACAACCCGTACTCGTCCTTGATCTGCAGACCGAGGATGGAGAACAGCGTCCACACGGCGAAGCAAAGGGTGAACGCCAGCGTCGACAAGCCGAGTGCCCGGTACTGGTCCCGGGCGGGAGCGGTCGTAACCATGCGCACGCAGTCCCTGGCGAGCGCCTCGAATGGCGCTTGCTCTGCAGGCCTGCGGCAATTCCCGATGACCGGCGGCTACCGGTCCACAACCCACGACATTGCACCCAGGCCAATCACGGTTGATGTTGCTGCTTTCGTTATCGTGGCACCGTTTCGGTGCAAGAACTGAGCGTAGACAGGTTCCGCGAGAATTCCACAACGCCCGTTCAGGAAGAGGCTCGCGGGGCGCGGCGCAAGTTGTCCCCTTGTGGGGACATCCCGGCCGCGCGCGGGGATTAGAGTCGTCGGCGAATCCGCCCACAAGCACAATAATCCCGGAGACGCACCGCGATGCACTGCCCTTCCGCCGAGCCCCGGCGCTCGCTGTATTTCGACTACCAGGTCCACCCCGCCTTCACCGCCACCGTGGGCGCCGCGCAGGCCGAGCGGCATGCCGTGGTCATCGTCGGCGCCGGGCCCATCGGCCTGGCCACCGCACTGAACCTGGCCCGCTACGGCATCCCCTCGGTGCTGCTCGAGGCCGAGCAGCAGGTCAGCGAGGGCAGCCGCGCCATCGTCTTCACCCGCCGCTCGATGGAAATCCTCCAGCAGGTGGGCGTGGCCGACCGGGTGACCGCGGCCGGGCTGGGCTGGCGCTTCGGCAACTCCTTCTACCGCAACCAGCTGGTGTTCCGCATGGAGGCGCCGCAGGACGCGGACGACCGCTTCGCCCCCATGACCAACCTGCAGCAGCCCTGCCTGGAGCAGTACCTGGTGGAGGCCGCCCAGGCCAACCCGCTGATCGAGCTGCGCTGGGGCAACAAGGTGACCGCCCTCGCCCAGGCCGCGGACCATGCGCGCCTGGAAGTGGACACCCCCGCCGGCCCCTACGCCCTGGAAGGCCAGTGGGTGATCGCCGCCGACGGGGCGCGCTCGGCCCTGCGCGCGCTGCTCGGGCTGAAGCTCGAAGGCGCGGCCTACGAGGGCCGCTTCGTGATCGCCGACATCCGCATCCGCCTCGACCTGCCCACCGAGCGCCTGGCCTTCTTCGACCCGCCGTGGAACCCCGGCAACACCGTGCTGATGCACCGCGAGCCCGGCGACATCTGGCGCATCGACTACCAGCTGCCGGCCGGCGAGACGCCGGAGCAGGCCCTGGCGCCCGAGTCGCTGCGCGCACGCATCGACGCGCAACTGGCCCTGGTGGGCGTGCGGGAGCCGCAGTGGGAGCTGGACTGGTGCTCGGTGTACTCCGCCCGCGCGCTGACCCTGCCGGACTACATCCAGCAGCGGGTGATCTTCACCGGCGACGCCGCGCACCTGCTGCCGATCTTCGGCGTGCGCGGGGCCAACACCGGTTTCCAGGACTGCAACGACCTGGCCTGGAAACTGGCCCTGGCGCTCAAGGGCCTGGCCGGCCCGGCGCTGCTGCCCTCCTACAGCCACGAACGCGTCGGCGCGGCGCGGGAGATCATCGCCGAGGCCGGCAAGAGCACCCGCTTCATGACCCCGCCCACGCCCGGCCAGCGCCTGGTGCGCGACGCCGTGCTGTCGCTGTCGCTGAGCCAGGCCTTCGTCCGCCCGCTGTACCACTGGCGCACCTCGCGGCCCCACGACTACGCCGACTCGCCGCTGAACTGCCGTGACGACGACGATGCGCAGTTCCCCGCCGGCCCGCGCCAGGGCGCGCCGCTGCCGAACATCCGCCTGGGCGAGGACGACTACCTGTTCGACCACCTGGGCGCCGCCTTCCACCTGCTGTACTTCACCGAGGCCGGCGAACTGCCCGAAGACCTCCGGGCCCAGGCCGCGGCCCTGCGCGAGCGCGGCATCCCGCTGCGCATCCTGGCCATCGGCGCGGCCGACGCGGTGGACGGCGCCGACCTCAGCCTCGCCGACGCCGACGGCCACCTGCGCGACAAATACGGCGCGCAACCGGGCTGCGCCTACCTGGCGCGCCCCGACCAGCACGTCTGCGCGCGCTGGCGGCAATTGAGCGGCGCCGCGCTGGGCCGGGCCATCCACACCGCACTGGGCAACGCCTGAGGAAACCACCATGCAGACACTGACCCTCGCCGGGCTGGAAACCGTCTACGAGCAACTGGCCGACACCCTGGACCGCGCGCCCGAGGGGCAGCGCGAGCTGTTCCTGGTCAAGCTGGCGCTGCTCGCCGCCGAGGCCCTGGCCGACCCCGCGCGCTTCGCCGAACTGACCGAGGCCGCCCTGCTGGACCTCTGAGCCCGGCCGATCCCCGGTCCGCCACGGCGGCGGCCGGGGGTGCTACAGTGGCCGGCGCCCGCAACCACCAGAACCCCGGAGGGATGTCGCGATGCAGTACTGGCCCCTGCGCGCCGGCAGCGTCGAGCACAGCCTGAACCTCGGCCACGCCGCCAGCCTGTTCGCCCGCGTCGGCGGCAACCGCAGCCGCACCCTGGCCGCCGACCTGCTGCAGCTGATCGGCCCCGGCGTGCCCCTGGCGCAGTGCACCATCTTCGCCTACGCGCCGCGGCGCAACCCGCAGGTGTTCTCCTTCGCCGACCGCGCCCGCGACGTGGCCCTGCCGCGCATCTCCCACAACTACGCCGAACGCTTCTACAGCCAGGACGGCAACCAGCAGGCCATGGCCCACGGCGGCCCGGCCGAGCGCATCCTGGTGCAGCGCCAGGGCATCGACGACATCGCCCATCCCGAGTACCGCCGCGTGTGCTACGAGCAGCCGCGCATCAGCGAGCGCGTGGCCCTGCTGACGCACTGCGAGAACGAACGCTGGCTGTCGCTGAACTTCTACCGCGGCCGCGAGCACGGGCACTTCTCCGCCCGCGAGATGGACTACCTGCAAACCCTGGCGCCGCTGCTGATCCAGGCCGTGCGCCTGCACTACCAGGCCTGGCTGCAGGCCAACGAACTCCCCCTGCTGCTGGCCGAACGCGTAACCGCCCGCCAGCCGGGCCTGACCCTGCGCGAACAGACACTGCTGCGCCTGATGCTGACCGGCGCCGACACCGACGCCATCGCCACGCAACTGGGCGTACGCCCCTCCAGCGCCGCCACCTACGTCAAGCGCCTGTACCGCAAGCTGGGCATCGGCGGGCTGCGCGAACTGATCGGCCTGGCGACGCAGGCGCAGTGGTAACACCCCCCACGATGGGCTTGCCGTAGGGCGAATAACGCTCCGCGTTATCCGCCGTTTAACCTCGGCCCCATGCCGCTCGGTGCCAAGCACGAAGCCGCCCCAAGCCCAACCACGAAGTTGCCGACAAGAAAGGTGAAGCGGCGGATAACCGCGAACGGTTATTCGCCCTACGCCAGGTCCGAGTTTCTTGTAGGGCGAATAACGCTCCGCGTTATCCGCCGTCCGCCCAGTTACCCTGCCCCATGGCAGAGCACAGGGAGGACCGCCGATGCCGAACTACCGACGCGCCTGGATTCCCGGCGGCACCTACTTCTTCACCGTTACACTGCGCGACCGCCATTCGGACCTGCTGGTGCGGGAGATAACCCTGCTCCGCCAGGTCGTCGCCAAGGCCCGGCGCCGGCATCCGTTCCGTATCGACGCATGGGTCGTACTCCCCGAACACATGCATTGCCTGTGGACACTTCCGCCGGGCGACACCGACTACGCCACCCGCTGGAAGGTCATCAAATCCGGCTTCGCCCGTCACATCACCCCGGGAGAATGGCTTTCCGCCGCGCAGCGCCTGCGCGGCCAGCGGGGAATCTGGCAGGCACGCTATTGGGAACACCTGATCCGCGACCATGCCGACTACCGGCGGCACTTCGACTACATCCATGTCAATCCGTTGAAACACGGGCTGGTCACGGCGGTGAAGGACTGGCCATTCTCGACCTTCCACCGAGCCGTTGCCGAAGGCATCTACCCCACGGACTGGGCCGGGGACCTTTCACTGGAAGTGCAGGCAGCGGAACGGCATTGAGGCCGACGGCGGATAACCGCGAACGGTTATCCGCCCTACACCCATGGCGGGCTTGTCGTAGGGCGAATAACGCTCCGCGTTATCCGCCGTTTGACCTTGGCCCTATGCCGCTCGGTGCCGCCCTGCAAAGCCGCGCCAGCCAAACGAAAACACCCGCGGATCGCTCCGCGGGCGTTTTTCATTGCCGCGCCCGTGCCCTCAATCCGGCAGCGCGAAGGCCATCACGTAGTCGCCCTGGCGGGTGCCGAGGGAACCATGCCCACCCGCCATGACCAGCACGTACTGCTTGCCGTCCTTGCCGGTGTAGGTCATCGGCGTGGTCTGCGCGCCGGCCGGCAGGCGGCCTTCCCAGAGGACCTTGCCGTCGCGCAGGTCGTAGGCGCGCAGGTACTGGTCCAGGGTGCCGCTGAGGAAGCCCAGGCCGCTGGCGGTGGTGATCGGGCCGCCGAGGCTGGGCACGCCCATGGTCAGCGGCAGCGGGACCGGCGAGCTGTCGCGCACGGTGCCGTTCTTGTGTTTCCAGATCACCTTGTGGGTGGTCAGGTCGACCGCCGCCACGTAGCCCCAGGCCGGGGCCTGGCACGGCAGGCCGACGGGCGACAGGAAGGGCGCCATGATCACGCCGTAGGGCGCGCCGGCGTTGGGCTGCACGCCCTCGGTCTCGCTCTTGCGCGCAGGGCCCCCGGCGACTTCCTCGCTCGGCACCAGCGTGGATTTGAAGGCCATGTAGTCGGGGTTGACGAACATGATCTGACGCACCGGGTCGACCGATACGCCGCCCCAGTCGAACACCCCGAAGTTGCCCGGGAACACCAGCGAGCCCTGCAGCGACGGCGGGGTGTAGATGCCCTCGTAGCGCAGCGACTTGAAGTCCAGGCGGCAGAGCATCTGGTCGAACGGCGTCACGCCCCACATGTCCTTCTCTTGCAGGGTGGTGGGCATGAAGTTCAGTTCGGACATCGGCTGCGTTGGCGCGGTGTGGTCGCCTTCCACCGCGCCCTGGGGCACCGGGGTTTCGTTGATCGGCACTATGGCCTCGCCGGTGCGGCGGTCGAGCACGTAGATACTGCCCTGCTTGGTCGAGGCCAGCAGCGCCGGCCTGATGCCGTCGGCGGTCTTCAGGTCGACCAGGGTCGGCTGGCCGCCCACGTCCATGTCCCACAGGTCGTGGTGGGTGAACTGGTGGGTCCAGCGCACCTTGCCGGTATCGATGTCCAGGGCGGTGACGCCGGCGCTGAACTTCTCGGCCTCGGGGGTGCGGTTGCCGCCCCACTGGTCGGGCATCTGGTTGCCCATGGGCAGGTAGACCAGGCCGAGCTTCTCGTCGACGCTGGCCACCGACCACATGTTCGGCGAGTTGCGGGTGTAGGTCTTGTCGGCGGCGATGGGCGCGGTGGCGTCCGGGTTGCCGCTGTCCCAGTTCCACACCAGGTGGCCGTCGCGCACATCGTAGGCGCGGATCACCCCGGAGGGCTCGTCGGTGGAGACGTTGTCGGTGACGTGGCCGCCGATGATCACCAGGTCGCGGGTCACCGCCGGCGGCGAGGTGGAGTAGTAGCCACCGGCGGTGAAGGTGCCGATGTTGGCGCGCAGGTCGATCTCGCCCTTGTTGCCGAAGCCTTCGCAGACCTTGCCGGTGTCGGCGTCGAGGGCGATCAGGCGGGTGTCGGCGGTGGGCACGAACAGGCGTTTCGGGCAACTGCCGGCGGCCGGCGCCGGGCTGGCGACGGTAGTGCCGTCGGCGGCCTTGGCGGCGTAGGCGGCTTCATCGTGGTAGGCCACGCCGCGGCAGGTCATGTGCGCCCAGCCCTTGAAGTTGGCGGCGTTCTGCGTGCTCAGCTTGGGATCGAAGCGCCAGAGTTCCTTGCCGGTGTCCGGGTCCAGGGCGATCACCTGGCTGTGCGGGGTGCACACGTAGAGCTTGCCGTTGACCTTCAGCGGGGTGTTTTCCGCGGTGGTCTCGCCCGGGTCGTTCGGGCCGGGCAGGTCGCCGGTGCGGAAGGTCCAGGCCAGCTTCAGCTGGTGGACGTTGTCCGGGTTGACCTGCGTGAGCGGCGAGTAACGGTCGCCGAAGGCGGTGCGCCCGTAGGCCTGCCAGTCGCCCTCGGGCTGGGCCGGGGCGGCGTTGGGCACGCCGGCGCTGGCGCGGTCGATGCGCCCTTCGATGCGGCCCGGGTTGGTGAACTGCGAGGCGATGGCGCTGGCGCCGGCCAGCACCACGGCCAGGCCCAGCAGCGCGGTGGCCTTGGGCGCGGGGCCTGCGCTCAGCAGCGGGCGGCGCAGCCAGGGCAGCAGCAGGACGATGCCGAGCACGAACCACAGCGCCAGGCGCGGCACCAGTTGCCACCAGTCCAGGCCCACTTCGTACCAGGACCACAGGGTGCTGCCCAGCAGGAACAGCGCGTACAGGCCGATGGCGGCGGCGCGGCCGAGCAGCAGCAACACGCCGGTCACGACCAGCACCACGCCGGCCACCAGGTAGTAGAGCGAGCCGCCCAGGCTCAGCAGCTTGACGCCGCCGGCCAGCAGGGCCAGGCCCATCAGCAGCAGCAATAGTCCGAGCAGGCTCGGCAGCAGGCGTGGCCTGCCAAACGCACCGTCAGTGCTCATGCGTGTTCTCCTTCGGTCTTTCAGTGAGCGGGTACTGCTTGGGTTCAGAACTGGTATTCGAGGCCGGCGCCGGCGTACCAGGAGCGCCCCGGGGCGGCCTCGTAGTAGCGGCCGTTGCTGTCGCCGACGATGACCGAGCCGACGTACTGGCGGTCCAGCAGGTTGTCCAGGCGCAGCAGTTGGTGGAACGTCCAGGGCCCGTAGCGCTGTTCGAAGCGGGTGCGCCAGTTGAACACCGCGTAGCTGGGCACCGGCTTGTCCTCGTTGCTGTCTTCAACATAGACCTTGCTGCGGTACTGCCCTTCGAAGCCCATGCTGATGTCCTGGCGCGGCTTCCACACCAGCTCGCCGTAGAGGCTGCTGCCGGGCACGCCGGGCAGGTGGTTGCCCTTCTCGATGGTGCTGCCGCCCTCGACGAAGTCCTGGTCGTAGGTGGCCTCCAGGCGGGTGTAGGCGAGGGTCGCGTCCCACTGTTCGTTGAGCTGGCTCTGCACGCCCAGTTCGAAACCGCGGCGCAGGGTCTTGCCGGCGTTCTGGTAGCTGGTGCGGCCGCCGGTGGAGCTGGCGACGACGATTTCGTCGTCGGTGCGGATTTCGAAGACCGCTGCGTTGATCCGAGTGTTGCCGCCGACCTTGGCCTTCAGGCCCAGCTCGTACTGGGTGCTGGTGGCCGGGTCGAGGCCGAAGTTGAAGCTTTCCACCGGGCCCGGGGCGTAGGCCATCTCGGCCTGGGTCGGCGTCTCGAAGCCCTTGCCGGCGCTGACGTAGCCATGCAGCTCGGGAGTGAAGGCGTACATCACCGACAGCGACGGGGTGTTCTTCTGGTACTTCTTCGAACCGCTGGAGTCGCCGTTGGCCAGGTAGTGGTCGTCCACTTCCATCTTCATGGTGCTGTGGCGCAGGCCGGCGTCGAAGGTCCAGTCGCCCAGCTCCCAGCGCGCCTGCACGTAGGGGTCGAGGCTGGTGGCGGTGTCGTCCTCGTCGCGGCGCAGCTCGCCCTTCACCCCCAGCAGGTCGCCGCTGTAGTTCTGGTAGCCGTGGCGGTCGTCGCGGCTGCGGTCGTAGTCCACCCCGGTGGTGACGGTCAGCTCGCCGGGCACCCCCTGCACCGGCTGGATCCAGCGCAGGGTGCCGCCATGGAACTCGCGGTCGAAGTCCACCACGCCGCCGCCGCGCTGGGTGTTGGAGACCACGCCCCTGGGGATCGACAGGTACTGGATGACGCTGCGCTGGCCGGCGTAGAGGTTGAACTGCAGGGTGGCGTCGCCGAAGTAGCGCTCGTAGTTCATGCCCAACTGTTGGTGGTCGATGCTCTTGCGCGTGTTGTAGGTCTCGGCCACCGACGCCACCGAGCGCGGGTCGTGCTTGTAGGCATCCCAGGTCTGGCCCAGCGGGTCCTGGGTGCCGTTCTGCTCCAGGCTGCTGTAGATCAGCGCCAGGCGGCTGTCGTCGTCGGGCCTGAAGTTGAGCTTGGCGAAGGTCTGGTCGCGGCGCGCGGCGCTGTGGTCGCGGTAGCCGTCGGTATCCATGCGCGAGGCGTCGAGGAGGAAGCCGGCCTTGTCGTTGCCGCCCTCGGCGTAGAGGTGGTTCTTGTTGAAGCCGTCGCTGCCGAAGGTGGTCTCGGCGCCCACCCTGGGCGGGCCGGCACCGTCGCGGCTGAACATCTGGATCACCCCGCCGGCGTTGCTGCCGTAGAGGGTCGAGGCCGGGCCGCGGAGCACTTCGATGCGCTCGGCGACGTCGAGGTTGAGGGTGGCCGCCTGGCCCTGGCCGTCGGGGGTGCTGGCCGGGATGCCGTCGCTGAGCAGCTTCAGCCCGCGGATGCCGAAGGCCGAGCGGGCGCCGTAGCCACGCGAGGAAATCTGCAGGTCCTGGGCGTAGTTCTGGCGGTTCTGCACCACCAGGCCGGGCACCCGCGGCAGCACCTCGGAGAGGTTCACGCCGAGCTGGCCGTCGCCGATCCGCGGCTGCTGCACGGTGTCGATGGAGAACGGCAGGTCGAAGCTGGACACCGGCGCGTAGGTGCCGGTGACGACCATCGGGGCGAACACCTCGTCGGCGGGCACGGCGCTGTCCTCGGCGCCGGCGGCGTGGCTGGCGCTCAGCCCCCAGAGCAGCAGCGACGGCTGCAGCAGGGCGAGCGGGAGAAAACGCGGGGGCATGCTGGGGTTCCTGCTCCTTGCCCCGGGAACGGGCCGGGGCCTTCTGCTGATGGCGTGGCGGTTCAGAAGCTGGACTGGACCTTCAGCCCGGCGACCAGGGCGTTGTCCACCTCGTAGACGCCGCCGGGATGCTTGATGTACTGCAGGTTCGGCCGCACGGTCAGCCAGTTGGTGACGTGCACCCCGTAGTACAGCTCGGCGTC
>NZ_JAZAQP010000058.1:0-38685 GCF_036231725.1 Pseudomonas sp. JH-2 | reverse complement strand
CCCTGGGCATCTTCCCCGGCCACCTGGAATACCTTCTTCGCCAAATCCACGGCGACTGTCGTGCAAGCCGACACATCCACTGCAGACATGGGCTTCTTCGTCGTCGTATGCTTTTTCATGGCCTCACCCTCACTGTCGGCGGCTTCTTAGAATGCCACCGTGGCGCCTCGACGCCTCGGTGAGGGTGAGTCCATCCAATTACAGGGGGGCTCGGCATTTCGTAGGCGCGGATTTTCTCACTCCCGGTACTCGTCCACCGGCACGCAGGCGCAGAACAGGTTGCGGTCGCCGAACACGTTGTCCACCCGGTTCACCGCCGGCCAGTACTTGAAGGCGCGGGTGTGTTCGCTGGGGGTCACTGCTTCGGCTATGCCGTAGGGCCGCTCCCAGGGGCCGGTCACGTCGGCCAGGGTGTGCGGCGCGCGCTTGAGCGGGTTGTCCTCGGCCGGCCATTCGCCGGTCTCGACCTTGGCGATCTCCGCGCGGATGCTCAGCATGGCCTCGACGAAACGGTCCAGCTCGTGCAGCGACTCGCTCTCGGTGGGTTCCACCATCAGCGTGCCGGGCACCGGGAAGGACATGGTCGGCGCGTGGAAGCCATAGTCCATCAGGCGCTTGGCCACGTCTTCCTCGCTGATCCCGGTCTGCGCCTTGAGCGGCCGCAGGTCGAGGATGCACTCGTGGGCCACGCGCTCGTTGCGCCCGCGGTAGAGCACCGGGAAGGCGCCGTCCAGGCGCTGGGCCAGGTAGTTGGCGTTGAGGATGGCCACCTCGGTGGCATCGGCCAACTGCGGGCCCATCATGGCGATGTACATCCAACTGATCGGCAGGATGCTGGCGCTGCCCCAGGGCGCGGCGCTGACCGCGTCATTCAGCGGGTTGGGCCCCTCGATGCGGATCACCGGGTGGTTGGCGACGAACGGCGCCAGGTGCTGCTTCACGCCGATCGGGCCCATGCCCGGCCCGCCGCCGCCGTGGGGGATGCAGAAGGTCTTGTGCAGGTTCATGTGCGAGACGTCCGCGCCTATGTCCGCCGGCCGCGCCAGGCCGACCTGGGCGTTGAGGTTGGCGCCGTCCATGTACACCTGCCCGCCGTGGCTGTGGATAACCTCGCAGATCTCGCGGATGCCCTCCTCGTACACGCCGTGGGTCGAGGGGTAGGTGATCATCAGGCAGGCCAGCTGGGCGCCGGCCTCGGCGGCCTTCAGCTTGAGGTCCTCCAGGTCGACGTTGCCGCCCTTGTCGCACTCGACTATCACCACGCGCATGCTCGCCATGATCGCCGAGGCCGGGTTGGTGCCGTGGGCCGAGGACGGGATCAGGCAGACGTTGCGGTGCCCCTCGCCGTGGCTCTCGTGGTACCTGCGGATGGCCAGCAGCCCGGCGTACTCGCCCTGGGCCCCGGAGTTGGGCTGCATGCAGATGGCGTCGAAGCCGGTGATGGTGCGCAGCCAGCTCTCCAGCTCGTCGATCATCAGGCGGTAGCCCTCGGCCTGCTCGCGCGGCACGAAGGGGTGCAGGTTGGCGAACTCCGGCCAGGTGATGGGGATCATCTCGCTGGTGGCGTTGAGCTTCATGGTGCAGGAGCCCAGCGGGATCATCGCCTGGTTCAGCGCCAGGTCCTTGCCTTCGAGCTGGCGCAGGTAGCGCAGCATCTCGGTCTCGCTGTGGTGGCGGTTGAACACCGGGTGGCCGAGGTAGCCGGAACGGCGCTGCAGGGTGCCGGGAATGCCGTCGGAGAGATCGCCGGCATCCAGCACGGCGATGCTCAGGCCGTGGCCGGCGCCGAGGAAGATGTCGAACAGGGTGGCGACGGTCTCGGCGCTGCAGGTTTCATCCAGGCTGACGCCCAGCCGGTCCTCGCCGACGATGCGCAGGTTGTAGCGCGCCGCGCGGGCTCGCTCGAGGATGGCCGCCTGCTGCGCGCCCACTTCCAGGGTCAGGGTGTCGAAGAAATGCGCGTTGACGCGCTTGAGGCCCTTGGCGAACAGCCCGGCGGCAAGGATCGCGGTGAGCCGGTGCACACGCTGGGCGATGCGCCTGAGGCCCTCGGGGCCGTGGTAGACGGCGTACAGGCTGGCGATGTTGGCCAGCAGCACCTGCGAGGTACAGACGTTGGAGTTGGCCTTCTCGCGGCGGATGTGCTGCTCGCGGGTCTGCAGCGCCATGCGCAGCGCGGTGTTGCCGCGGGCATCGCGGGACACGCCGATGATCCGTCCGGGCATGGCCCGCTTGAACTCGTCGCGGGTGGCGAAGAAGGCCGCGTGGGGCCCGCCGTAGCCCATGGGCACGCCGAAGCGCTGGGCGCTGCCCAGCACCACGTCGGCGCCCAGCTCGCCCGGCGGGGTGAGCAGCAGCAGGCTGAGCAGGTCGGCGGCGACGCAGGCGATGGCCTGGCGGGCGTGCAGGGCGTCGATCAGCGGGCGCAGGTCGCGGACCTCACCGCGGCTGTCGGGGTACTGCAGCAGCGCCCCGAACACCGCGTGCTGGCCCAGGTTGTCCAGCTCGTCCAGCACCAGGTCGAAGCCGAAGGCCTGGGCGCGGGTGCGCACCACGGAAATCGTCTGCGGGTGGCAGTTCACGTCGACGAAGAACAGGTTGCTCTTGGCCTTGGCCACGCGCTTGGCCAGGGCCATGGCCTCGGCGGCGGCGGTGGCCTCGTCCAGCAGCGAGGCGCTGGCCAGGTCCAGGCCGGTGAGGTCGATGGTCAGTTGCTGGAAGTTCAGCAGCGCCTCCAGGCGGCCCTGGGCGATCTCCGGCTGGTAGGGGGTGTAGGCGGTGTACCAGCCGGGGTTCTCCAGCACGTTGCGGAGGATCACCGTGGGCGTGAGGGTGCCGTAGTAGCCGGTGCCGATCAGGCTGGTCCACAGCTGGTTCTGCTGCGCATAGCCGCGCAGCCTGGCCAGGGCGCCCTGCTCGTCCAGCGCCGGCGGCAGCTCCAGCGGGCGGTTCAGGCGGATGGCCGGGGGCACCGTCTGCACGATCAGGTCGTCGAGGCTGGCGACGCCCAGGGCCTCGAGCATCGTCCGTCGCTCCGCCTCGTCGGGGCCGAGGTGGCGGCGCAGGAAGGCATCGGGCTGGTTCAGCTGGGACAGCGAAGGGCTTTTCGACATGGCCTGGACCTCGATCGGGAATGCACGATCAACACAGGATAGGCCAGGGTGGAAGAACAAGGCCCCGACTGAGCGGGGCCTTGTGGGGGTCGGCAGGGCGATCAGGCGTCTGCGTCGCAGGCGGCCTGGTAGCCGGCGGCGTCGAGCAGCTTGTCCAGCTCGGCCGGGTTGCTCGGCTTGAGCTTGAAGAACCAGGAGCCGTAGGGGTCGTTGTTGACTTCCTCGGGGGTGTCGGCCAGGACCTCGTTGATGGCGATCACCTCGCCACCGACCGGGGCGTAGATGTCCGAAGCGGCCTTGACCGATTCCACCACGCCGGCTTCCTGGCCAGCGTTCAGTTGCTTGCCGAGTTCCGGCAGCTCGACGAAGACCACGTCGCCCAGGGCTTCCTGGGCATGGTCGGAGATGCCCACGGTGACGGTACCGTCGGCTTCCAGGCGCGCCCACTCGTGGCTGGCGGCGTAACGCAGGTCGGCGGGAATATTGCTCATCTTGTTTTCCTCGGGGACGGGGCAACGGCGACGATGGGTCGCCTATGCAATTTAGATCAGGGCCTTGCCATGACGCACGAAATTCGGCTGAACGACGCGCACCGGGTACCACTTGCCACGGATTTCCACCTCGGCGCGGTCGCCGGTGGCCGCCGGCAGGCGGGCCAGGGCGATGGACTTGCCAAGGGTCGGGGAGAAGCTGCCGCTGGTGATCTCGCCTTCGCCGATGCCGGCCACCCGCACCACCTGGTGGGCGCGCAGCACGCCGCGCTCCTCCAGCACCAGGCCGACCAGCTTCGGCTGGTCGCCGGCGGCGCGCTGGGCCTCCAGGGCCTGGCGGCCGATGAAGTCGCGATCGGCCGGCTCCCAGGCGATGGTCCAGCCCATGTTGGCGGCCAGGGGCGAGATGTCCTCGTCCATGTCCTGGCCGTAGAGGTTCATCCCGGCTTCCAGGCGCAGGGTGTCGCGCGCGCCCAGGCCGGCGGGGGCGATGCCGGCGCCCACCAGTTCGTTGAGGAAGCCCGGCGCCTCGGCGGCCGGCAGCATGATCTCCAGGCCATCCTCGCCGGTATAGCCGGTGCGGGCGATGAACCAGTCGCCATCGGCCTTGCCCTGGAAGGGCTTGAGTTCGCGGATCAGGGTGGCGCGGGAGGAGCTGACCAACTCGGCGGTCTTGTCCCGCGCGTTGGGGCCCTGGACGGCCAGCATGGCCAGGTCCGGGCGCGCGTGCAGCTGGACCTCGAAGCCCTCGGTGTGGGCCTGCATCCAGGCCAGGTCCTTCTCGCGGGTGGCGGCGTTGACCACCACGCGGTAGCCGTACACGCCCAGGTAGACGATGAGGTCGTCGACCACTCCGCCACGCTCGTTGAGCATGCCGCTGTACAGCGCCTTGCCGGGCACCTGCAGGCGTTCGACGTCGTTGGCCAGCAGGCGCTGCAGGTATTCCTTGGACTGCGGACCAGTGACGTCGACCACGGTCATGTGGGAGACGTCGAACACGCCGCAGTCGCGACGGACCTGGTGGTGCTCTTCGACCTGGGAGCCGTAGTGGAGAGGCATGTCCCAACCGCCGAAATCGACGATTTTCGCGCCGAGCGCGACATGCAGGTCGTAGAGCGGGGTGCGCTGTCCCATGGGTGTTCTCCTTCCGGGAATGGCGGATGCGGAGCGCGAGGGCGGCCCGCACGAAACCGGCGCATTGTAGCCGCTAGGCGGGAGCCTGGACACCTCGGCCGACGGCCGAGTCGCGCCCCGCCGCGCTGGCCGCGGAACGGCGGATCAGCAGCACCACCGGCAGCAGCCCGGCCAGTACCAGGCTCAGCGCCGGCAGCGCGGCCCGGGCCCATTCGCCCTCGCTGGTCATCTCGAACACGCGCACGGCCAGGGTGTCCCAGCCGAAGGGGCGCATCAGCAGGGTAGCCGGCATTTCCTTCAATACATCGACGAACACCAGCAGCGCGGCGCTCATCAGCCCCGGCGCCAGCAGCGGCAGGTAGACCCGCGCGAACAACGCCGGCCCCGCCACGCCGAGGCTGCGCGAAGCCTCGGCGAAGGACGGGCGGATGCGCACCAGGGTGCTTTCCAGCGGGCCCTCGGCCACCGCCAGGAAGCGGATCAGGTAAGCCAGCAGCAGCGCCCCCAGGCTGCCCAGCAGCAGCGGCTTGCCGGTGCCGCCCAGGGCGCTGGAGAGCGGGATCACCCAGCGGTTGTCCAGCCAGCTGAAGGCCAGCATGATCGCCACCGCCAGCACCGAGCCGGGCACCGCGTAGCCGAGGTTGGCCAGGCCCACCGCGGCGCGCACCGACCTCGCCGGCGCCTGGCGGCGGGCGAAGGCCAGCAGCAGGCCGACCACCACGCACAGCGCCGCCGCCGTGGCGCCCAGGCCAAGGCTGTGCCAGAGCAGGCCCCAGTAGCGCTCGTCGAGGTCGAAGCGGCCGCGTTGCCAGCACCACACCAGCAACTGTGCCACGGGAATGGCGAAGGCGCAGGCGAACACCAGGCCGCACCAGGCGCTGGCGGCAAAGGCCTTGAACCCGCGCAGGCGGTACAGCGGCGCGGTGCGCGGCTTCTCGCTGCCGGCCACGACGCGGCCACGGCTGTGGCGCTCGCCGAACACCACCAGGAACACCCCGAGCAGCAGCAGGCTGGCCAGCTGGGTGGCGCTGGACAGGCTGTAGAAGCCGTACCAGGTCTTGTAGATGGCGGTGGTGAAGGTGTCGAAGTTGAACACCGAGACGGCGCCGAAGTCGGCCAGGGTCTCCATGATCGCCAGCGCAAGCCCTGCGCCGATGGCCGGCCGCGCCATGGGCAGCGCCACGCGCCAGAAGGCCCGCCAGGGCGACAGCCCGAGCACCCGCGCCGCCTCGGTGAGGCCGCGCCCCTGGGCCAGGAAGGCGCCGCGCGCCAGCAGGTACACGTAGGGGTAGAAGACCAGCACCAGGACCAGGATCACCCCGCCGGTGGAACGCACCCGCGGCAGCCGCAGGCCGCTGCCGAACCACTCGCGCAGCAGGCTCTGCAAGGGCCCGGCGAAATCCAGCAGGCCGACGAAGACGAACGCCAGCACATAGGCCGGGATGGCGAAGGGCAGCATCAGCGCCCAGTCCAGCCAGCGCCGCCCGGGGAACTCGCAGAGCGCGGTGAGCCAGGCCAGGCTGGTGCCCAGGACGGTCACCCCGACCCCCACGCCGAGCACCAGCACCAGGCTGTTGCCCAGCAGACGAGGCAACTGGGTGTCCCACAGGTGCGCCCAGATTTCCGTATCGATCTCACCCCAGCTCAGCGCCAGCACGACGATCGGCAACGCCACCAGGGCGGCGATGGAGAAGGTGATGGGATACCAGCGGCGGGACATGGTTATTCGGGCTGCAGGCTACAAGCGGCAGGCTGCAGGCGAAGAGCGGGGGATGGGCTTTTCGTAGGAGCGAGCTTGCTCGCGAACGCCTCGGCACGCGGCCCGGGTTCGCGAGCAAGCTCGCTCCTACAGGGGAAGCAGGCCACGGCTCCGTCGCTCTGGCCTGCAGCCATCAGTTCCAACCCGCCCGGTCCATCAGCTTGATAGCTTCGGCCTGGCGCTTGCCGGCAACTTCCACCGGGATGCTGTCGGCCTTGAAGCTGCCCCAGGCCGCCACTTCCTCGGAGGGCGCGACCTTGGGGTTGGCCGGGAATTCCTGGTTCAGCGAGGCGAACAGGGCCTGGGCGTCGGGGCCGGTCATCCATTCCACCAGGGCCTTTGCCTGCTCGGGGTGCGGCGCATGTTTGGTCAGGCCGATGCCCGAGAGGTTGACGTGCACGCCGCGGTCGGCCTGGTTCGGCCAGAACAGCTTGATCGGCAGGTCCGGCTTTTGCTTGTGCAGGCGCCCGTAGTAGTAGGTGTTGACGAGGCCGACGTCGCACTGGCCGGCGGCGATGGCCTGGAGCAGCGCGGTGTCGTCGGAGAACACGTCGGTGGCCAGGTTGCCCACCCAGCCCTTGAGGATCTGCTCGGTCTTCTGCTCGCCGTGTGTCTCGATCAGGGTGGCGGTCAGCGACTGGTTGTAGACCTTCTTCGCCGTGCGCAGGCACAGGCGGCCTTCCCACTGCTTGTCGGCCAGGGCCTCGTAGGTCGAGAGTTCCTCCGGCTTCACCCGCTGGGTGGAGTAGGCGATGGTCCGCGCGCGCAGCGACAGGCCGGTCCAGCTGTCGGTGCCGGAGCGGTACTGCGGGGGAATGTTGGCGTCCAGGGCCGGCGAGTCGAACGGCTGCAGGATGCCCATCTTCTCGGCCTGCCAGAGGTTGCCGGCGTCCACGGTGAGCAGCAGGTCGGCCGGGGTGTTGGCGCCTTCGGCCTTGATCCGCGCCATCAGCGGCGCTTCCTTGTCGGTGATGAACTTCACCTGCACGCCGGTCTTCCGGGTGTAGGCGTCGAACACCGGCTTGATCAGCTCGTCGATGCGCGACGAATAGACCACCACCTCGTCGGCGGCCTGGGCGGTGCCGGCCAGGGCGGTGAGGGCGAGGGAAGCGAGAAGGCCTTTGCGTACCGACATGCTGGCGGCTCCTGGGTAGCGGAATGAGGTTCCAGATGATAAGGAACCTCATTTAGCCCCGGAGCCGGCCTTTGTGACCGGGTGTTTCACAGGACCGCGACACGGAGTCGCGGCGCCTCAGACGCGAGCGAGCGCCGGCAGGTCGCCGGACAGCCCCAGCGCCTGGCGGACGAACAGCCCCTTGGCCTCGTGGTGGCGGTCGACCAGGCGCAGGCCGGCGTTGCGCAGCCAGCGCACGGCCAGCGGGTCGGCCTGGAACAGGCGCTGGAAGCCTTCCATCGCCGCCATCATCGCCAGGTTGTGCGGCATGCGCCGGCGCTCGAAGCGGCTCAGCACGCGCTCGTCGGCGATGCGCTCGCCACGGGCGTGGGCGTGCATCAGCACCTCGGCCAGCACCGCGGCGTCGAGGAAGCCCAGGTTGACGCCCTGCCCGGCCAGCGGGTGGATGGTGTGCGCGGCGTCGCCGATCAGCGCCAGGCCCGGCTCCACGTAGCGCTTGGCGTGGCGCTGGCGCAGCGGGATGCACAGGCGCGGGTCGACCTGCTCGATGCCGCCCAGGCAGTGCTCGAAGGCCCGGCCGAGGGCGTCGCGGAAGCCGTCGTCGTCCAGCGCCATCAGGCGTTCGGCCTGCTCCGGGGTGGTCGACCAGACGATCGAGCACCAGTGCGTATCGCCCCCGCGGGACAGCGGCAGGAAGGCCAGCGGGCCGTCGTCGGTGAAGCGCTGCCAGGCGGTGGCCTGGTGCGGCTTTTCGCAGCGCACGCTGGTGACGATGGCGTGGTGCAGGTAGTCCCACTCGCGGGTGGCGCAGCCGGCCAGGCGGCGCACGGCGGAGTTGGCGCCGTCGGCGGCGACCACCAGCGGCGTGCGGATCTGCCGGCCGTCGGCCAGGGTCAGCAGCCAGTCGTCGCCGGAATGGCGCAGCTGCTCCAGGCGCGCGCCGGGCAGCAGGCCGAGTGTGGTGTCGTGCAGGCGCTCCATCAGGGCGTCCTGCACCACGCGGTTCTCGACGATGTGGCCGAGCACCTCGGCATGCACGCTGGCCGCGCTGAAATGCACCTGGCCGGTGCCGGAGCCGTCCCACACGTGCATCTCGCGGTAGGGCTCGGCGCGCCGCGCGAGTATGCCGTCCCAGGCGTGCAGGCGCTGGAGGATGCGCCGGCTGGCCTCGGACAGGGCGCTGACGCGCGGCTCGAAGCGCGCCTCGCGGTCGAAGGGCTTCACGCTCAGCGGCGAGCCGTCGAGCAGCAGGATTTCCAGGCCGCTGCCCTGCAACGCCAGGGCCAGCGCGCTGCCGACCATCCCCGCCCCGACAATCACCAGATCCGCGTGCATCTGCATTCCTTTTTCCATGTCGTCAGCCGGCCTTGCGCAGGCGCGGCTTGAGCCTGATGTAGAGGGTCTTCTGCACCCGCGCGACCAGCGTGCCCTCGCCGTCGCGCACCTCGGCGTGCAGCCTGGGCAGGAACTTGCCGCCGTCGGCGGTGCGCTCGCGGGCCTCGTCCAGCAGTTGCTGGTCGATGCGGAACTCGGCGTACACCGGCCCCTTGCCCGGGGTGATGAATTCGATGTTGGCGGCCTTGTCCCAGACGATGTAGTCGCGCCCCAGGTTCTCCATCAGCATGAGCATGAAGAAGGGGTCGGTCATGCTGTACAGGCTGCCGCCGAACTGGGTGCCGACGTAGTTGCGGTTGAACCAGGACAGCACCATCTTCACCCGCACCTCGCGGAAGTCCGGGCTGATGTGGCGCACCCGCACGCCGGCACCGATGTACGGCGGGTAGAGGTTGAGGCCGAAGCGCAGCAGGCGGGCGCGGCGGGCCATCTTGCCTGAGGACATCGCCGCTCCCTAGACCGGCCGCGCGCCCAGGCCCATGGCCTGGCGGGCGAACCAGCGCTTGGCCGGCGGCAGCAGGTCGAGGCCGAGCAGGCCCAGGTTGCGCCCGGTGGCCAGCACCGGCTGGGCGTTGGAGAACAGGCGGGTGACGCGGTCGGAGAAGCCGACGGTCATCTGCTGGTCCAGGCGCTGGGCGTCCAGGTAGCGCTGCAGCACCGCGAAGTCGCCGGGCGCGGCGTCCGCGCCTAGCAGCTGGTCGGCCAGGGCCTGGGCATCGCGCAGCGACAGGTTGAAGCCCTGCCCGGCGATGGGGTGCAGGCTGTGCGCGGCATTGCCCAGCACCACCAGGTGCGGGCGCACCTGTTCCTCGGCCTCGCTGAGGGTCAGCGGGTAGCAGTAGCGTGCGCCAACCTGGCGGAAGCCGCCCAGGCGGTAGCCGAAAGTGGCCTGCAGCTCGTCGAGGAACTGCCGCTCGGGCAGCTCGCGCAAGCGCTCGGCGTCGCGCGGCGGGCGCGTCCAGACCAGCGCGCAGCGGTTGTCCGGTAGCGGCAGCAGGGCCATGGGCCCCTGTTCGGTGAAGCGTTCGAAGGCCTGGCCGCGGTGTTCCTCGCTGGGGCTGACGTTGGCGATCAGTGCGGTCTGCCCGTAGGGCGCCTCGCGCACGCCGATGCCCAGCTGTTCGCGCAGGCCGGAACGGCCGCCGTCGGCAAGCACGGCCAGGTCGCAGTCCAGGATCGAATCATCGTCCAGGGTCAGTCGGTAGCCGTCGTCCAGGGCCTCCATGCGGCGCACTTCGGCCGGGCAGCGCCAGCTCACCACCTCGTGGTCCAGGGCCTGCCACAGGCACTGGCCGAGCCAGGCGTTCTCCACCACGTAGCCCAGCGCCGGCACGCCCTCCTCCATTGCGGTGAGGCGCGCGGAGCCGAAGCGCCCGCGGTCGGACACGTGGATCTGGCTGATCGGCGCGCCGCGCTGGGCGATGCGTTGCCACACCCCCAGGCGCTCGTAGATCTGCCGGCTGCCGAAGGACAGCGCCGAGGAGCGGGCGTCATAGCTGGGCTGGTAGGCATCGCCGGGGGCGAAGGGCTCGACCAGCACGATGCGCCAGCCGCGCTCGCGGGCGCCGGCCTGCAGGATCAGCGCCAGGCTGGCGCCGACCAGGCCGCCACCGATGATCGCCAGGTTCGCGCGTTGCATCTCAGGCCGCCTGGGCCTTGGCTTCGGCCATCAGCGCCTCGATGGCGGCGACGGTCTTGGGCACGCCGTTGGTCAGCACTTCGCAGCCGCTCTTGGTCACCACCACGTCATCCTCGATGCGCACGCCGATGCCGCGCCATTTCTTCGGCACGTCGGTGTTGTCCGGCGCGATGTAGATACCCGGCTCGACGGTCATCGACATGCCCGGCTCGAGCACGCGCCATTCGCCGCCGACGCGGTACTCGCCGACGTCGTGCACGTCCATGCCCAGCCAGTGGCCGGCGCGGTGCATGTAGAAGGCCTTGTAGGCTTCGCTGGCGATCAGTTCGTCGACGTCGCCCTTGAGCAGGCCGAGCTTCACCAGGCCGGCGGTGATGACGCGCACGGTGGCCTCGTGGGCCTCGTTCCAGTGGCGGCCGGGGGCGATGTAGTCGAAGGCGGCCATGTTGGCCTCCAGCACCAGCTCGTAGATGGCCTTCTGCTCGGGGCTGAACTTGCCGTTGGCCGGGAAGGTGCGGGTGATGTCGCTGGCGTAGCAGTCGATCTCGCAGCCGGCGTCGATCAGGATCAGGTCGCCGTCCCTGATCTGCGCGTCGTTCTCCCGGTAGTGCAGGATGCAGGCGTTGCGCCCGGTGGCGACGATCGAGCCGTAGGCCGGCATCTTCGCCCCGCCCAGGCGGAAGGCGTATTCCAGCTCGGCCTCCAGGTGGTATTCGTAGAGCCCTGGCCGGCAGGCCTGCATGGCGCGGATGTGGGCGCCGCAGGAAACCTCGGCGGCGTAGCGCATCACCTTCACTTCGCCGGCGCTCTTGTACAGGCGCAGGTCGTGCAGCAGGTGGTCGAGGGCGACGAACTCGTTCGGCGGCTGCGCGCCCTGGCGGGCCTTGGAACGGATCACGTTGATCCAGTCCATCAGCCGGCGGTCGAACTCGGGGTTGGCGCCCAGCGCGTAGTAGACGCGGTCGCGGCCCTCGATCAGGCCGGGGAGGATGTCGTCGATGTCGCCGATGGGGAAGGCGTCGTCGGCGCCGAAGTCCCTGACCGCGCCGTCCTGGCCGGCGCGCAGGCCGTCCCAGAGTTCGCGCTCGGGGTCGCGCTCGCGGCAGAACAGCACGTATTCGCCATGCTCGCGGCCGGGGATCAGCACCATCACCGCTTCCGGCTCGGGGAAGCCGGTGAGGTACTGGAAGTCGCTGTCCTGGCGGTAGACGTGCTCGACGTCGCGGTTGCGGATGTACATCGGCGCCGCCGGCAGGATGGCGATGCTGTTGGGCTCCATCTGCGCCATCAGCGCCTTGCGCCGACGGGCGTATTCCGGTTTGGCGATACGGATCATGCAGCTACCTCAGTGCAGGGAGGGTTTGTCGGCCGGCGCCGGCACCTTGCCGAATTCGGAGAACAGCAGCAGCGGGGCGACCCGCAGGTATTCCTGGACTTCCATGTAGTCCGTCTCGCCGTCCTCGGACTCTTCCAGCTGGCCCTGGACCTGGGCGATGGCGGCGATGTCCTGGAGCACTTCGTCGGCCTCGTCGGACAGGCTGGCCTGGCGCAGCGCCAGGCCGAAACCGGCGAGGAAGCCCTGGCACCACTGGCCCAGGGCCTGGGCGCGCTCGGCCAGCGGGGCGTCGTCGTTGGGCAGCATCAGCACCACGGCCATCTCGCCGGCGCTCAGGTCCTGCTGGACCATGCCCAGCAGGCCGCCCAGGGCTGCTTGCAGGCGTTCGCTGAGTTCGCCGCCGAGCAGTTCGGCGGCGGCCTGCAGCCACTCGCCCTGGTCGAAGCCGGCGCCGGCGCAGACGCGCCCGAGCAGGTGGCCGTGCAGTTCCGCGGGCGAGATCGGCAGGGCCGCCTCGGCGAGCAGGTTGGCGAAAGCGGTGTAGGCGGAATTTACTGTGGACATGCGCGGGACCTGAATATCGACGCTAGGCGCCACCAGGCGCTATGCATAGAATGAGAGTGGCTATCCTAGCACCGCCGGGCGCGCTCAGACCATGCGACGGCGTGTCGGGCAGCCCGGTGCGCTGCCGCACCCTGTATAGTTTCCGGTCATCCCCTTGCCCAAGCGAGAGCCCATGGAAGACGCCGACCTGCAAACGCTGATCGCCAAATTCGACCTCCTGCTCCAGCGCCTGGAACAGCTCAAGGCGGAGAACCGGCTGCTGCGGGCCAACGAGAAGAGCTGGCGCGAGGAGCGCGCTCATCTGATCGAGAAGAACGAATTGGCGCGCCACAAGGTCGAAGCGATGATTTTGCGCCTGAAAGCCCTGGAGCAGGACTCATGAGCCAGACGAACACCCTGAACGTGCAGATTCTCGACAAGGAATACTGCATCACGTGCCCCGCCGAGGAGCGCGTCAACCTGGAAAGCGCCGCGCGCTACCTGGACAGCAAGATGCGCGAGATCCGCTCGAGCGGGAAGGTCATCGGCGCCGACCGCGTCGCCGTGATGGCCGCGCTGAACATCACCCACGACCTGCTGCACAAGCAGGAGCGCATGGACAACGAGCACAGCTCTACCCGCGAACGCGTGCGCGAACTGCTCGAACGCGTGGACCGCGCCCTTACCACCGATCAGCCCGGGCGGGAAGACTGACCCCGGAGAAAACCCTGGGGTATACTGGCCACGCTCCCTGGTGTGTTGGCCAGTCGGTGATGTCCCTGAGCCGATAATCGCAACAACGGAGGTTGCCAGTTGGGCTGGTGTGCATGTCCGCACGACGGAAAGCCTTAAAGCCTACTGCAACCGCCACCTTGAACTTTCGGGTTCAAGGGCTAACCCGACAGCGGCATGTCCGGGGAGCTTTCCTCCTGCCATGATCCACGCCCAAGACCTTTCCCGCGCTGCCCTGCGCCGCCTGCTGCGCCAGGCCCGCCGCCAGCTCAGCGCGCAACAGCAACGCCAGGCCGCCCGCGACCTGCAGCGCCGCATGGCGCAACACCCGCTGTTCCGCCGCGCCCGCCACATCGCCCTGTACCTGCCCGCCGACGGCGAGATCGACCCGCGCCCGCTGCTCAAGGCCGCGCAGAAACGCGGCAAGGCCACCTACCTGCCGGTGCTCAGCCGCTGGCCGCACACCCACATGACCTTCCAGCGCGTCGGCAACGGCGAGCGTTGGCGGAACAACCGCTACGGCATCGCCGAGCCGCTGCCGGACCGCGGCCGCCAGCGCGAGCCCTGGGCGCTGGACCTGGTGCTGCTGCCGCTGGTGGGTTTCGACGAACGGGGTGGGCGCCTGGGGATGGGCAAGGGGTTCTACGACCGCACCCTGGCGTACCTGGGCAGGCGCAAAATCTGGCGCAAACCGACACTTTTGGGCCTGGCGCACGAATGCCAGAAGGTGGACCGGCTGGACCTGGCCAGCTGGGATGTGCCGCTGCAGGGCATCGTCAGCGACGCCGGCTGGTACGGCGCGCTCGCACAGGCGCCGCGTTCCCTGCGGCGCCCGGCGGGGTGAATCAGGGCTGTTTGGTCACCTGGACCGGAACCTCGCCCTGGCGGTCCCACAGGCTCTGGGTGTAACCGGTGGTGACGACACCCAGGCCGAACAGGATCACCAGCACCCACAACAGATCGGGCTTACGCTTCATCGATTGCCTCCCCCTTCCAGGCAAACTGTCAACGATGGCCGGCGGTGGTTTTTGGTCCGTCCGGCGCGTGCCAAGCTGAAAAACGGCGGCATTCTCCGACAATGGAAAGCGTCTCGCAATTCCATGCCTAGTCCAGTCGTCGGAGTCAGCCACTTCCCACAAAAACGGCGAAACTGGAGCAAGGATCATGCCGCACTGGTTGATGAAATCCGAACCCGACGAACTGTCGATCCACGACCTGCAGCGCCTGGGCAAGGCGCGCTGGGATGGCGTGCGCAACTACCAGGCGCGCAACTTCGTGCGCAGCATGCAGCCCGGCGAGCTGTTCTTCTTCTACCACTCCAGCTGCCCGCAGCCGGGCGTGGCCGGCATCGGCCGGATCGAGGGCGAGGCCTACCCCGACCCCACCGCGCTGGACCCGCAGAGCCCCTACCACGACGCCAAGGCCAGCGCCGAGAAGAACCCCTGGAGCGCGCGGGACGTGAGTTTCGTCGAGGCGTTCAGGGAAGTGCTGCCGCTGGCCACCCTCCGGGCCGCCGCCGGGCTGGAGGAACTGGCCCTGGTGCAGCGCGGCAGCCGTTTGTCGGTGATGCCGGTGAGCGAGGAGCAGTGGAAGATCATTCTCGGGTTGGCGCGACGCTAGGACGCAGGCCGGTTGTCGGGTGGGGCGCTCAATTGGGCAGAGATGCTTTTCGTAGGAGCGAGCTTGCTCGCGAACAGGCGTCTGTCGGGGGTGCTTGGTGTTCATCCCCAAGAGCGCCCTCTCCCTAACCCTCTCCCTGAAGGGAGAGGGGACCGTTCGGAGTGCTTGGGTATTCCTGAGTCAGCCGGCAGCGCCAGCGGTTTCCGGCTGAAACCATTCCTTCTCTCGGCACGGACAAGCCCCCTCTCCCTTCAGGGAGAGGGCTGGGGAGAGGGTTACGGGGTCCATCCAATACACCGCGCCAACCGGCAGACACCCATTCGCGAGCAAGAACCAGGCGTCCCCCTCGCGCCTACAAGTAATACATCAAGCCATCTGCGAAATGGTCCTGCGGAACCGCCACAACGCCCCACAGAAAAATGCCGCGCCAATGCCAATGATCGCCAGGAACTGCGGCCAGACGATGGCCAGCCCGGCGCCGCGGAACAGGATGGCCTGGGCCAGGCTGACGAAGTGGGTGGTCGGGGCGAACAGCATGATGTTCTGCACCAGCTCCGGCATGCTCTCGCGCGGCGTGGTGCCGCCGGAGAGGATCTGCAGCGGCATCAGGGTGAGGATCACCAGCAGGCCCAGCTGCGGCATCGAGCGCGCCACCGTGCCGAGGAAGATGCCCATGGAGGTGGTGGCGAACAGGTGCAGCGCCGCGCCCAGCAGGAACAGCGCCACCGAGCCGCTGATCGGCACGTCCAGCCAGCCGCGCACCACCAGCTGCAGCGACAGCGCGGCCGCCGCCAGCACCACCACGCCCATGGACCAGACCTTGGCCAGCATGATCTCGAAGGCGGTCAGCGGCATCACCAGCAGGTGCTCGACGGTGCCGTGCTCGCGCTCGCGGATCAGCGCCGCGCCGGTGAGGATGATCGACAGCATGGTGATCTGGTTGATCACCTCCATCACCGCGCCGAACCAGGCCTGGGTCAGGTTCGGGTTGAACTCCATGCGCACCGCCAGCTCCGCCGGCATGCTCGGCTCGGCGCGGTAGCGGCTGACGAACTCGCGCACCTCGGTGGCGACGATGTTCTGGATGTAGCCGGCGCCGGAGAAGGCCTGGGCGGTCTGGGTGGCGTCGACGTTGACCTGGATCGCCGGCTGCCGGCCGGCCAGCACGTCGCGCTGGAAGTCCGGCGGGATGTCCAGGGTGAAGGTGTACAGGCCGGTGTCCATGCCGCGGTCCATCTGCGCGTGGCCGATCATTTCCGGCGGGCGGAAGTACGGGGGCTGGAAGGCGTTGACGATGCGCGAGGAGAGCTGCGACTGGTCCTCGTCGACCACCGCGATGGGCGCGTGGTGCAGCGTCTCCGGCACGCCGGTGGCGGAGCTGTAGACGCCCAGGGTGAAGGCCCAGGCGATCAGGATCAGCATCGCGTAGTCGCGGCCGAGGCTGCGGAACTCCTTGATGCCCAGGTTGAAGATGTTGGCCAGCTTGCGCATCTCAGTCCTCCTGCTTCTTCAACAGGAGCACGCTGAACAGCGTCAGCACGCCGATGGCCGCCAGCAGCGGCAGGTAGTACGGCCACAGGTCGGCCAGGCCCAGGGCTTTGGAGAAGGCGCCGCGGCTGATGACCAGGAAGTGGCTGGTCGGGTAGAGCCTGCCGATCAGCGCCGCCGCGCCCTCCAGCGAGGACACCGGGTGGATCAGCCCGGCGAACTGGATGGCCGGGATCATGGTGGCGATGGCGGTGCCGAACACCGCGGCGATCTGGCTCTTCATGAAGGTCGACAGCAGCAGGCCGAGGCCGGTGCTGGTGATCACGTACAGCAGCGCGCCGAGGCTCAGCGCCAGCAGGCTGCCCTTGAGCGGCACGCGGAACAGCAGCACCGCCATGGCCAGCATCAGCACGAAGTTGACCATGCCCATGCCGATGTACGGCAGCTGCTTGCCGAGCAGGAACTCCAGGCGCGTCACCGGGGTGACGTAGAGGTTGGTGATCGAGCCCAGTTCCTTCTCGCGCACCACGCCCAGGGCGGTGAGCATCGCCGGGATCATGATCAGCAGCAGCGGGATCACCGCCGGGACCATGGCCTTGAGGCTCTCCACGTCGGGGTTGTAGCGGTAGCGCACCTCGGTGCTGGCCGCCGCGCTGGCCTCGGCGTTGCCGCTCTGCCGGGCCAGGTCGGCCAGGTAGCTGCTGTGCAGGCCCTGCACGTAGCCCTGCACGGTATTGGCGCGGGTGGGCATGGCGCCGTCGATCCACACGCCGATGGCCGGGTCGTCGCCGCGCTTGAGGTCGCGGCCGAAGTGCGGCGGGATTTCCACCGCCAGGCTCAGCTCGCCGCTGCGCAGGCGCCGGTCGAGGTCGTCGGGGTCGCGGATCGCCGGGTGCTCGATGAAGTAGCGCGAGCCGGCGATGTTCAGCGCATAGGCCTGGCTGGTGGTGGTCTGGTCGCGGTCGAGCACGGCGTAGGAGAGGTCCTCGACGTCCATGTTGATGCCGTAGCCGATGATGAACATCAGCAGCGCCGTGCCCAGCAGCGCCAGGGTCAGGCGGATGGGGTCGCGGCGCAGCTCCATGGATTCGCGCCGCGCATAGCTGAACAGGCGCAGCGGGCTGAAGCGCTGGCGCTGCGGCTTGTGCGGCGCCTGCCCGACGCTGGCCGGCGCCGGCGGCTCGGGCGGCGGCGCGGCGCTGCCGGCGGCCTCTTCCAGGTAGGCGATGAAGGTCGCCTCCAGGGTCGGCAGGCCGCGCTTGTCGATCAGGCCCTGCGGGGTGTCGCTGTCCAGCACCTTGCCGGCATGCATCAGCGAGATGCGGTCGCAGCGCTGGGCCTCGTTCATGAAGTGGGTGGAGATGAAGATGGTCACCCCGTCGCGCCGCGACAGCTCGACCATCAGCTGCCAGAAGCCGTCGCGGGCCACTGGGTCGACGCCCGAGGTGGGCTCGTCGAGGATGAGGATCTCCGGCTTGTGGATAACCGCCACGGCCAGCGACAGGCGCTGGCGGATGCCCAGCGGCAGGCTGTCGGGCAACTCGTCGCGGACCTTGCCGAGGTCGAAGCGCGCGAGCATCTCCTCCACCCGCGGGCCTATCGCCTCGGCCGGCAGGTGGAACAGCCTGGCGTGCAGTTCCAGGTTCTGCAGCACCGTCAGCTCGGCATACAGCGAGAAGGCCTGGGACATGTAGCCGACGCGGCGGCGAGTGTCCATGTCCTTGGCGTTCACCGGCTGGCCGAACAGTGCGCAGCTACCCTCGCTGGCCGGCAGCAGGCCGGTGAGCATCTTCATGGTGGTGGACTTGCCGCAGCCGTTGGAGCCGAGGAAACCGAAGATTTCCCCGCGTTCGATGCGGAAGCTGACGTGGTCCACCGCGACGAAGTCGCCGAAGCGGCAGGTCAGGCCCTCGGCCTCGATGGCGATCTGCGGCGCGCCTTCGCTGTGCTGGCGCGGCGGGATCACCAGCGCGTGGTGGCCGGCGCGCTTGCGCTCGGGCAGCAGGGCGACGAAGGCCGCCTCCAGGTTGTGGGTGCCGGTCCGCTCGCGCAGCTCGGCGGGGGTGCCGGTGGCCAGCACCTTGCCCTCGTCCATCGCCACCAGGGTGTCGAAGCGCTCGGCCTCCTCCATGTAGGCGGTGGCCACCAGCACGCTCATGCCCTCGCGGCCGGCGCGGATGCGCCCGATCAGTTCCCAGAACTGGTTGCGCGACAGCGGGTCGACGCCGGTGGTGGGCTCGTCGAGGATCAGCAGGTCGGGGTCGTGGATCAGCGCGCAGCACAGCCCGAGCTTCTGCTTCATGCCGCCGGAGAGCTTGCCCGCCGGGCGCTCGGCGAAGGGCGCAAGGCCGGTGCTGTGCAGCAGGTCGGCGATGCGCCGCTCGCGCTCGGCCTTGTCGTGGCCGAACAGGCGGCCGAAGAAGTCGACGTTCTCGAACACCGAGAGCGTCGGGTAGAGGTTCTTGCCCAGGCCCTGGGGCATGTAGGCGATGCGCGGGCACACCGCGCGGCGGTGGCGGGCGTCGCGCATGTCGCCGCCGAGGACGTGCACCTGGCCGTCCTGCAGCTTGCGCGCGCCGGCGATCAGCGCCAGCAGGCTGGACTTGCCGACGCCGTCCGGGCCGATCAGGCCGACCATGCGGTTGGCCGGGATGTCCAGGCTGACGTCGTCCACCGCGCGGGTCTGCCCGTAGCGCAGCGAGACGCCGGCCAGGCTGGCCACCGCGCCGTGCCGGGCGCTCATTGCGGGACCTTGATCTGCAGGTGCTCCGGCCATTGCGCCTCAGGGTCCAGGCGCAGGTAGGCCATGCCCGGCACGCCGGTCTTCACGTAGGTGATGTATTTCTCCAGCAGCGCCGGGTCCAGCCGCGCCTTGACGCGGAACATCAGCTTCTCGCGCTCGTTGGCGGTCTCCACGGTCTTGGGGGTGAACTGGGCGACGCTGGCGACGTAGGAGACCTTGGCCGGGATCACGTACTGCGGCACCGCGTCTATCACCAGGCGCACCTCCTGGCCCAGCTCCACGCGGCCGGCCTGGGCGGAGGGCAGGAAGAAGGTCATGTAGACGTCGGTCAGGTCGACCATGTTGAGCAGCTTGCCGCCGGCGGCCAGCACCTCGCCGGGCTGCGCCACGCGGTACTGCACGCGGCCGTCGCGGGGGGCGCGCAGCAGGCTGTCGTCGATGTCGGCCTGCAGCCGGGCGACGCTGGCGGTGGCGGCCTCGATGGCCGACTGCGCCTCGATCACCTGGGAACGCCCGGCCTCGATGGCGGCCTGGGCCGAGATCACCTGGGAGCGCGCGGCGGACAGCGCGGCCTGGGCGCTCTGCAGCACGGCGCGGTCGTCGTCCAGTTGCTGCTGCGGCAGGGCGTTGCGTTTGACCAACTGCTCGGTGCGGGTGAAGCGTTTCTGCGCGGCGGTGAGCTCGGCCTGGCGCTGCGCCACCACCGCCTCGGCGGTGCTCTTCTCGCTGTTGCGCTGGGTCACCACGGATTCGGCGGTGAGCTTGGCGTTCTGCGCCTGGCGCACCTCGGCCTGGGCCTGGGCCAGCTGCGCTTGCAGCACCTGGGTGTCCATGCGCGCGACCACTTCGCCGGTCTTGACGAAGTCGCCCTCGTCCACCTTGATCTCGGCCACGCGGCCGGGCAGCTTGGTGGCCACGTCCACCTCCGTGGCCTCGATGCGCCCGTTGCCACTGGCGAAACCCTCGCCCAGCCCGTTCGGCTTCAGCGTCTGCCAGGCCAGGGCGGCGACCACCGCGCAGGCGGCGAGCACGCCGCCACGGAACAGCCAGCGTTTCGAATTACCCTTCATCGTACCCCCTGATCAACGCTCATTCCGAGCGATCTTGTAGGGATCTTCAGCGAAGGGAGGGGAAAAGGCCTTGATACAGGTCAGAGCCGCCCGAAAAGACCTGGATAACGGGCGAAACCTGCTCCGTCTCAGGGCTGCACGATCAGGTTGTTGAACAGCAGATCGTCCACCAGTGGCTTCCCTTCCTCTTCTTTGAGGACCGTCTGTACCTGCTTGAGCGCCTCCTGGCGCAGTTTCTCCTTGGCCTCGACGCTGCCGAGGGTCTCGTCGGTCTGCTGGGCGAACAGCATGATCAACTGGTTGCGGATCAGCGGCTCGTGGTGCTCGACCTTCTCCTCGGCCTCCTTGCCGGTGACCTTCAGGGCGATGTCGGCCTTGTAGTACTTCAGCTTCGGCCCGCTGCCGTAGTTGCCGACCAGGGCCGGGGTGAGGTCGACGAACAACGGCTTGTTGGCGTCTTCCGGCTTGGCTTCCTCCTCCGAGGCCATCACGGGGGCGAGGAACAGCATCAGGGTCAGGGCGATCAGGGCTTTCAAGGCGACTTCTCCATGCACGATGCCGGCAAGCATAGCCATACCGGGCGCGCGGCCCAAGCCCGGCGGTTATGCAGCGGCATAAGCCGGGACCATACTGATTTGCCCCCCGCCCTACCACTCCTACACTGCCGGGCATTACACGAAAGGAGTACACCCCCGATGAAAGCCGTGCTGTGCAAAGCCTTCGGCCCCGCCGAAACCCTGGTGCTGGAAGAAATCGCCAGCCCGACGCCTGCGAAGAACGAGGTGCTGCTGGACGTCCACGCCGCCGGGGTGAACTTCCCCGACACCCTGATCATCGAGGGCAAGTACCAGTTCAAGCCGCCCTTCCCCTTCGCCCCGGGCGGCGAGGCCGCCGGCGTGGTCGCCGCGGTGGGCGAGAAGGTTTCCCACGTCAGGCCCGGCGACCGCGTCATCGCCCTGACCGGCTGGGGCAGCTTCGCCGAGCAGGTGGCGGTGGGCGCCTACAACGTGCTGCCGATCCCGGCGGGCATGGACTTCACCACCGCCGCCGCCTTCGGCATGACCTACGGCACCTCGATGCACGCGCTCAGGCAGCGCGGCAACCTGCAGCCGGGCGAGACCCTGCTGGTGCTCGGCGCCTCCGGCGGCGTGGGCCTGGCGGCGGTGGAGATCGGCAAGGCGATGGGCGCCAGGGTCATCGCCGCGGCCAGCAGCGACGCCAAGCTGGAAGTGGCCAGGGCAGCGGGAGCCGACGTGCTGGTCAACTACAGCGAGGGCAGCCTGAAGGACAAGCTCAAGGAAATCACCGGCGGCCAGGGCGTGGACGTGATCTACGACCCGGTGGGCGGCGAGCTGTTCGAGGAAGCCTTCCGCAGCATCGCCTGGAACGGCCGCCTGCTGGTGGTCGGCTTCGCCAGCGGGACCATCCCCTCGCTGCCGGCCAACCTGCCGCTGCTCAAGGGCGCTTCCCTGGTCGGCGTGTTCTGGGGCGCCTTCGCCCAGCGCCAGCCGCAGGACAACGCGGCGAACTTCCAGCAGCTGTTCCAGTGGTTTGCGGAGGGCAAGTTGAAGCCGTTGGTTTCGCAGACCTATCCGTTGGAGAAGGCTGGGGAGGCGATCGATCACCTGGGGCAGCGCAAGGCGGTCGGGAAGGTGGTGGTGCAGGTGCGTTGAGGGTGTTTGGCCTGATGTGTGGTGTGGGGGATGGGCCTCGTTCCCTCTCCCTAACCCTCTCCCTGAAGGGAGAGGGGACCGTTCGGTGTGAAGTGTGATATCGGCGCTCGTCGGCCACGCCGGTGTTGCCGGATGGCACGAAAACCACCAGCGGCACGGATAGCCCCCTCTCCCTTCAGGGAGAGGGTTGCGGAGTCCATCCAATACACCGAGCTCACCGGCGAGCACTGTTCGCGAGCAAGCTCGCTCCTACGAAGAGCCGTTATCCGCCCTGCGCTCAGGCGTACAGCTGCTTGAAGCGCTCGCGCAGCTGGTTCTTCTGCACCTTGCCCATCACGTTGCGCGGCAGCGCGTCCACGAACACCACCCGCTTGGGTTGCTTGTAGCGCGCCAGATGACCGTCCAGGCCGGCGAGGATGTCCGCCTCGCTCGGCGTCTCGCCGGGCCTGGCCACCACCACCGCCGTCACGCCTTCGCCGAAGTCGCGGTGCGGCAGGCCTATCACCGCCGATTCGGCCACGCCGGGCAGGGTGTCGATGATCTGTTCCAGCTCCTTCGGGTACACGTTGTAGCCGCCGCTGATGATCATGTCCTTGCTGCGCCCGACGATCTGCACGTAGCCCTTGTCGTCGATGAAGCCGATGTCGCCGGTCATGAAGAAGCCGTCGCCGCGCAGTTCCTCGGCGGTCTTCTCCGGCATGCGCCAGTAGCCGCGGAACACGTTGGGGCCGCGCACCTCGATCATCCCCGGCTCGCCTTGCGGCAGCAGCTTCGCCTCCTTCTCGGCCGGGTCGGTGATGCGCAGCTCGACGCCCGGCAGCGGGAAGCCGACGGTGCCGGCGATGCGCTCGCCATCAAGCGGGTTGGAGGTGTTCATGCCGGTTTCGGTCATGCCGTAGCGCTCGAGGATGGCCACCCCGGTGCGCTCGCGGAAGGCCTTGTGGGTCTCGGCGGTGAGCGGCGCCGAGCCGGAGACGAACAGGCGCATGTGCGCCACCGCCTCGCGGGTCAGCCCCGGTTGGTCGAGCAGGCGGGTGTAGAAGGTCGGCACGCCCATCAGCAGGTTCACCTGGGGCAGCAGGCGCAGCACTTCGGCGGCGTCGAACTTCTCCGTGTAGAGCAGCGAACCGCCGGCCATCAGCAGGCTGTTGATGGCCACGAACAGGCCGTGGATGTGGAAGATCGGCAGCGCGTGAAGCAGCCAGTCGGCGCGGGTGATGCCCCAGGCCTCGACCAGCGCGCGGGCGTTGGAGACCAGGTTGCCGTGGCTGATCATGGCGCCCTTGGAGCGCCCGGTGGTACCGGAGGTGTAGAGGATGGCGGCGAGGTCGTCGCGGCTGCGCGCGACGTCGGCGAAGCGCGCCGGCTTGCCTTCCACGTGGCGCATCAGGCTGCCTTCGCAGTGCTGCCCGAGGGTCGCCACGCGGGCCACGCCGCACTGTTCGGCCAGTGCCTTGGCCTGCTCCTCGAAGGCCGGGGTGCAGACGAACAGCGAGGGTTCGGCGTCGCCGAGGAAGTAGCTCAGCTCCTCGCTGGTGTAGCCGCTGTTCAGCGGCAGGTAGACGGCGCCGGCGCGCAGGGTGCCGAGGTAGAGCATGATCGCCTCGGGACTCTTGTCCACCTGCACGGCGACGCGGTCGCCCGGCTGCACGCCCAGTTCCACCAGGGCGTGGGCGAACTGCGCGCTGCTGCGCAGCATCTCGGCATAGCTGTAGCCGCCGCCATCCGGGGTGCGGAGGAAGGGCTTGTTGAGGTCTTCGGGCAGGTGCTCGCCGACGGCGGCGAAAAGGCTCTGGTTCATGGCGGTTCCTAGCGGCGGGGCTTGGCCGGTGGGGCGAGATGTCGCTTGACCTCGTTGGCGGCGATCACCGTGCCCTGGTTGGCGTAGGCTTCGTGGTTTTTCTCGATCTGACGCAATTCGTAGCGGTAGTTGACCATCAGCCCGGCGGCCTGGCGCAGGCCGCCGGCGGAGAGGTCACCGCGCCAGTTCAGGCGCTCCAGGCGGGCGCCGTTGCCCAGGTGGAAGCGCGCCACCGGGTCCGGCGGCAGGCCCTGGGCATTCTTGGCCTGCAGGAAGTATTCGGCGGCCAGCGCCAGCAGCGGCTGTTCAAGGCGCGGGGGCGGCGGCGCGTCGGGCTTGAGCGCCTTCAGGCATTCGGCGACCTCGGGGCGCCCGGCCTGGCTGTCGAGCCAGCGGCGGAAACCGGGCACCGGCGAGAGGGTGACGTACTGCTTGAGCCCGGGCACTTCGCGAGCCAGCTCCTCCACCACCTGCTTGATCAGGAAATTGCCGAAGGAGATGCCGCGCAGGCCCTCCTGGCAGTTGCTGATCGAATAGAACACCGCGGTATCCGGCGCATCGGCGGCCTCGCCGGGTTGTTCGAGGATTTCGGCGATGGCGGCGGGCATCTGCCGGGTCAGCGCCACCTCGACGAAGATCAGCGGCTCCTCCGGCAGCGCCGGGTGGAAGAACGCGAAGCAGCGGCGGTCGGCCGGTTGCAGGCGGCTGCGCAGGTCGTCCCAGTCCTTGATGGCATGCACCGCCTCGTAGCGGATGATCTTTTCCAGGATCGCCGCCGGGGTCGACCAGTCGATGCGTCGCAGCACCAGGAAGCCGCGGTTGAACCAGGAGGCCAGCAGGTGCTGCAGGTCGTGGTCCACCGCCGCCAACCGCGGCCGCGCCCTGAGCTCCTGCAGCAGCAGGCGGCGCATGGCGATCAGCTCAGCGGTGCCGCCGGGGGCCTGGTTGAGGCGGCGGAACAGTTCCTGGCGCGGCGGCTCGCAGGCCTCGAACAGCGCGGTGACCTGCTCCGCGCCGGGGTTTTCCAGGTAGCGCCGGCAGGCGTCGGCCAGGGCCTCGGCGGGCGGCGCGAAATCGTTGAGCAGGTTGTCGAAGAAGGCCTTCTGCTGCTCCGGCGGGCAGTCGCGGTAGGCGCACAGCACCTGCCGCGCCAGGGCCACGCCGGAGGCCTCGCCGTGGCCGGAGAGCAGGCGGCGGCTGGCCTCGACCAGCGACGCCGCGCTGATCGGCACCGGCTCGCGGGACTCCAGCAGCTGGCGGCCGCGTTCGCTGATGCTCTGCAGCAGTTCCTGGAAGAAGCTGACGTTCATCGAACCTCCTTCTTCGGCGCGCGCCTCACTGCGCCAGCAGCGGCGGCGGGCAGCGCCGGTACCATTGGGTGGCCTGCTCGTAGGCATGGGCCAGTTGCAGCACCGCAAGGTCGGCCTGGTGCCGGCCGATGATCTGCAGGCCCATGGGCAGGCCCTGTTCATTGAAGCCTACCGGCACGTTGGCGACAGGGCATCCGGACAGGGTGCCGGGGATCACCACTTCCATCCAGCGGTGGTAGGTGTCCATGGCGCGGCCGGCGACTTCCTTCGGCCAGTGCAGGTGCTTGTCGAAGGGGAACACCTGGGCGCTGGGCAGCAGCAGGTAGTCGTAGCGCTCGAACAGGCGCTGGATGGCGCGGTACCAGTCGCTGCGCGCCACCGTAGCCTGGAACACCTCCATGGCCGACAGGCGCAGGCCGTTCTCCACTTCCCAGCAGGCCTCTTCCTTGAGCAGCGCGCGCTTGGCCGGGTCGGCGTAGGCCGCGCCCAGGGAGCCGGCGACGAACCAGTGGCGCAGGGTGCGCCAGCAGTCCCACAGGCGTTCGGCGGGGAAGCCCAGCTCGCAGGATTCGACCTCGCAGCCGATGGCCTGGAAGTCGGCGAATGAGCGCTGGCACAGTTCCAGCACGCCGCGCTCCATGGCCAGGTGGCCGCCGAGGTCGCCCAGCCAGCCCAGGCGTGCGCCCTTGAAGTCGCGCTCCAGCGGGCCGGCGAAGGCCTTGCCGGATTCGGCGATGGACAGCGGCGCGCGGGCGTCCGCCCCGGCCTGCACCGACAGCAGCAGGGCCACGTCGCGCACGCTGCGGCCCATGGGGCCTTCGTAGCCGAGCTGGTCGCAGAACAGGTCGGCGGCGTCGTCGAAGGGCACGCGGCCCTGGGACGGGCGGAAGCCGACGATGTTGTTGAACGCCGCCGGGTTGCGCAGCGAGCCCATCATGTCGCTGCCGTCGGCCACCGGCACCAGTTGCAGGGCCAGGGCCGCCGCCGCACCGCCGCTGCTGCCGCCGGCGGTGCGGGCCGGGTCGTAGGCGCAACCGGTGGCACCGAACAGCGGGTTGTAGCTCTGCGAGCCGAGGCCGAATTCCGGGGTGTTGCTCTTGCCGATGAGGATCGCCCCGGCGGCGCGGATGCGCTCGACCATGATGCCGTCGCGCTCGGGCACGTAGTCGCGGTACAGCGGCGAGCCGAGGGTGGTGCGGATGCCCTTGGTCAGCGACAGGTCCTTGATGGCGTGGGGCAGGCCGTGCATCCAGCCGCGGTACTCGCCGCGGGCCAGCTCGGCGTCGCGCGCGTCGGCCTGGGCCAGCAGCCGCTCGGCGGGCTCCAGGCTGACCAGGGCGTTGACCGCCGGGTTGAAGCGCTCGATGTGCGCCAGGTAGTCGCCCATCACCTCGCGGCAGGAGACCTGGCGCAGGCGGATGAGCTGCGCCAGTTCGTGGGCCTGGAGCTGGACGAGGGGGCTGAGGTTGGGGTTCTGGCTCATGTGGCGCGGCCTTTTGTCTTCTGGGTTCCCGCGTTCGCGGGAATGACGGAACAGTTCAGGGGATGGAGCTTTGACGGGGCGAGCGAAGCCACGGCGCCTTCCGGCGCCCTGCCCCACCCCGTCACCCCCGCGAACGCGGGGGTCCAGCGCCTTCGGTCAGCGCATCAGGTTGGTCCACAGGCGGTCGGCCAGGCGGATGGCGCCCTCGCCGCAGGTCTTGCTGAAGACCACCTTGGTACCCTCGGGGATGTGCAGCTCGGGCGCATCCTTCAGGCTCGGGTCGAGGAAGGCGTCGGTGCCCTTGATCGGGCTCTGGTGCTTGAGGAAGTTCTGCGTCAGCGCCGAGTTCTCCGGCTGGCTCATGAAGGCGATGAACTGCCGGGCCGCCTCGGGGTTCTTGCTGCCCTTGGGGATCACCAGGTTATCCACCCAGGCCATCACGCCTTCCTTGGGGTACAGGTATTTCAGGCTCGGCTTCATTTCCCGGGCGCGCAGCGAGGAACCGCCCCAGAACAGCGACATCGAGGTCTCGCCGGAAGCGAGGTTCTCGCGCACCGAGCCGGCCTTGGAGCTGTAGGTCTTGACGAAGGGCTTCTGCGCCTTGAGCAGGTTCAGCACCTGCTGCACCTGTTTCGGGTCCTCGCTGCACAGCGGCACGCCCAGGTATAGGCTGGCGGTGTCCATCACCTCGTTGACCGAGTCGAGCATGTTGATCTTGCCCTGCAGCTCCTGCGGCGGCTGGAACAGCAGCGAGTAGCTGTCGGCCGGGCCCTTGTAGGTGGCGGTGTCGTAGACCACGCTGGTGGTGCCCCAGATGAAGGGCACCGAATAGCCGCCCTCCGGGTCCCAGGTGGGTTTGCGCAGGTTGTCGACGATGTTCGCGTAGTACGGCTGCTGGGCCGGGTCGAAGCGCTCCAGCAGGTTCTCGTGGACCAGGATCGGCACGAACTGGTGCGAGGGGATGGCCACGTCGTAGCCACTGCCGCCCTGCTTGAGCTTGGCCAGCAGGGTCTCGTTGGAGTCGTAGGAATCCACCGTGACCTTGATGCCGGTCTGCTTCTCGAACTTCTCCAGGATCTGCGGCGAGAAGTAGCCGCTCCAGCTGATGACGTTGACCTGGCCGGCGGCGTTGGCCGCGCCGGCCAGGCCCAGCGACAGGGTGGCGGCGATGACTGCGATCGACTTGCTCATGTTGACTCCCGTAGTGGCGTGGCGCTCAGGCTTTGGCTTTGCCGAGCAGGTAGGAAAGGCTGACGAAGAACACGGATACCCCGAGGATCAGCGTCGACACCGCGTTGACGTCGGGGGTGACGCCCATCCGCAGCAGGCCGAAGATGAAGATCGGCAAGGTGGTGGTGCCGGCCTGGGAGACCATCATCGAGATCACGAAGTTATCCAGCGAGACGATGAAGGCCAGCATCAGCCCGGAGAAGATCCCCGGCATCAGCAGCGGCAGGGTGACCTTGCGGAAGGTCCGCCAGGGCCCGGCGTAGAGGTCGGCGGCGGCCTGCTCCAGGGACAGGTCCATGTCCTCCAGGCGGGCGCGGATCGGCAGGTAGGCGAAGGGAATGCAGAACACCGTGTGGGCGATGATCAGGTTGCCATAGCCCAGCGACACGCCGAGGCTGGAGAACAGCGCCAGGGTGGCGACGCCGACCACGATCTCCGGCAGCACCAGCGGCAGCATGATAGTGCCCATGGACAGGCGCATGCCCTTGAACTTCGCCCCGCGCGAGGTGCCCAGCGCGGCCAGGGTGGCGATGGCGGTGGCGATCGCGCTGGCGCACACGGCGATCAGCAGGCTGTTGCCGGCCGCACTGCGCAGCGCCTGGTTGGCGAAGGCGGCGCGGTACCAGTCGAGGCTGAAGCCGGTCCACACGGTGGCGGACTGGTTGGCGTTGAACGAGTAGATCACCAGCACCACGATGGGCGCGTAGAGGTACAGGTAGAACAGCAGGCTGAAACCGCCGAAGCCGGGGAAGTCCTGCACGCCGAGACGGCGCTTGCGCAACAGGGCCAGCATCACACACCTCCCCGGGCCACGCGCAGACGCTCGGCGCGCAGGGCGTAGAAGGTCAGGGCGAGCATCACCGCCGCCATCAGCACCAGCGACAGGGCGGCGCCGAAGGGCCAGTTACGGGCGTCGGCGAACTGCCGGAAGATCAGGTTGCCGAGCATCATCTTGGTGCCGCCGCCGAGCAGCTCGGGGGCGATCATCGCGCCCAGGCAGGGCACGAAGGTGAGGATGGCGCCGGCCAGGATGCCCGGCCGGGCGATCGGCAGGACCACCTTGCGCAGGGTGCGCAGGCGCCCGGCGTAGAGGTCCTGGGCGGCTTCCAGCAGGCGCATGTCCATCTTCTCCAGGGTCGAATAGATCGGCAGCACCACGAAGGGCGCGTAGGTGTAGACCAGGCCCAGCAGCACCGCGCCGTCGCTGTACAGCAGCGGCAGCGGCTGGTGGATCAGGCCCAGGCCCATGAGGCCGTTGTTGATCACCCCGGTGCCGCGCAGCAGGAGGATCCAGGCGTAGGTGCGGATCAGCAGGTTGGCCCAGAACGGCACGGTGATCAGGAAGATCAGCAGGCCGCGCCGGCTGGCCGGCTGCATGGCCAGCCACACCGCCACCGGGAAGCCCACCAGCAGGGTGATGGCGGTGGTGGCCGCGGCGATGCCCAGCGAGCGCAGGGCGATGACCAGGTAGGAATCGGCGAAGGCCAGGCTGTCGTCCAGCTGGCGCTCGAACAGCAGCGAGACGTAGGCATCGCTGCTGAACACGTGGTTGACGCCGCCATAGGGGTTGGCCTGCATCAGCGAGTAGGCGACGACGATGAGGATCGGCACCACCAGGAACAGGCCGATGGCCAGCAGCGCCGGCGACACGCCGAGCAGGTTGCCCAGGGCCCGGCGCCGCTCCAGGGCGTTGCCGGGGCGTACGGTGAGGGAAGACATGGCGCGCTCCTCGGCTCAGTCCAGCAGGACGCTGGCGCTGTCGCGGTCGAACTGCAGGCCCAGGCGCTCGCCCGGGGCGAAGCGCTGGCTCTGCCCGGCGCTGTTGGGCGTGCGCACGCGCAGGCGGGTGCCGTCGGCGAGGCTGACCTGGTACTGCAGGTCGGTGCCCAGGTAGACCTGCTCGGCGAGGGTGCAGGGCGTGGCCTGCGGGTCCTCGGCGCCAACCAGGCGCAGGCGCTCGGGGCGGATCGACAGCGTCACCTCGGCGCCCGGGCGCAGGCCCTCGCGGCTCGCCGCGCGCAGCGTGCGGCCGCCGGGGATGCGGAACAGCGCCTGGCCGTCGGCGATCTCGTCGACCTGCGCCGGGAGGAAGTTGGTCTCGCCGATGAAGTCGGCGACGAAGCGGTTGCGCGGCTGCTCGTAGATGTCCGCCGGGCGCCCGACCTGCTGCACCTCGCCCTCGGCCAGCACGGCGATGCGGTCGGACATGGTCAGGGCTTCTTCCTGGTCGTGGGTGACGAAGATGAAGGTGATCCCGGTCTTGGCCTGGATCGCCTTGAGCTCCTCGCGCATGGCTTGGCGCAGCTTCAGGTCCAGGGCCGAGAGCGGCTCGTCGAGCAGCAGCACCTTGGGATGCGGGGCCAGCGCGCGGGCCAGGGCCACGCGTTGCTGCTGGCCGCCGGAAAGCTGGGTGGGGCGGCGTTCGGCGAAGCGCTCCATCTGCACCAGGGCGAGCATCTCGCGCACCCGCTCGGCGACCGCCGCCTTGCCCAGGCGCTGGCCCATGGGGTGCGATTCCAGGCCGAAGGCCAGGTTCTGCGCGATGGTCATGTGCGGGAACAGCGCGTAGTGCTGGAACACCGTGTTGACCGGGCGATCGTAGGGCGCGCGGTCGGCGATGTTCTCGCCGTAGAGGAGGATCTCGCCGGCGGTGGGGAACTCGAAGCCGGCGATCATCCGCAGCAGGGTGGTCTTGCCGCAGCCGGAGGGCCCGAGCAGGGTGAAGAATTCGTTGTCGCGGATGTCCAGGTCGACGCTCTTCAGCGCCACCGGGCCGCTGTCCGGGTCGCCGTAGACCTTGCGCACCGATCGAATGGAGACGGCGGCCGTCTGCAGGCCGTGCAGGGCACTCATGGATGTACCTCCGGTTCCCTCCCCCGCTGGCGCTGGTGCGCACGGGGACTTGTATTTGTTGTGGCAGGAATGGGGAAAGCGCTGCAGCGTGTGCCGGTGACCGGCTGGTTTTGTGGTGAGGCTGCTGGGGCCGAGTGTGGCCAGATTGCAGTTGAGCAAAAAGCTCAATTTTCTTACATTCGCTATTAAATAAATTAACAGCCTGCGAGCCGCCCATGTCCCTGCCCCGCCTGCCGCCGCTCAACGCCGTGCGCGCCTTCGAGGCGGCGGCGCGCCTGGGCAGCTACGTCGCCGCCTCGAAGGCGCTGCACGTTACCCAGCCGGCCATCGGCCGCCACGTGCGCCTGCTGGAGGACTGGCTGGGCGTGCAGCTGCTGGAGCGCACGCCGCGCGGGGTCAGCCTGACGCCCGCCGGCCAGCGCTACTACGCGAAGATAGCCACGGCGCTGCAGCAGATCGCCGAGGCCAGCCGCGAACTGGCCCCCGGCGGCTCGGCGCGCTGGCTGAAGATCCTGGTGGTGCCGGCCTTCGCCAAGCGCTGGCTGATGCCGCACCTGGAAGCCCTGCGCCAGCAGCGCCCGGGGCTGAAGGTGGCGATCGAGCCGAACCCGACCTTCACCGAGGTGGACGGCAACAGCGCCGACCTGGGCATCGTCTACGGCATGCCCGGGCAGTACCCGCAGAGCTGCGCCACCCTGCTCCACCCGCAGGTGTTCCCGGTGTGCTCGCCGGCCTACCTGGCGGCCCACGGCCCGCTGGGCAGCGCCGAAGAGCTGGTGCGCCACGAACTGATCCACGTCCACGACGGCGAATGGTGGAACGCCTGGTTCGCCGCCAACCAGTTGGACATCCGCGTCAGCCCCGACGTGCTCTACGTCAGCAACGACCACGCGCTGTCCATGGCCGAGGCCGGCGCCGGCATCGCCCTGGCCAACGACGTGCTGGTGCGCAGGGAGCTGGAGTCCGGCGCGCTGGTGCGGCCGCTGCCGAACCAGGTGCGCCTGGAGAGCTACCAGCTGCTGATCCCGCCGGGGCCGAGCAGCGCCGACATCGAGTGGTTCGGCGAGTGGCTGGCGCAAACCCTTGCCGCGGAGTTTCCTTCGGCATTGCCGTTGTAGGCGCGCCCTGCGCGCGGAATCGCGGGCAGGGCCCGCTCCTACAGGTTGCTGTGAGGCATGGCATCCCACCCGTAGGAGCGGAGCTTCTCCGCGATAACCGTCATCTCCGGCGCCATTCGCGGATGAGATCCGCTCCTACGGATTGCCCCAGCACCGTGCCCCATGTAGGAGCGCGCCCTGCGCGCGAATCGCGGGCAGGGCCCGCTCCTACAGGTTGCTGTGAGGCATGGCATTCCCACCCGTAGGAGCGGAGCTTCTCCGCGATAACCGTCATCTCCGGCGCCATTCGCGGATGAGATCCGCTCCTACGGATTGCCCCAGCACCGTGCCCCATGTAGGAGCGCGCCCTGCGCGCGAATCGCGGGCAGGGCCCGCTCCTACAGGTTGCTGTGAGGCATGGCATTCCCACCCGTAGGAGCGGAGCTTCTCCGCGATAACCGTCATCTCCGGCGCCATTCGCGGATGAGATCCGCTCCTACGGATTGCCCCAGCACCGTGCCCCATGTAGGAGCGCGCCCTGCGCGCGAATCGCGGGCAGGGCCCGCTTGCCTTAATCCCGTGGCGCGTAGGCGAACACGTCGGCGCGCATCTGGTGGGCGTCCATGCCGGCGGCCACCAGGGCGTCGAGGGTGGCGTAGACCATCGCCGGCGAGCCGCTGGCGTAGACCGTCAGGCGGCCCAGGTCGGGGAAGTCCTCGCACACCGCCTCGTGCAGGAGGCCGCAGCGGCCCTGCCAGCCGCACAGGTCGCTGACCACCTTGTGCAGGTGCAGGTTGGCCAGGCCCTTCCATTCGTCCCAGTGCGGCAGCGCGTAGAAGTCCTCGGGCCGGCGCACTCCCCAGTACAGGTGCACCGGATGGGCGAAGCCCTGGGCACGGCAGTGCTCGATCAGGCTGTGCATCTGCGCCATGCCGGTGCCGGCGGCGATCAGCACCAGCGGACCGTCGGGCAGCTCGGCCAGGTGGGCGTCGCCGAAGGGCAGCTGCACGCGGGCGATGCGCTCGCGCTGCAGTTGCCCGAGCAGTTCGATGGCGCTGTTCTCCCGCGCCAGGATGTGCAACTCCAGGTCGCGCCCCTCGTGGGGCGCCGAGGCCAGGGAGAAAGCCGAGCTGTTGCCGTCGCCCCGCTCTACCAGCAGGTACTGCCCGGCGTGGTAGCGCGGCGGCTTGCCGGCCGGGGCGCGCAGGCGCACGCGCCAAACGTCGCCGCCCACCGCCTCGCAGAGGGTCAGCTGGCAGGCCAGCTTGCGCACCGGCAGCTCGCCGGGGGCGAGCACGCCATCCCAGAGCAGCACGCAGTCTTCCAGCGGCTCGGCCAGGCAGGTGAACAGCTCGCCGTGGTCGCGCACCTCGCCGTCCTGGCGCACGCTGCCTTCCACCAGCAGCGCGGCGCAGACGTGGCAGTTGCCGTTGCGGCAGCTCTGCGGGCAGTCGAAGCCCAGGCGCCGCGCGCCGTCGAGGATGCGCTCGCCCGGGCGCAGTTCGAGCTGGGCACCGGAGGGTTGCAGGGTCACACGCACGGCTTCGCCTCCCTGTCGCGAACCTGCACGGCCGGACATTCGCGAGCAAGCTCGCTCCTACGAAGGGCGCCGTGCATCAGTCGATCCCCAGGCTGGCCCACAGCGCGTCGACGCGGCGCGTCACCGCTTCGTCCTTGACGATGGCGCGACCCCACTCGCGGCTGGTCTCGCCGGGCCACTTGTGGGTGGCGTCCAGGCCCATCTTCGAGCCCAGGCCGGAGATCGGCGAGGCGAAGTCGAGGTAGTCGATCGGCGTGTTGTCGATCATCACGGTGTCGCGCTTGGGGTCCATGCGCGTGGTTATCGCCCAGATCACGTCGTTCCAGTCCCGCGCATCGATGTCGTCGTCCGTGACTATGACGAACTTGGTGTACATGAACTGTCGCAGGAACGACCACACGCCCAGCATTACGCGCTTGGCGTGGCCGGGGTACTGCTTCTTCATGGTCACCACCGCCATGCGGTACGAGCAGCCTTCGGGCGGCAGGTAGAAGTCGGTGATCTCGGGGAACTGCTTCTGCAGGATGGGCACGAAGACTTCGTTCAGCGCCACCCCGAGGATCGCCGGCTCGTCCGGCGGGCGGCCGGTGTAGGTGCTGTGGTAGATCGGCTTGCGGCGGCGGGTGATGCGCTCGACGGTGAACACCGGGAAGCGGTCCACCTCGTTGTAGTAGCCGGTGTGGTCGCCGTAGGGGCCCTCGTCGGCCAGCTCGCCGGGGTGGATCACCCCTTCCAGGACGATCTCGGCGCTGGCCGGCACCTGCAGGTCGCTGCCGATGCACTTCACCAGCTCGGTGCGGTGGCCGCGCAGCAGGCCGGCGAAGGCGTATTCGGAGAGGGTGTCGGGCACCGGCGTCACGGCGCCGAGGATGGTCGCCGGGTCCGCGCCCAGGGCCACTGCCACCGGGTAGGGCCGGTCCGGGTGCTTCTGGCACCACTCGCGGTAGTCCAGGGCGCCGCCGCGGTGGCTGAGCCAGCGCATGATGACCTTGTTGCGGCCGATCACCTGCTGGCGGTAGATGCCCAGGTTCTGCCGTTCCTTGTTCGGCCCGCGGGTGACGGTCAGGCCCCAGGTGATCAGCGGCGCGACGTCGCCGGGCCAGCAGGTCTGTACCGGCAGCCTGCCCAGGTCGACGGCCTCGCCTTCCTCGATGACTTCCTGGCAGGGCGCGTCCTTGAGCACCTTGGGCGCCATGCTGATGACCTTCCTGAAGATCGGCAGCTTGCTCCAGGCATCCTTCAGGCCCTTGGGCGGCTCCGGCTCCTTGAGGAAGGCCAGTAGCTTGCCGATCTCGCGCAGTTCGGAAACGTCCTCGGCGCCCATGCCCAGGGCCACCCGCTCGGGGGTGCCGAACAGGTTGCCGAGCACGGGAACGTCGAAGCCGGTGGGGTTCTCGAACAGCAGCGCCGGGCCCTTGGCGCGCAGGGTGCGGTCGCACACCTCGGTCATTTCCAGCACCGGGGACACCGGCACCTGGATGCGCTTGAGCTGGCCGCGCTGCTCCAGGGCGGCGATGAACTCGCGCAGGTCGCGATACTGCATGGAAGTCTCGATGGCGTAGGCGAAGATGCGACAGTTTAGCCTTTAACACCACTTCGCAGAAACACGAAGGCCGGGTTTCCCCGGCCTCGTGGCAGACAACGGCGCTTACTTGCTGCGCTTCATCGAGTCGAAGAACTCGTCGTTGGTCTTGGTCTGCTTGAGCTTGTCCAGCAGGAATTCCACCGCGGCGATCTCGTCCATGGGGTGGAGGATCTTGCGCAGGATCCACATGCGCTGCAGCTCTTCCTCGCCGGTCAGCAGCTCTTCGCGGCGGGTGCCCGAGCGGTTGATGTTGATCGCCGGGAACACGCGCTTCTCGGAGATGCGGCGGTCGAGGATGAGTTCCGAGTTGCCGGTACCCTTGAATTCCTCGTAGATCACCTCGTCCATCTTCGAGCCGGTCTCGATCAGCGCGGTGGCGAGGATGGTCAGCGAACCGCCTTCCTCGATGTTGCGCGCGGCGCCGAAGAAGCGCTTGGGCTTCTCCAGGGCGTGGGCGTCGACACCACCGGTGAGCACCTTGCCGGAGCTGGGGATCACGGTGTTGTAGGCACGCGCCAGGCGGGTGATGGAGTCGAGCAGGATGATCACGTCCTTCTTGTGCTCGACCAGGCGCTTGGCCTTCTCGATCACCATCTCGGCGACCTGCACGTGGCGGGTCGGCGGTTCGTCGAAGGTGGAGGCGACCACTTCGCCGCGCACGGTGCGCTGCATCTCGGTCACTTCTTCCGGGCGCTCGTCGATCAGCAGGACGATCAGGTGGCACTCGGGGTTGTTGCGGGTGATGTTGGCCGCGATGTTCTGCAGCATGATGGTCTTGCCGGCCTTCGGCGGGGCGACGATCAGGCCGCGCTGGCCCTTGCCGATCGGCGCGCAGAGGTCGATCACCCGGCCGGTGAGGTCCTCGGTGGAGCCGTTGCCGGCCTCCATGGTCAGGCGCTTGGTCGGGAACAGCGGGGTCAGGTTCTCGAACAGGATCTTGTTCTTCGCGTTCTCCGGGCGATCGAAGTTGATCGAGTCGACCTTGAGCAGGGCGAAGTAGCGCTCACCTTCCTTCGGCGGGCGAATCTTGCCGACGATGGTGTCCCCGGTGCGCAGGTTGAAGCGGCGGATCTGGCTGGGCGAGACGTAGATGTCATCGGGGCCTGCCAGGTACGAGGAGTCGGCGGAGCGCAGGAAGCCGAAGCCATCCTGGAGAATCTCCAGCACGCCGTCGCCGGAGATTTCCTCGCCGCTTTTCGCGTGCTTCTTCAGCAGTGCGAAGATGATGTCCTGCTTGCGCGAACGGGCCATGTTTTCCAGGCCCATGGCATCGGACATTTCCAGCAATTCGGCAATCGGCTTTTGCTTGAGTTCGGTCAGATTCATAAGAAGGAGGTGTTAGATAGATATGAGAAAAGGGGAAACAAGCATGTGAGCTCGTTAATGCCGTGCCGCAGAGTGACGACAGGATCGCTTGGAAATTCGAATAGGAAGTGCGTCGGCGACGGCTTGCAGGGGACAACGTAAAACAACGTTGCAGGCCCGAATGTAACACCCGGGCCAGGGGGCGTCTAGGGGATGGAATGAAAAAAACCCCGCATCGTGCGGGGCTTTTCCGGGGGCTGTCTCGACTCAGATGTTGCTGTCGAGGAAGGCCGCCAGCTGCGACTTGGACAGCGCGCCGACCTTGGTGGCCTCGACGTTGCCGCCCTTGAACAGCATCAGCGTCGGAATGCCGCGCACGCCGTACTTCGGCGGGGTTTCCTGGTTCTCGTCGATGTTCAGCTTGCAGACTTTCAGCTTGCCCTGATAGTCCTTGGCGATCTCGTCCAGTACCGGCGCGATCATCTTGCACGGGCCGCACCACTCGGCCCAGTAGTCCACCAGCACAGGACCATCGGCCTTCAGCACGTCCTGCTCGAAGCTGGCATCGGTAACGCTGACGATATGTTCGCTCATGAAATCTCTCCGTGGGAATCGGATGCGAAAAAAAGTGGGCCCATCATAGCCCGCCTTGGCCGCCTTCCGAAAGGCGCAGGCGATTGAGTGTCGCTATCGCGAGCCCCGGCGGAACCGATCGACGGCCCGGCGTTCGTTGGCACCGGAGGGCTATCGTGGCAGGATGTCGGGGTTAACGAATGGACCTTTCCAAGATGCCCCATACCCCCGCCAAGACCTTCCCACTGATCGCCGCCCTGGACCTGGGCTCCAACAGCTTCCACATGGTCCTGGCCAAGGCCGATCATGGCGAGATCCGCATCCTCGAGCGGCTCGGCGAGAAGGTCCAGCTGGCCGCCGGCATCGGCGAGGACCGCCTGCTCAACGAAGAATCCATGCAGCGCGGCCTGGACTGCCTGCGGCGCTTCGCCCAGCTGATCAACGGCATGCCGCCGGGCTCGGTGCGGGTGGTCGGCACCAACGCCCTGCGCGAGGCGCGCAACCGCAACGACTTCACCCGCCGCGCCGAGGAAATCCTCGGGCACCCGGTGGAGGTCATCTCCGGCCGCGAGGAAGCGCGCCTGATCTACCTGGGCGTGTCGCACACCCTGCCGGACACCGCCGGGCGCCGCCTGGTGGCCGACATCGGCGGCGGCAGCACCGAGTTCATCATCGGCCAGCGCTTCGAGTCGCAGCTGCGCGAGAGCCTGCAGATGGGCTGCGTCAGCTACACCCAGCGCTACTTCAAGGACGGCAAGATCACCCCGGCCCGCTACGCCCAGGCCTACACCTCGGCGCGCCTGGAGCTGATGGGCATCGAGAACAGCCTGCGCCGCCTGGGCTGGGACGAGGCCCTGGGCGCCTCCGGCACCATCCGCGCGGTGGGCCTGGCGATCCAGTCCGGCGGCCACGGCAACGGCGAGATCAACCCCGAGGGCCTGGCCTGGCTCAAGCGCAAGGTGCTCAAGCTGGGCGACGTGGACAAGCTCGACCTGGACGGCATCAAGCCCGACCGCCGGCCGATCTTCCCGGCCGGCCTGGCCATCGTCGAAGCGCTGTTCGACGCCCTCGAGCTCAAGCAGATGTCGCACTCCGAGGGCGCGCTGCGCGAAGGCGTGCTCTACGACCTGCTCGGCCGCCACCACCACGAGGACGTGCGCGAGCGCACCATCAGCGCGCTGATCGAGCGCTACCACGTCGACCTCGACCAGGCCGCGCGGGTCGAGGCCAAGGCGCTGCAGGCGCTGGAGCAGGTCGCCGAGGCCTGGGGCCTGCAGGACGACTGGCACCGCGAACTGCTCGGCTGGGCCGCGCGGGTCCACGAGCTGGGCCTGGACATCGCCCACTACCACTACCACAAGCACGGCGCCTACCTGGTCGAGCACTCGGACCTGGCCGGCTTCTCCCGCGAGGACCAGCAGGTGCTGGCGCTGCTGGTGCGCGGCCACCGCCGCAACATCCCGGCGGACAAGTTCAACGAGCAGGGCGAACAGGGCGACAAGCTGATCCGCCTGTGCATCGTGTTGCGCTTCGCCATCCTCTTCCACCATATCCGCGGCACCCAGCAAATGCCGGACGTCACCCTCAAGGTGGGTCCGAAGAGCCTGGAAGTGCGCTTCCCCAAGGGCTGGCTGGAAGCCAACCCGCTGACCCAGGCCGACTTCGAGCAGGAAGCCGGCTGGCTGCAGCGCGTGGGGTACCAACTGAGCGTGAGCTGAGGCCCCCACCCACGCCATTCCCCTGTAGGAGCGCGCCCTGCGCGCGATTCGCGGGCAGGGCCCGCTCCTACAAGAAGCCATACCAGCCTGAACCGTAGGAGCGGAGCTTCTCCGCGATAGCCGCCCCCCGGCGCGATTCGCGGATGAGATCCGCTCCTACGCCGCCCCAGCCACGCCATTCCCCTGTAGGAGCGCGCCCTGCGCGCGATTCGCGGGCAGGGCCCGCTCCTACAAGAAGCCACACCAGCCTGGACCGTAGGAGCGGAGCTTCTCCGCGATAGCCGCCCCCCGGCGCGATTCGCGGATGAGGTCCGCTCCT
>NZ_JAZAQP010000057.1:0-39764 GCF_036231725.1 Pseudomonas sp. JH-2 | reverse complement strand
TTGCTTTGGCGCGGGGAAAACCATTCCCCTGTAGGAGCGCGCCCTGCGCGCGAATCGCGGGCAGGGCCCGCTCCTACAGTTACCCTGTGCGCCATGTACCCGTAGGAGCGGACTCCGTCCGCGATCCAGCCGGCAGGCCGGCGATGCCGTTGGGGCCAGCGGCGGATAACCGCGAACGGTTATTCGCCCTACGTCTGACCGAAATACCGCTGCCGCTGGCAAGCATCGTAGGGCGCATAACGCCCCAGGCGTTATCCGCCGCCTGCCCCCGCGCCAGGCCCACCGGCGGATAACCGCGATGGCAATCCCCTGGAAATCGGAACTTCTCCTCGCTGCACAGCGCCTATAGTCAGAAACAACAGGTAACAAACTCCCAGCCACCGCACGGCTTCACCGGGAGTCCACCGTCTGCAGGACGCGCTCTCGAGGATGGGGAGGCCCGTTCGTGGAGTCGGGTGCCAGGGCCAGGAGGGCCGGCGCCGATCTGGAGAAAGGTAGCCGCCATGAGCAAGAAACCCTTCTACAAGAGCCTCTACGTGCAGGTGCTGATCGCCATCGCCATCGGTGTTGCCCTGGGCCACTTCTATCCGCACACGGCGGTGCTGATGAAACCCCTGGGCGACGGCTTCGTCAAACTGATCAAGATGGCCATCGCGCCCATCATCTTCTGCACCGTGGTCACCGGCATCGCCGGCATGCAGAGCATGAAGGCGGTGGGCAAGACCGGTGGCATGGCCCTGCTGTACTTCGAGGTGGTTTCCACCATCGCCCTGATCATCGGCCTGGCGGTGGTCAACATCGTCCAGCCGGGTGTGGGCATGCACGTCGACCCGGCAAGTCTGGATACCAGCAAGGTCGCCGCCTACGCCTCGGCCGGCGAGAAGCAGAGCACCATCGAGTTCCTGCTCAACATCATCCCCAACACCGTGGTCGGCGCCTTCGCCAACGGTGACATCCTCCAGGTGCTGTTCTTCTCCGTGCTCTTCGGCTACGCCCTGCACCGCATGGGCAGCTACGGCCAGCCGATCTTCCAGTTCATCGAGCGCTTCACCCAGGTGATGTTCAACATCATCAACGTGATCATGAAGGTCGCCCCCATCGGCGCCTTCGGTGCCATGGCCTTCACCATCGGCGCCTACGGCGTGGGTTCGCTGGTGCAACTGGGCGAGCTGATGGCCTGCTTCTACCTCACCTGCATCCTCTTCGTGCTCCTCGTGCTGGGCAGCATCGCGCGCTTCCATGGCTTCAACATCCTGCGTTTCATCAACTACATCCGCGAGGAACTGCTGATCGTGCTCGGCACCTCTTCCTCGGAGTCGGCGCTGCCGCGGATGATCGCCAAGATGGAGAAACTGGGCTGCGACAAGACCGTGGTCGGCCTGGTGATCCCCACCGGCTATTCCTTCAACCTCGACGGCACTTCCATCTACCTGACCATGGCCGCGGTGTTCATCGCCCAGGCCACCGACACGCAGATGGACATCATCCACCAGGTGACCCTGCTGGCGGTGCTGCTGATCGCCTCCAAGGGAGCCGCCGGCGTCACCGGCTCGGGCTTCATCGTCCTGGCTGCCACCCTGTCCGCCGTGGGCCACCTACCGGTCGCCGGCCTGGCGCTGATCCTCGGCATCGACCGCTTCATGTCCGAGGCTCGCGCGCTGACCAACCTGGTGGGCAACGGCGTGGCCACCGTTGTGGTAGCCAAGTGGTGCAAGGAACTGGACGAGGAAACCCTGCATCGCGAACTGGCCGCCGGACCCTCGGCGCTGGAAGCATCGATGGATCATTGAAAGCTTCACGCGCTACCCTCTACGGCGCCCCTGCACGGGGCGCTGTCGTTTCCTGAAGCCCGTCATGCAGGCAGTGGAGAAAGCCATGACCGAACGCAAGTCGAACTACCCGCTGTACACCCACTATTCCGGCCCGGCGCTGCTGGAGATGCCGCTGCTGAACAAGGGCAGCGCCTTCACCCCGCAGGAACGCATCGATTTCAACCTCAGCGGCCTGCTGCCGCAGACCGTGGAGACCATCGAGGAACAGGCCGAGCGCGTCTACCAGCAGTACCTGCAATGCGCCTCCGACCTCGACCGGCACGTCTACCTGCGTTCCATCCAGGACAACAACGAGACGCTGTTCTTCCGCCTGCTCGAAGGCCACCTGGAGGAAATGCTGCCGATCATCTACACCCCCACGGTGGGCCAGGCCTGCCAGGACTTCTCGAAGATCTACCGCACCCACCGCGGCCTGTTCGTCTCCTGGCCGGACCGCGAGCGCATCGACGACGTGCTGCGCAGCGCCACCAAGGACAAGGTGAAGATCATCGTGGTCACCGACAGCGAGCGCATCCTCGGCCTGGGCGACCAGGGCATCGGCGGCATGGGCATTCCCATCGGCAAGCTGTCGCTGTACACCGCCTGCGGCGGCATCAGCCCGGCCTACACGCTGCCCATCGTGCTGGACGTGGGCACCAACAACCAGGCGCTGCTGGACGACCCGCTGTACATGGGCTGGCGCCACCCGCGCATCAGCGGCAAGGACTACGACGACTTCGTCGAGCTGTTCATCCGCGCCGTGCAGCGCCGCTGGCCGGGCGTGCTGCTGCAGTTCGAGGACTTCGCCCAGACCAACGCCATGCCGCTGCTGGAGCGCTACCGCGACCAGCTGTGCTGCTTCAACGACGACATCCAGGGCACCGCCTCGGTGGCGGTGGGCACGTTGCTGGCGGCGTGCAAGGTCAAGCAGCAGAAGCTCAGCGAGCAGGTGATCACCTTCGTCGGCGCCGGTTCCGCCGGCTGCGGCATCGCCGAGCACATCATCGCCGCCATGCAACTGGAGGGGCTGAGCGAGGCGCAGGCGCGCCAGCGCATCTTCATGGTCGACCGCCATGGCCTGCTGGTGGAGGGCATGGACGGCCTGCTGGAGTTCCAGCGCAAGCTGGCGCAGAAGGCCGGCGACGTGGCCGACTGGCAGCGCGGCGAGGACGGCATCGGCCTGCTGGAGGTGGTGAGCCGGGCGAAACCGACGGTGCTGATCGGGGTTTCCGGGCAGCGCGGGCTGTTCAGCGAGGCGGTGGTCCGCGAGATGTACAAGCACTGCCCGCTGCCGCTGGTGATGCCGCTGTCCAACCCGACCTCGCGGGTCGAGGCGACCCCGGCGGAAATCCTCCAGTGGACCGAGGGCCGCGCGCTGGTCGCCACCGGCAGCCCGTTCCAGCCGGTGGAGCACGGCGGGCGCAGCATCCACATCGCCCAGTGCAACAACTCCTACATCTTCCCCGGCATCGGCCTGGGGGTGATCGCCGCCGGCGCCCGGCGCGTCACCGAGGCGATGCTGATGGCCGCCTCCAACGCCCTGGCCGAATGTTCGCCGGTGGTGACCGGGGAGGGCGACGCGGTGCTGCCGCCGCTACGTGACATCCAGCAGGTCAGCCGGCGCATCGCCTTCGCCGTGGCCAAGCAGGCCCAGGCCGAGGGCGTGGCGCTGGAAACCCCGGACGCCATGCTCTACGCCGCCATCGAGCGCAACTTCTGGGCACCGCGCTACCGGGAGTATCGTCGCCGCTCGCTGTAAGCGGGCCACGCATGGCCCGGTGCCCGGGCCGGCGAGGCGCTAGCGCTTCCGGTGCTCGCCGGTGCGGGCCGGGCGCCCGGCGCGGCGCTCCTGCAGGGTGAGCTGCAGGGCCTTGGCCACGCCGGCGCCGAGCAACCCGCCCAGCAGGGTGGCGACGACCTGCAGCAGCAGGCCCAGCGCGCTGGCGGCGTTCGTCTCGCGCAGGAAGGTCGCGACTTCCGGCCAGAGCGCCAGCCACAGGCCGACGAAGCCCAGCACCAGGTCGTACCAGAAGGCACCGACCCCGGCGGGGCGATAGCCGCGGACGAAAAGGATGAAGGCGCTGAAGGCCAGCGCCAGGAGCAGGGTGCCCAGCGTCTGGCTGAACGCATCCGGACCGGACATGGCCATCAGCTCCCCGGATCGCGAAGGCGCAGGCACTGGCGACGGTGCAGCCCCAGGCGCACCTCGTCGAGCAATGCCTCGGCACAGGCCAGCGCCTGCTGGCTCGCGACGTCGACGGGCGCGGCGGTGCGGCTGAAATCGTCGATGCGCAGGCCTTCGACCAGGGCCGGCGCTTCCACCAGCGTCCAGTCCAGCCCGCTCACTTCCAGGCTGCGGGCCAGGCCGGCGCCGAGTTGCTCGTCGGCGGCATCTTGCGGCGCCACCAGCCATTGCCAGTGGCCCACCAGGAACAGCCGCGGCACGCCGGCGCGCAGCGCGCCGTCGATGAGCGCGCCGCACTGCGGTGGCAGTTGTTGCGGCGGCTGGTCGCCGAGCATGGCGAAGATCACGTCGAGCCCCATTACGGCCTCGCTGACCTCCACGGACGATGCCAGGCCACCCAGCTTGCAGCGCAGGCCGGGGCGAGCACGCAGGCTGTTGAGGTCTTCCACCAGGGCGCTGACCTCGTGCTGCCGGTGCAGTGCGGCAGCGACCAGGGCCTGGCCGAGGCTGTCGAAGGGGCGGAACACGCCCAGCTTCAGCGTGGCTGTCTCGAGGTTGTGCATGGCGCTTCCTCCGCTTGTGTGGGCAAGGCGAACCTATGCATATCGAAGCCCCGGCGAGGGCCGAGGTTCCACCCGCGTGGCGACCGGTCGGGCCCGGTGTGGAGCCCGCCCTTGCGCGGGCGGGTTCTTTCCGGGGGGCTTTTCCTCTATCTTCTGCGTTTGCGCCTTTCTTTCTCACGCAGACCCGTCGCATGCCCGTCCCGTCGTCCCTTTCGCCATCCCTCGCCGCCGGCATCGCGGCGTTGACCCGCCACTACGCCGATACCGTCCTGCCGCTTTGGCGTGCCGCCGGCTGGAACGACGCGCTGCAGTTGCCCTACGAGGCGCTCGACGACCGCAGCGGGCAGCCCCTGGCGGCGGTGCGCTACCGCACCATGGCCTGCGCCCGCCAGTTATTCATCTTCAGCCATGCGGGGCCTGCCGACGCGGCCCGGGCCGAGGCGTTGTTCGCCGCGCTGCAGCGCCATTTCGGCGATGGTCGCGGGGGCTGGCTCTACAGCATCGACGCGGCCGGGCAGCCGCTGGACAGTCGCCGCGACCTCTACACCTTCGCCTTCGTGGTGTTCGCCTGCGCGCAGTATCACCGGCTCAGCGGCAGCGCCGCCGCGCTGGAGCTGATGACGCGCACCACCGAGCTGATCGAGCAGCGCTTCGCAGACGGCGAGGGGCTGTACCTGTCCGCGCTGGCCGAGGATTTCGCCGACGATGGCGCGCCTGTGCTGCAGAACCCCATCATGCACCTCACCGAGGCCTACCTGGCGGCCTACGCCATCGACGGCGACGCCTGGTACGGGCAGCGCCTGCGGGAGATGGGCCAGACGCTGCTGGCGCGCTTCGTCGACCCGGCCAGCGGCTGTGTGGCCGAGTTGCCGCAAGGCGAGGCGGGCAACCGCATCGAGCCGGGACACCAGTTCGAATGGTTCTCGCTGGTCATGGGCGCGCCGGCGTTGTTCGCCGGTTCCGCCCTGGAGGCCGCGCTGCGCCGTGCCTTCGTCTTCGCCCAGCGGCATGGCGTGGCCGCCGGCACCCTCGGCGTGAGCGCCGCGCTGGCGGCGGACGGCGCCCTGCAGGACGCCACCCAGCGCATCTGGGCGCAGACCGAGTTCGCCCGGGCCCTGGCCGTGGAGGGCAGTGCCCAGTCCCTCGACACCCTGGCGCTGTGGACCGAGCGCTTCCGTTCGCGCTTCCTGCACCACGGCGGCTGGCACGAGGTGCTGGCGCCGGACGGCGCGGTGTTGCGCGCGGACATGCCGTCCACCACACCCTACCACCTGCTGGGCGCCTACCAGGCGCTGCAGGCCCTGATCGAGCGCGCCTGAAGCCCGCGGCCGCCTGGCTACCGCCTGGCGGCCATGCCTTCGGCAGGGGCGATCCGCCGGAACCGCTGGCAAGCTGGAGAGTCCGTGAAAGGGTGGGCGACCGTCCGCCACCTCGCGCAACTCCAACCATCTGCACGGCCTGCCAGCGGGCCGGGGGGAACGATGCATGCAACAGCACACCAGCGAGCCGAACTTCATGCCGCCCAGCGAGTACACCACCTCCAGCGGGGTGGCGGTGCTCATCTCGCCGCGCTACATAGGCCCCGGCAAGGTCGCCGAGATGCTGCTTTCGCTGGCGAACATGCCGGCGAGCGTATCGCCGCTGGACGTCGTCATCGGGCCCTGGGAATCCCACGAGGCCGCCTTCGAGGCCTCCTTCGCCGCGGCCGAGCGCTGGGTAGGGCAACTGGACGGCCACGCCTGACGCGGATCGATGGGCAACGGCCGGCGCGGGTGCGTGCCGAGGCATTCACCCGGCCGCCGGCGCTTGCCGTCGGCGCCGTTCCCGAGCGCCTGGCCAGGGGCGTAAAGACGGAAGCTGGGCGGTGTGGCAATGCGACCGATCGTCCAGAATCACGGCGCGGAAAAGAAAATGCTGTCCAAATCCGCTGAACCCTGTATCCTGCCACCACTGCCTGCCCGGTTTAGCGGCTCCGTATTGATGCTCAGCCAGTTCTGATTTCCATCTCCTCGGTTTCTCTTCACTCTGCATTCAGTTCCAGCCAGGCATGTCGCCTGTGCTCGTTCCTACCTTGGAGATCTACATCATGGCAAACCGCCAAACTGGTACCGTCAAGTGGTTCAACGCTGAGAAGGGCTTCGGCTTCATCACCCCGGAAAGCGGCCCGGACGTCTTCGTTCACTTCCGCCAGATCGAATCCACCGGCTACAAGTCCCTGGACGAAGGCCAGCGCGTCAGCTTCCTCGTGACTGCCGGCGCCAAAGGCCCGCAAGCCGAGCAGGTTCAAGCCCTGTAAGAGCACTCTCGAGTGCCCGAAGCCCCGCATCGCATTGCGGGGCTTTTCGTTTGTGCCCGGAAAATTCCCGCCTTCTCCCTTCTCCCTTCTCCCTTCTCCCTTCGCTCGCCAGCCAGGCATTCCCGTCCCGGCGTCATCGCCTTCCTCGCTCCGAATCGAGCGCTGCACACCACTGGGCAGTCGCTGAGCCACTGCGCCTGATCCCGCCCCACCGAGGCGCCTGCCTCCTCGCCCCGCCGTCGATGTCGCTTTCATGGCACCGCCAGCCCCGGCCCTGGGCGCTCGCGGGCGGGGCCATGTCGTTTTTGCTCATGCCCATGGCGATCCTGGGCAAATGCTCGGGCGACGCCCTGGAATAGGGTTGTGCCCGCGTCCGGCAGTCTCCGGCGCCCGCCAGGTGGCGCCGTGCCACCTCATAACAAGTTCAATAAAAGGCCGACCGATGAGTATTCCAAGTGCCAAATGCGCCAGTGGCGAACTGGTCCAGGGCTTCAAGCCGCGCCACGTGACCATGCTGTCCATCGCCGGGATCATAGGCGCGGGGCTGTTCGTCGGCTCCGGCCACGCCATCGCCGCCGCGGGGCCCGCCGCGATCCTCGCCTACGCCCTGTCCGGGCTGCTGGTGGTGCTGGTGATGCGCATGCTGGGCGAGATGGCGGTGGCCAACCCCGACACCGGTTCCTTCTCCGCCTACGCCGACCAGGCCATCGGCCGCTGGGCCGGCTTCACCATCGGCTGGCTGTACTGGTGGTTCTGGGTGCTGGTGATCCCCATCGAGGCGATCGCCGCCGGGGTGATCTTCAACAGTTGGTTCCCCCAGGTGCAGACATGGGTGTTCGCCCTGGTGATGACCCTGCTGCTGACCGTCACCAACCTGTTCAGCGTGGCCAAGTACGGCGAGTTCGAATTCTGGTTCGCCATGCTCAAGGTGGGCGCCATCGTGCTGTTCATCAGCCTGGGCGCGGCGGCGCTGCTCGGCGTGCTGCCGGGGCACCAGGTCAGCGGCCTGGGCAACCTGATGCGCGGGCACGGCGGCTTCCTGCCCAACGGCTGGGGTGCCATCTTCACCGCGCTGATCACCACGCTGTTCAGCTTCATCGGCACCGAGGCGGTGACCATCGCCGCCGCCGAGTCCAGCGACCCGCGGCGCAACATCGCCAAGGCCACGCGCTCGGTGATCTGGCGCATCAGCGTGTTCTACCTGCTGTCGATCCTGGTGATCATCTCGGTGGTGCCCTGGGACGACCCCATGCTGACGACCCAGGGCTCCTACCAGCGCGCCCTGGAGCTGATGAGCGTGCCCCACGCCAAGCTGATGATGGATCTGGTGGTGCTGGTGGCCGTGGCCAGCTGCCTGAACTCGTCGATCTACATCGCCTCGCGGATGATCTACTCGCTGAGCCGCCGCAACGATGCGCCGGCCTTCATCCAGCGCACCTCGGCGGCGGGCGTGCCGCGGGCGGCGGTGATCGCCAGCACGCTGATCGGCATGCTCACCACCGTGCTGAACTTCATCGCCCCGGCGCGGGTGTTCGACTTCCTCCTCGCCAGCTCCGGCTCCATCGCCCTGCTGGTGTACCTGGCCATCGCCGTTTCGCAGCTGCGCATGCGCGCCACCCTGCAGCGGCGCAACCAGGCGATCGCCTGCCGCATGTGGCTGTTCCCCTGGCTGACCTGGGCGGTGATCGCCTTCATCAGCGGCGTGCTGGTGGTGATGTTCATCCTGCCGGAGCACCGCATCGAGGTGAGCTCCACCCTCGGCTTGACCGTGGCGACCGTGCTGTTGAGCTTCACCACCCGGCGCCAGGGCGCCCAGGCCGGCGGGCGCCTCGATCCGCTGCGTTCGGCCGGCTGACGGCAGGAGTCGCGATTGGTGGAACGGCGGCAATTCAGCGGTGCCATGCAGGGCCGCAACCTCAGGTTCGTTTCCGCGCCCCGGGCGGGCACGCAACGCCAGGGGCGGGTGGGCTTCCTGCTGCTGGAGCACTTCTCCCTGCCGGCCTTCACCCAGGCGCTGGACACCCTGGTCACGGCCAACCTGATCCGCGCCGACACCTTCGCTACCGGGACCTTCAGCCTGGACGGCGAATCGGTCACCAGCGACCTGGGGCTGGTCATCTGCCCGGGTACGGCCCTGGCGCCGGCGGCGCTCGCCGGGCTGGACCTGCTGGTGCTCTGCGGCGGCCTACGCACGCCGCTGCGCACTACGCCGGAACTGACGCGCCTGCTGCAACTGGCAGCGGAGAAGGGCGTGGCCCTGGCCGGGCTGTGGAACGGCGCCTGGTTCCTCGGCCAGGCCGGCCTGCTGGACGGCTACCGCTGCGCGGTGCATCCGGAGAACCGCGCAGCGCTGGCGGAGATCGCCCGGCACAGCGAAGTCACCAGCGAGAGCTACATGGTCGACCGCGACCGCTTCACCGCCGCCAGCCCGACCGGGGCCTTCAACATGGTGCTGGAATGGATGGACGCGCTGCACGGCCGCGAACTGGTGGACGCCGTGGCGGACATCCTGGCCTTCGAGGAATCGCGCTTCCGCCGTGCCCGCCCGGCGCTGCACGAGAAGCTCAGCGAGCCGCTGCGCGAGGCCATCAACCTGATGAGCGCCAACATCGAGGAGCCCCTCAGCCAGGACCAGCTGGCGAGCTACGTCGGCCGTTCCAAGCGGCAGATCGAGCGGCTGTTCCAGCAGCAGTTGGGCACCACGCCGGTGCGCTACTACCTGGAGCTGCGCATCACCGAGAGCCGCCGCCTGCTGCAGCACTCGGACCTGCCGATGTTCGAGGTGAGCCTGGCCTGCGGCTTCGTTTCGCCCAGCCATTTCAGCAAGTGCTACACATCCTTCTACGGCTATCCGCCGTCGAAAGAGGTGCGTTACGGGTGCGTGAAGTCGGCGAGGTAGGGCGTGCCGGCGAAGACCCCAGCCACGTCATTCCCCTGTAGGAGCGCGCCCTGCGCGCGAATCGCGGACGGAGTCCGCTCCTACGGGTGGAAGATGTGCGTAGGGCGGAACACCGGTGCCCAGGAAAATTGTGGTGGTTGGCGGATAACGCCGTAGGCGTTATGCGCCCTACGGGTTGGAAGGGGCGGCGTAGGAGCGGATTCCATCCGCGATCCGCGCCGGTGTTCCCGGCAATCGCGGACGGCGTCCTACGGGAGAATGCCGGCGCCGAGGTATCGCCCGGCGCGATACCTGCCAGCGGCAAACGCGCTCCGTTGGCGGCGGCGCGCGGGGTATAAAGCGCCCATGCGCTACCGACGTCTGGACCTCAACCTGCTGGTGGCCCTGGCCGCGCTGCTCGACGAATGCAGCGTCAGCCGGGCCGCCGAACGCCTCAACCTGGGCCAGTCGGCCACCAGCGCGGCGCTGGCGCGCCTGCGCGAGCATTTCAACGACCCGCTGCTGGTACCCCTGGGGCGGGGCCTGGCGCCCAGTGCCCTGGGCCGCCAGCTGCTGCCCAAGGTACGCGAGGCCCTGGCCCTGGCGGGGGAGGTGGTGGATGCGGCGGTGCTCTTCGACCCTTCGCAGTGCGACCGGCGCTTCACCCTGGTGGCGTCGGACTATGTGGTGGCGACCCTGTTGCCCGCGGCCAGCCGGGCTCTGTCGCAACGGGCGCCGGGCGCCTCGCTGGTGCTGCGCGACCTGCCGCTGCCGCGCGACGGCGACGTGGTGGCCGAAGCCCTGGAATACCGCCGCAGCGACCTGGTGATAGTGCCGCAGCGCCGGGTGAACCCCCGCTACCCGCAGATGCCGCTGCTCGGCGACGAGCTGTGCTGCATCGTCTGCGCCGGGCAACCGGCCTTCGCCGGCGGCCTGAGCCTGGCCGACTACTGCGCCGCCGAGCACGTGCTGCGCGAGTTCGCCGACGGCCAGAACCTGGCCATGGACGCCCTGCACCTGCGCGAACTGGGCATCGAGCGGCGCGTGGCCGTCGCGGTGCAGAGCTTTTCGCTGATGGCCGAGTTCATCGTCGGCACGCCGCGGGTGGCCACGCTGTTCCGCCGCCAGGCGCAGGCCCTGGCGCGGCGCTACCCGCTGCGCGTGCTGCCGGCGCCGTTGGCCTTTCCGACGGCGCCGCAGGTGCTGCAGTGGCACCCGCAGCAGGACCTGGACCCGGCGCTGGCCTGGCTCCGCGCCTTGCTGGCGGAGCAGGCCGCGGGGCTGGGTCAGGCCTGAGGGTCGCCGGTGTCGCCGCGCAGGCCCAGTTCCTCGATGGCCAGCAGGGCGCAGCGCTCGTCGTTGTCGGAGGTGTCGCCGCTGACGCCGATGGCGCCGAGCAGGTTGCCGGCGTCGTCGCGCAGCAGGATGCCGCCGGGCACCGGGATCACCTCGCCTCCGGTCAGGCTGTTGATCGCATCGAAGAACGCCGGCATGGCCTGGGCGCGGCGTGCCAGTTCGCGGCCGCCGAAGCCCATGCCGAGGCAGCCGCGGGCCTTGCCGCTGGCGATCTGCGGGCGCAGGAAGCTGGCCCGTTCGTCACGCAGCACGGCCAGCGGATGGCCGGCGGCGTCCAGTACCGCGGCGGCCAGCGGGCGCACGCCCAGCTCGCGGGCGTGGCGCAGGGTGGCGGCGGCCAGGCGCGTGGCGTGCTCGAAGTCGAGGGTGGTCATGCTCACAGGCTCCATTTGCCGAGTTGGGCGACGCGGTCGCGGGTATAGAGGTCGGTCCATTTCAGCGAATTGAAGTCCGAGACCTGCCTGGGGTCGTAGGCCGTGCGCTGCAGGCGCACCGGCTCGCCGGCCTTGTACACGGCGAGCAGGCGCTGGCGGTCCTGGAGGACGCGGATGTCGTCCAGGGGCGAGCCGTCGAGCACCAGCAGGTCGGCCTGCCTGCCCGCTTCCAGCGTGCCCAGGGTTTCGCCGCGTGGCATCAGCCGGGCGCCGACGTTGGTGGCGGCGTACAGCGCCTCGGCGGGGGTGAAGCCCAGGCGCGTCACCAGCAGTTCCAGCTCGCGGGCGTGCCATTCGCCGTAGGGGGTGACGGCGAAGCCGCTGTCGCTGCCGCAGGCGAAGGGGATGCCGGCGGCCTTGGCGCGGCGCAGCACCGGCGTGCCCAGCTCCAGGGTGCGCGCGCAGTAGCCGGCGTAGCCGGTGGCGATGGCCGGGTCGTGGGCCTGGCAGAAGTCCACGGTGTTCTGCGGGAAGGTCATGGTCGGGGCCAGCACGCTGCCGGCTTCCAGTAGCGCCTCGATGCAGGCGTCGTCCATGTAGAAGGCGTGGAACACCAGGTCCACGCCGGCCTTCGCCGCATACATCACCGCCTCGCGGCCATAGGCGTGGGTGGCCACCCGGCAGCCCAGGCGGTGGGCTTCCTCGACCATCTCGCGGGTCTCCTCGGCGGTGAAGGCGGCGATGATCTCGCCGTTGGGCCGGCGGTGGGTGCCGTCCATGGCGATCTTGATCAGGTCGACGCCGTCCTTGGCCTGCCGGCGGATCTCGGCAATGGCCTCGGTACGGCTGGTGACCAGGGCGGCGGTGAAGTATTCGGGGGCGCCGACGCGGCTGGGGAACCAGTCGTTGAGGCTCTGCCGGTTGGTGATCACGCGGCTGCTGGCGGCGATGCGCGGGCCCTCGAACAGGCCGGCGTTGACGGTGTTGCGCACGGCGATGCTGAGCTGGCCGCTGTCGCCGGGGCAGACCATGGAGGTGACCCCGGCGGCGAGCACGTGCTGGGCGAAGAACAGCCCGCGCAGGGCGCGGAACTCGTCGCTGGTCCAGAGATCGATGTCTTCCTCGCTCTGGGCGTTGCCGAAGGCCAGGTGGGTGTGCACGTCCACCAGCCCGGGCATGACGAAGGCGGCGCGCTCCTCGCGGTCGCCCGCTTGCGGGCGCGGCGCCGTGGCGCTGGGGCCGACGTGGCGGACCAGGCCGTTGTCGATGATCAGCGTCTGTTCGTGGCGGGCCTGCAGGCCGGTGCCGTCGAACAGGGTGGAACAGTGCAGGTGCAGGGCGCCCATGGGCGGTTTCTCCTCGGCTTCTCGTTGTGCCGGCAGGCTAGGGCGCTGCGCCCCGGCTGACCAACAGATGCTGTCGATGCCCGGCCATCGATGCCGTCGATACCTGGCGCGGGCGCATGGCGCCTGGGTTCCGGGCATGGGGCAAGCGATGCGGGGCAGGTATCGGCAGTGGCGATGCCAGGCATGGCCAATGGCGATTTTTCCCGCCGGGGCGGGCAGGGCGAGGATGCCGCCGCCATCAACCCACGAGGAAACCACCATGAACGACATCCGTACCGAACTGCTGGCCCTGGAGCAGGCGCGCCAGCGCGCGCTGGTGGAGGAGGACCACGCCGGCCTGGAGCGACTCTTCGCCGACGACCTGCTCTACGTGCACACCACCGGCCTGGTGCAGGACAGGGCGCAGTACCTGGACTACGCCCGCCACGCGGTGCGCTACCTGGCGGTGGAGCGCGGCGAACTGCGGGTACGCCTGTTCGGCGACGCCCTGGCGCTGATGAGCGGGCCGCAGTGCAACCTGCTGCAGAAGCGCGGCGGCGGCGAACCGGTGCGCGCCGAGGGCTTCGCCACGCAATTGTGGGTGAGGGAGGACGGTGGTTGGCGGATCGCTGCCTTCCATGGCACTCGCACGCCAGCATGAGGTGGCGCGGTAATTTTGCCTTTGCCCGCTAGCTTGTGCGTCCGGGCTACTGGAAGCGTCGATGGAGGTCCGGGAATATCTCCTGGGCGAACCAGGCCGGCAACCCTGGCTGCACGCTGCGGGATTTCGGCGTCGGGCTGAGTACCACGCCCAGGCGTACCAGGCGGCTCAGTTCATCGATCGCCGGGCGCGGCGTCAGGCCGGTGAAGGTCTTGAAGTCACTGCGTGGCATCTCGCCCTGCACCAGCAGGGCATGGACCGCCGCTGCGCTTTCCTCCCGGGCGCCGGCCGCGCGTAGCTGGGCGTTATAGCGGAATGCCCGCACCACTCGCTCGCGCAGGGCTGTCGGGTCGACGGCCTGGGTCATGTAGTCGATCTGGTCGTGGCAGACGTCCAGCATGAACTCGATGAAGGCGAAGTAGTGCTTGCGGCTCAGCTTGCCGCGTCCGTCCAGGTCGCCTTCGCGAGGGCGGTCGGCCAGCGCCAGCATCCGATAGTAGTCCTGGTGCTGGCGCGCCAGGCCGCGAGACAGGGACCAGAGCGTCGGCCGCAGGCCCAGGGCAACGAGGTGGATATGGGTCATCAGCCGTGTGGTGCGCCCGTTGCCGTCGAGGAACGGGTGCACGAAGGCCAGCCGGTGATGGTAGGCGAGGGCGCCGATCAGCCGGCGGCGTGGGTCGCGGGCGCGTCCGAAGCCATCGCGCAGGTGACGCAGCATCGGCAGCACGACAGAGGCGGCCGGCGCGGGCCTGCCGCCGATGGCGACTTCCTCGTCCGGCCTGGCGCGCAGCTGGCCCGGTTGCAGGAAGCGGCCGTCGTCGAGGCACCGGCTGGCATCATCGGTATCGTCGAACAGGCGTTCGTGCACGCGCTGCACCAGCGCCGGTTCGAACAAGTCGCTCCATTGCGCGGTGGGGAAGCGCCGCAGGGCCCGTTCGAACACCGCCTGCGCCTGCATGTGCCTGATGGCCAGGTCTTGCAGCAGGAGACGCTCGCGGCGTGGCGCGGCCTGCGCCTGCTGCATCATTGCGATCTCGGTATAGCGGCCCTCGATGAGGTTCGAATAGTAGCTGTTGGTTATCTGCAGCAGTTGCCCGAGCTGCTCGCTCGTTTGCCTGGCCAGGCGGCCTGCCAGGAAGGCCGCCTTGCCCGGCAGGGCGTCAGCCCGTTCGATGATCGAGGCCGGCAGCTCTTCCGGCAGTATCGGGTCCAGCCAGCCCTTGTCGGTGATCAGCGGCATTGCTGCTTTCCTGGGTGAATTTCTTCACATTTAAATTCACATTTCGTAAGGCTGCAAACCCTTATGTATTGCGGCTTGTATTTGGTTTTAGAGAGTCATTAAGAAAGTTTTTCTTCATATTTTTACCGGCAGGGCGCCGGCACGCCCGGCAGCGGGGAACGGCACCGTGATCCGGTGCCGCAGCAAGGAAGACCCCGGAGCCCTCAGGCCGTACGCCCACCCAGCGTCTCCGCCACCCAGTCCGCGATGTACTGCCCGGCGTTGATGCTGTTGTCGAAGCTGGAGTGCTGCACGCCGCCTTCGCGCTCGGTGAAGATCTTCAGCTCGCGCCTCGGGCTGTTCACCAGTTGCTCGTAGGTGCGGTGCGCCCATTTCAGCGGAATCTGCGAGTCCTTCTCGCCGTGGGTGACCAGGAAGGGCACGCGGATGCGTTCGAGCACGCCGTCCAGGTGGACGTTCTCGGCGATGCCCATGAATTCGTCGATGTCCTTCGCGCCCCAGACCCATTGCACGTGGGCCCAGTAGTGCGGCACCGGGAAGTCGCCTTCCTTCTCCAGGCGGCGCTTCTGCATGTCGCGCCAGTCGTGGTTGGCGCCCCATACCACGCCGCAGGCGAAGCGTGGTTCGAAGGCCACCGCGCGCGGGCAGTAGTAGCCGCCCAGGGACACGCCTTCCAGGCCGGTGCGCTTGGCGTCGACGTCCGCGCGGGTTTCCAGCCAGTCGAACACGCGGCTGGCCCAGTGCTCGCTGTCGTAGCGCGCGGTCAGGCCGTGCAGGCGCAGGGCCTCGCCGGTGCCGGGCTGGTCGATGATCAGCGAGGCCACGCCGCGCTTGGCCAGCCAGGCGGGCAGGCCGACGCGGTATTTCATTTCCTTGGTCGAATCCAGGCCGTTGACCTGCACCAGCAGCGGCGCCGGGCCCTCCACGCCCTCGGCGCGCACGTACAGGCCGGCGATGTGCTTGCCTTCGTAGGGGATCTCCACGCGTTCGCAGTTCTCCTTCGACAGCGCGACGCCGCGGGCGAAGGTGTCGAGGAAGCGCCGGTACAGCGCCTCGCGGCCCGGGGCGCCGTGGGCCTGCAGGCGTTCGCAGGTGAGATAGTAGGTGGCGGCGCGGTTGTACTTCTCGCCGGCGGAGAACAGGCGGCCGGCGCCCTCGTCTTCCTCGGCCAGGCCGCAGAGCTTGTCGGCCATTTTCGACCAGGTCTCGCGGAAGGCCCGGGTGCCGGCGGCGTCGGGCTGCCTGGCGGCCTCCTGCAGCGGGGCGCACATTTCCTCGATCTCGCCCAGGCGGGCGCCCATCTCGATGGCCAGGTCCACCGAGAGGTTCCAGACGTAATTGGTGGGGAAGTAGCGGAACATTCTTGTTGTCCTTCTGCGGTCGGGTTTTCCGGCGCCCGGGAATGGCGGCAGGCACGCAGGGCGCGGTTCGACGGCAAGGTACGTAGGCGGGGCGGTGCTGCGCCAATCGCGAGTGGGGATGCGAGGTATCGCCAAACGCGATGCCCCGGCGCCCTGGCGGCGGCCGGGGGCGATGGGGCGGGGTCAGCCGGTGTGGCGCAGGGCTTCGGGCTGCTGGTCGAGGCTCTGGATGAAGTCGCGGATGCGCTCGCGCAGCCAGCGGTGCATGGGGTCGCCTTCCATGCTGCGGTGCCAGAGCATGTATTCGCGCATCACCGGGATCTTCACCGGCGGCGGCAGGATGCGCAGCGGCAGGTAATGCGCGTACAGCTCGGCCAGGCGGCGGTGCATGGTGGCCACGCGCTGGGTGCCGACCAGCAGCTGGGGCAGGGTGTTGAAGTCGTTGGTGATCACTTCCAGGCGGCGGTTGAAACCGTACTGGCTCATGAACCAGTCCTCGATGCTCAGGTGCCGGTTGCGCCCGAAGCCCACCGAGATGTGGCCCATCTGCATGTACTGCTCCAGGGTCAGGCTCTCGCCCACCGCCGGGTTGTCGCGCCAGACCACGCAGACGTGGTCCTCCTCGAACAGCAGCTGCGCCGGGTGGCCGTCGATGATGTAGCGCTCGGGCACGATCATCATGTCCACCTCGCCGCGCATCAGCAGCTCGGCGCTGTTGTCGCCGGGGCTGAGCATCTCGAAGGTGATGTGCGGGGCCTGCTGGTGGATCTTCTGGATCACCTGGGCGAAGAGCACGCTGATCAGGTAGTCGGAGGTCACCAGGCGGAAGTGGCGCTTGCTGCTGGCCGGGTCGAACACCGGTTTGGCGGTGATCGAGGAGCGGATGGTCAGCAGTACCTCGCGCACGGGCCCCGCCAGTTCCAGGGCGTAGGGGGTGGGCTGCATCTTGCGGCCGACCTGCACCAGCAGCTCGTCCTCGAAGAAGGTGCGCAGGCGGCCGAGCACGCCGCTGGTGGCCGACTGCGTCATGTGCAGGCGTTCGGCGGCGCGGGTGATGTTCTGCTCTTCCAGCAGCACATCCAGCGCCACCAGCAGGTTCAGGTCCAGGTGGTGGAATCGCATGGCAGATGGCTCAGGCTTGTTGTAGTTATTTTCGCGATACCTTCCCGCCGCATCCCCGATACGTCAAGACCGCTGCGCCATGAGTGGGCGGCAAACGCCCGCCGCCATGGGCCCGCGCCCAGGTATCGCATTCGGCGATGCCTCGCATCCCCACATGCGATTGGTCAGGGCGCCATGGCGCCCGCCAACCTGCGCCCCAGTCGAGCGGCCCCCGTGCCGCGGCGACCCACCACCGGCGGCCCCCTGCCCGGCGCCGAATCATAATTTCAATGGAGTGGTAGCCATGAACATCCTTGGCCTCGACGCCCTGGTCTTCGGTGTCGACGATATCCAGGCCTGTGCCGATTGCCTGCGCGACTACGGCCTCACGGCCACGCAACTCACCGCCGACGGTGGGCGCTTCGAAGCCCTCGACGGCACCGCCATCGTCATCCGCCACGGCGACGATCCGAGCCTGCCGCCGGCCCTGGGCCCGACGCCTTCCCTGCGCGAGACCGTCTACGGCGTGGCTGGCGCCGCCGACCTGGAAGCCATCGCCGACGAACTGGGGCGCGACCGCGAGGTGCGCCGTGATGCCGCCGGCGCGCTGCACTGCGTCGACGACCTGGGCTTCGCCATCGCCTTCCAGGTCAGCTGCCGCCGTCCGTACGAGGCCCCCGCCGACCTGACCAACGCCCCTGGCAGCGCGCCGCAGCGCCCGCTCAACCAGCTGGGCATCACCCCGGACATGCCGGCGTTGCCGCGCACCTTGTCCCACGTCGTGTACTTCGTGCCCGACGCCGCCAGGGGGGAGGCCTTCTACCGCGAGCGCCTGGGCTTCGTCACCACCGACAGCTTCGTCGGCGTCGGCCCCTTCATGCGCACGGCGGGCATGGACGACCACCACTGCCTGTTCATGATCCAGACGCCGCCGCACATGCAGGGCTGCGAGCACTTCACCTTCCACCTGGGCAGCGGCACCGAAGTGCTGCTGGCCGGCACGCGCTTCCAGAACAAGGGCTGGACCAGCTTCTGGGGCCCGGGCCGGCACCTGCTGGGTTCCAACTGGTTCTGGTACTTCAACAGCCCGCTGGGCTGCCACATCGAGTACGACGCCGACATGGACAAGCACGACGACGCCTGGGCCGCGCGCCAGGCGCCGATGTCGGCGGACAACTCGCAGCTGTTCCTCTTCACCTCGCGGGAGAAGTGGGCGCCCAGCGGCCCGCCGCCAAAGCAGGGCTGAGCCGTGGAGTGCATGGCGCTGTGCCGGCTCGACGAGCTGGCCGAGGGCCAGGCGCGCGGCTTCGACCCGCAGGGCAGGGGGGCGGACGGCCTGTTCGCCCTGCGCCACCGCGGCCAGGTGCGCCTGTACCGCAACCGCTGCCCGCACCTGCTCGTGCCGCTGGAGTACCGCAAGGACAGGTTCCTCAGCGCCGACGGCCAATGGGTCGTCTGCTACGCCCACGGCGCGCGCTTCCGCCCGGACAGCGGCGAGTGCGTGTACGGCCCGTGCCGTGGCCAGGCGCTGGAAGCGCTGGCGCACGAGGAGAAGGACGGCTGGCTGCTATTGCCGCTGGCGCAACTGCAAGGCTGAGGTATCGCGCCGCGCGATAGGTCGCATCCGCGGACTCGATTGGTCAAGGCCCGACCCCGCCGGGAAGCTGTGCCCCGGGGCACGCAGAACGGCCGCACCGCTCGCCGGTGCGGACAACAAGAACAAGACGTGAGAGATGCCATGAATACTGTGAGCAACGTGCTGATCGTCGGCGGCGGCATCGGCGGGCTGTGTGCCGCCATCGCCCTGCGCCGCAAGGGAATCGCCGTCGACCTGGTCGAGCTGAAGAGCGAATGGACCGTCTACGGCGTCGGCATCATCCAGCAGAGCAACGTGGTGCGCGAGATGCACCGCCTGGGCCTGCTGGATGCCTACCTGGACGCCGCCTACGCCTTCGAGGACGTAGCCATCTACACCACCGCCGGTCAGCAGCTGGCGCGCATCCCCGGCCAGCGCCTGGCGGGGCCGCAGTACCCGGCCAACGTCGGCATCTCCCGCCGCGCGCTGCACAAGGTGCTGAGCGAGACCGCCATCGAACTGGGCACCCGGGTGCGCCTGGGCACCTCGGTGGAGAGCTTCGAGCAGGACGCCGGCGGTGTCGACGTGCTGTTCAGCGACGGCAGCCAGGGCCGCTACCAGCTGCTGGTGGGCGCCGACGGGCTGTACTCGCGGGTCCGCGGCCTGCTGTTCGGCGACAGGTACCAGCCGCGCTTCACCGGCCAGTCGGTGTGGCGCCACAACTTCCCGCGCGCCGCCGGCATCGACCACCTGGCCAACTACCAGGGCCCCTCGGGCAACGCCGGCCTGGTGCCGCTGGCCGACGACCTCATGTACCTGTTCACCACCTCCCACGAGCCGGGCAACCCCTGGATGGACCCGGCCGGCCTGGCCGAGGGCCTGCGCCAGCGCCTGGCCGGGTTCGGCGGGCTGATCGGCGAACTGCGCGAGCAGGTCACGGACAGCGCCGAGGTCGTCTACAAGCCGCTGGAGGCGGTGTTCGTCGACGAGCCCTGGTACCGCGGCCGGGTATTGCTGATCGGCGACGCCGCCCACGCCACCACCCCGCACCTGGGGCAGGGCGCCGGCATGGCCATCGAGGACGCGGTGGTGCTGGCCGAGGAACTCACCGCCGGCGGCAGCCTGGCCGAGCAGCTGCAGCGCTTCATAGGCCGGCGTTTCGAGCGCTGCAGGTTCATCGCCGAGAAGTCCCTGCTGGCCGGGGAGAAGGAGATCGCCCGGGACCCGTCCTTCGACCGCATCGGCCTGGTCCGGCAGATGCTGGAGGTCACCGCGCGCCCCATCTGAGCCCATGTACCCGGCGCGCCTGCCCTGGCCGCGCGCCGGCGCCAACACGAATGCACAAGAACAAGAACGAGGTGACCTCGATGTCCACTGACAAGCGTGCAACCGCGCGGCCGCTGCCGCCGCTCAAGCCCCTCACCCTGGCGCTGCTGGCCCTGGCCGCCGGCCACGCCCAGGCCTTCGAATTCGACACCGGCAACCCCGACCTGCGGGCGCGCTGGGACAACACCCTGAAGTACAGCGCCGCCTGGCGCACCCAGGACGCCAGCAGCAAGCTCACCGAAGGCCAGACCGCGCTGAACCTGGACGATGGCGACCGCAACTTCGACAAGGGCCTGATCTCCAACCGCCTGGACCTGCTCTCCGAGCTGGACGTGACCTACGGCGACGTCGGCGCGCGGGTCAGCGGCGCGGCCTGGTACGACGACGTCTACAACCGCGGCACCGACGCCAGCGACCCGAGCCGGGCCAACAGCTACTCGGCGGACTACGACGAATTCACCGACGACACCCGCACCCTGCACGGGCGCAAGGGCGAGCTGCTCGACGCCTTCGTCTTCGGCAAGACCGAGCTGGCCGGCATGCCGCTGTCTGGGCGCCTGGGCCAGTACGCCATGCAGTGGGGCGAGAGCCTGTTCTACGGCATGAACGGCATCGCCGGCGGCATGGCGCCGATCGACGTGGTCAAGGGCCTGTCGGTGCCCAACACCCAGTTCAAGGAGCTGATCCGCCCGGTGCAGCAGGTCTCCGGCCAGCTGCAACTGACCCCGGATGTATCCATCGGCGCCTACTACCAGTTCGAATGGGAGGCCAACCGCCTGCCGGCCGCCGGCAGCTACTTCTCCACCGACGATTTCTTCGGCGACGGCGCCGAGCGCATGTTCGTCGGCGCGCCGGTGATGCCCGGCGGCCAGCCGCTGGCCTTCTACCACGGCAACGACAAGGAGGCGAAGGACTCGGGGCAGGGCGGCGTGCAGCTGCGCTGGCGCACCGAGACGGTGGACTGGGGCCTGTACGCCATCCGCTTCCACGACAAGTCGCCGCAGCTCAACGTGCGCACCGACTTCGCCAACCTCGACCCGCTCACCGGCAAGGCCGGCGAGTTCTACTGGGTGTACCCCGAAGGCATCGAGGCCCTGGGCGCGAGCTTCTCCACCACGGTGGGCAACTTCAACCTGGCCGGCGAAGTCTCCACCCGCTGGAACCAGCCGCTGGCCTCCACCAACCAGCACGCCCTGGCCGTCGGCGAGGTCATCGACAACAGCGACGACCCGCTCTACGCCACCGGCCGTACCCTGCACGCCAACTTCTCCTGGCTGGCGAGCCTCGAGCCGAACTTCATCGCCCAGGAGGCGAGCTTCCTCGGCGAGATCGCCTGGAACCGGGTGATGAGCGTGAGCAGGAACCGCGACGCCATCGACCCCAATGCCGACCGCGACGCCGCCAGCCTGCGCCTGGTGTACGAGCCGATGTACCGGCAGATCTACCCCGGCCTGGACCTCTCGGTACCGATCGGCGCCAGCTACACCAACGGCGCCTCCGAGGCCCTCGGCACCGGCTTCGGCACCGACCACGGCGGCGACATCAACGTCGGCCTCAAGGGCAACTACCTCAACACCTGGAGCCTGGGCCTGACCTACACGCACTACTACGGCCCGCAGAACACCTTCCTCGACGCCGACAACCACTACACCTTCGAACAGTCGCTGAAAGACCGCGACTTCATCGCCTTCACCGTCAGCCGCACCTTCTGACCGAGGACTGCCCGATGAAACACAACAAGAAACTCGCCTGCCTGCTCACCGCCCTGAGTGCCTCCCTGCTGTTCGCCCACGGCGCCCTGGCCGCCGTCTCCGCCGAGGAGGCGGGCAAGCTGAAGACCACCCTGACGCCACTGGGCGGCGAGCGCGCCGGCAACGCCGACGGCAGCATCCCGGCCTGGACCGGCGGCTACACCCAGGCCGACCCGGCCTACAAGGACGGCGGCAAGCGCGGCGACCCCTTCGCCGCCGACAGGCCGCTGTTCACCATCACCGCGCAGAACATGGCGCAGTACGCCGCGCAGCTCACCCCCGGGGTGCAGGCGATGCTGAAGAAGTACCCGGACAGCTACCGCCTGGAGGTCTACCCGACCCACCGCAGCGCCGCCGCCCCGCAGTCGGTGTACGACGCCACCTTCGCCAACGCCACCAGCGGCAAGCTGGTGGACGGCCCGGCCGGGCCCATGCCCGAGGGCGCCGCCGGCGGCATCCCATTCCCGATTCCGCAGAGTGGCGCCGAGGCCATCTGGAACCACCTGTTGCGCTGGCGCGGCGCGTCCTGGCACGCCAGCTTCACCCAGTACCTGACCACCGCTGACGGCAAGCACGTGCTGACCAACGACTCGCGCTCGGACCTGCAGATGCCCTGGTACCTGCCCGGCGGCGCGGGCGAGAAGGGCGTGTTCTGGTCCATCCGCATGATCAACGACGGCCCGCCGCTGCGCGCCGGCGAGGCCATCACCGGCCTTGAGAACCTCAATGCCGACAAGGCCTCGGTGTGGACCTACCTGCCCGGCCAGCGCCGCGTGCGCCGCCTGCCCAACGCCTGCTGCGACACCCCGACGCCGGCCACCGCGGGGGTCATGAGCTTCGACGAGCTGTACGTGTTCAACGGCCGCATCGACCGCTTCGACTGGAAACTGGTGGGCAAGCGGGAGATGTACATCCCCTACAACGCCAACAAGGTGTTCACCGCCGCCGGCCCCGAGGCGTTGCTGGACGCGCACCACCTGAAGTCCGACGCCATCCGCTGGGAGAAGCACCGCGTCTGGGTGGTGGAAGCGACCCTCAAGAGCGGCCAGCGCCACGTGATGCCGAAGAGCACCTACTACCTCGACGAAGACACCTGGGCCGCCGTGCTCGGCGAGCGCTACGACGCCCGCGGCCAACTGGCCAAGGTGCTCTGGACCTCGCCGGTGGTGCTGCCCGACCTGCCCGGCGTGGTGACCCTCACCAACGGCTTCTACGACCTGCTCTCCGGGGCCTGGTTCGCCGGCGACCTGTTCGCCGGCAAGAGCGAGCAGTACCGCATCGTGCCGCCCTACAAGGACTCGGTATTCACCGCCGACGCCATGGCGGGCGAGGGCGTGCGCTGAGCGTTAGCACCGGGGGGCTGTAGGAGCGCGCCCTGCGCGCGAATCGCGGGCAGGGCCCGCTCCTACGGGAGACCTCGCTGTACCCGGCCTAGTCAGGCCCGACTACAAGAAAAACCAAGGTTGCGTGCGATGAAGAAGATGCTTTCCGGCCTGCTCCTGGCGGCCTGTTGCGCGGCGCCGCCGGTCCACGCGGCGAGCGTTGCCGATGTCCTGGCGCAGCCCGCCGTGCAAGGCCCCCAGGCCCTGCGCGCGGTACTGCAGGACGTGACCCGCGCCGGCCCGCGGCTGGTGGCGGTGGGCGAGCGCGGCGTGGTGCTGCTTTCCGACGACAACGGCAGCAGCTGGCGCCAGGCGAGCGTGGTGCCGGTCAGCGCCAGCCTGAGCGCCGTGCAGTTCGTCGATGCGCGCAACGGCTGGGCCGTGGGCCATGCCGGCGTGGTGCTGCACAGCGACGATGGCGGCGAGCACTGGCGCCTGCAACTGGACGGCAAGCGCGCCGCGGCCCTGGAGCTGCAGGCCGCCGAGGCCACCGCCGACGCCGGGCGCGTCGCCGCCGCGCAGCGCCTGGTCGCCGACGGCGCCGACAAGCCGCTGCTGGCCCTGCATTTCAGCGATGCCCGCCACGGCCTGGTGCTGGGCGCCTACGGCCTGGCCCTGGCCACCCACGATGGTGGGCGCAGCTGGCAGTCATGGATGGGCCACTTGCCCAACCCGAACGGCCTGCACCTGTATGCCGTGGCGGGGCAGGGCAGTGACCTCTACCTCGCCGGCGAGCAGGGCCTGCTACTGCGCTCGCGCGATGCCGGCGAGCACTTCGAGGCCCTGCAGGGCCCCTATGACGGCAGCTACTTCGCCGCCGCCGTGCTGCCCGGCGGGCGCCTGCTGGTGGGCGGCCTGCGCGGCAAGCTGTTCGCCTCCGACGACGGCGGCGCCAGCTTCCGGGCCCTGGCCAACCCGGTGCCCGCGTCGCTCAACGGTATCCGCGTGGCCGGCGGCCAACTGCTGCTCGCCAACCAGGCCGGGCTGCTGCTGCGCAGCGGCCTGGGCGACTTCGCCCCAAGGCCGCTGGCGGTCTCCGACGGCCTGCCGCTGAGCGCCGCCACCCTCGCCGCCGACGGCGCCCTGGTGGCCGTCGGCATGGCCGGCGCGCGCCGCCTGGCGCCTTCTTCCTCCTCCAGCACAGCGGACTGAGCCATGCACGCCCCGACTTCCCCCGCGCCGTCCAGCGGCCGCCTCGACGACTTCGACAGCGCCTCCGGCTCGCTGCTGGAACGCGCCCTGTTCAACCACCGCGGCCTGGTCCTGCTGCTGTGCCTGGCGGCGACCCTGCTGCTGGGCTGGCAGGCCACGCGCCTGACGCTCAACGCCAGCTTCGAGAAGATGATCCCCCGGGAGCACCCCTTCATCCTCAGCTACCTGGCGCACCGCCAGGAGCTGGCCGGCCTGGGCAACGCAGTGCGCATCGCCGTGGCCAACCCCGCGGGCAGCATCTACGACAAGCATTACCTGCAGGTGCTGCAGCAACTCAACGACGAGGTGTACCTGCTGCCCGGCGTGGACCGCGCGGCGATGAAGTCCCTGTGGACGCCCTCCACCCGTTGGACCGGCGTCACCGAGGAGGGTCTGGAAGGCGGCCCGGTGATCCCCGACGGCTACGACGGCGGCGCCGAAAGCCTCGCCGCGCTCAAGCGCAACGTCGAGCGCTCCAACGAGATCGGCCAACTGGTGGCCTTCGACCAGCGCTCCAGCATCCTCTACGTGCCGCTGCTGGAGAAGACACCGGACGGCCAGGCGCTGGACTACACCGCCTTCGCCCATGAGCTGGAGGCCCTGCGCGGCAAGTACCAGGCCCGGGGCGTGGACATCCACATCACCGGCTTCGCCAAGGTGGTCGGCGACCTGATCGACGGCCTGCGGCAGATCCTGCTGTTCTTCGCCGCCGCCATCGCCATCACCGCGGCGGTGCTCTACTGGTACACCCGCTGCGTGCGCAGCACCGCGCTGGTGGTGGTGTGCTCGCTGGTGGCGGTGGTCTGGCAACTGGGCCTGCTGCCCTTGCTGGGCTACGAACTGGACCCGTACTCGGTGCTGGTGCCCTTCCTGGTGTTCGCCATCGGCATGAGCCACGGCGCGCAGAAGATGAACGGCATCATGCAGGACATCGGCCGCGGCATGCACCGCCTGGTGGCGGCGCGCTTCACCTTCCGCCGGCTGTTCCTCGCCGGGCTCACCGCGCTGCTGTGCGACGCGGTCGGCTTCGCGGTGCTGATGATCATCCGCATCCAGGTCATCCAGGACCTGGCGGTGATCGCCAGCCTGGGCGTGGCGGTGCTGATCTTCACCAACCTGATCCTGCTGCCGGTGCTGCTGTCCTACGTCGGCGTCAGCCCCAGGGCGGCGCGGCGCAGCCTGCGCGCCGAAGAGGCCGAGGCGAGCGGGGCGGACAAGCATGCCGTGTGGCGCTTCCTCGACCTGTTCACCCGCCGCCGCTGGGCCGCGCTCTGCATCGCCGTGGCCGCGCTGCTGGCGGCCGGCGGCTACGCGGTGAGCCTGAACCTGAAGGTCGGCGACCTCGACGCCGGCGCCCCGGAGCTGCGCCCGGACTCGCGCTACAACCGCGACAACGCCTTCGTCACCGCGCACTACGGCGCCAGCAGCGACGTCTTCGCGGTGATGGTGCAGACCCCGGCCGGCGCCTGCTCGGCCTACGACACCCTCAAGCGCGTCGACGACCTGGACTGGCAACTGCGCGGCCTGCCGGGCGTGGACTCGACCAACTCCCTGGCGCTGCTCGAGCGCCGGGTGCTGGTCGGCCTCTCCGAGGGCAGCCCGAAGTGGTACGAGCTGGTGAACAACCAGGCCACCCTCAACATGGTCACCGCCAACGCCCCGCGAGGCCTGTACAACGACGATTGCAGCCTGCTGACGCTCTACGCCTACCTCACCGACCACAAGGCCGACACCCTGGCGCGGGTGGTCGACAGCGTGCAGGCCTTCGCCCGCGACAACGACGGCGATCAGGCGAAATTCCTCCTGGCCGCCGGCAGCGCGGGCATCGAAGCGGCCACCAACATCGTGGTCAGGCAGGCCAACCACGACATGCTCTGGTGGGTGTACGGCGCGGTCGTGCTGCTTTGCCTGGTGACCTTCCGTTCCTGGCGCGCGGTGCTCTGCGCGGTGCTGCCGCTGGTGCTCACCTCGATCCTCTGCGAGGCGCTGATGGTGGCGCTGGGCATCGGCGTGAAGGTCGCGACCCTGCCGGTGATCGCCCTCGGCGTGGGCATCGGCGTGGACTACGCGCTCTATGTCATGAGCATCGTCCTGGCCCAGCTGCGCCAGGGCGCCAGCCTTTCCACCGCCTATTACCGGGCGCTGCTGTTCACCGGCAAGGTGGTGATGCTCACCGGCGTGACCCTGGCCATCGGCGTGGGCACCTGGATCTTCTCGCCCATCAAGTTCCAGGCCGACATGGGCGTGCTGCTGGCCTTCATGTTCGTCTGGAACATGGTCGGCGCACTGGTGCTGCTGCCGGCGCTCGCCTACTTCCTGCTGCCCCGGCGCCAGGCGCAGCCCGCCGTGCCGGCGCACCACCTGGAGGAAATCCACCACGACCGCGACTGCTGCCAGCCGAACACCAACCAGAGGACCGCCCGATGCCATGCCTGAACGAATCGACTGCCGGATCCACTTGTAGGAGCGCCCCCTGGGCGCGAATCGCTGGCAGGGCCCGCTCCTACAGGTGCGCTGGGAACGCCGCCGTGGGATGGGTTGAGCGAAGCGATACCCATCGCCACGATCCCATGGGTTTCCGACGCGGAGGTGCGCAATGACCGCCCCACGCCCCGCCGGCAGCGCCCAGGCCCTGCTACTGCTGTTCGGCAGCTGCCTGCCGGTGCTCGGCGCCGTGCTCATAGCACCGGTGCTGCCGCGCATGCAGGCGCACTTCGCCGAAACCCCGGGCGCCACCGTGCTGGTGCCCGTCGCCCTGACCCTGCCGGCGCTGGTGATCGCCTTCCTGGCGCCCCTGGCCGGGCTGCTGGCCGACCGCGTCGGGCGCCGCCCGCTGCTGCTCGCCAGCATGCTGCTGTACAGCCTGTGCGGGGTGCTGCCGCTGTGGCTCGACTCGCTGGGGGCGATCGTCGCCAGCCGCGCCGGCATCGGCCTGGCCGAAGCCGGCATCATGACCTGCTGCACCACCCTGATGGGCGACTACTTCGACGGCCCGCGCCGCGAGCGCCTGTTCGCCCTGCAGATGGTCGCCACCTCGCTGTCCGCCGCGCTGTTCATGGGCCTGGGCGGGGCGCTGGGGGAGAGCGGCTGGCGCACGCCCTTCGCGCTCTACGCGGTGGGCCTGCTGTGCCTGCCGCTGATGGCGGCGCTGCTGTGGGAGCCCCGGGGCCATCGGGACGAGTGCGTCCAGCCCGCCGCCGGGCGCTTCCCCTGGGCCGCGCTGGCGCCGTTGTACCTGCTGACCCTGCTGGCCGGTGTCAGCCTGTTCATCGTCCCGGTGCAGGCCGGCTACCTGCTGCAACTGCTGCACGTGGACGCGCCGCAGCAGGTGGGCATGACCATGGGCGCCAACCAGCTCGGCGTGCTCGCCGGGGCCCTGGCCTTCCGCCTGCTCGCCGCGTTGCCGGCGCGGCGCCTGCTGGCCCTGGGCTTCGCCACCGCCGGCCTGGGCGGTGCGCTCATGGCCCTGGCCGGCAGCCACGCACCGGTGGTGCTGGCGGTGCTGGTCAACGGCCTGGGCGTGGGCCTGCTGCTGCCGACGCTGATCACCCAGGTGATGCTGCAGGTCGGCTTCGACCAGCGCGGCCGCGCCACCGGCGGCTTCACCGCGTCCATTTTCGCCGGCGAGTTCCTCAGCCCGCTGCTGGTGCTGGCGCTGACTGGCGGCGACAACCCACGGCTGCCCCAGGCCCTGCTGCTGGTCGCCAGCGCCCAGCTGGTGCTGGCCCCGCTGTGCCTGGTGCTGCTGCGCCGCGGCCGGCCCGTGCCGGTGGTGGAGGCGCTATGAGCGAACTCTTTTCCCTGGCCGGCAAGGCCGCGCTCGTCACCGGCGCCACCCGCGGCATCGGCCTGGCCATCGCCCGCGAGTACGGCCGCGCCGGCGCGCGCCTGGCGATCAGCAGCGAGAACGCCGCGGACTGCGAACGCACCGTGATGCTGCTGGCGGAGGAGGGCATCGAGGCCATCGCATTGCCCGCCGACCTGCGCGACCGGCGAGCCGTGGACGAGCTGGCCGGGCAGGCCCTGGCGCGCCTCGGCGGTCTCGACGCGCTGGTCTGCAATGCCGGCGTGGCGCCCCACATGGGCCCCATCGCCACCGCCAGCGACACCGACTGGGAGCTGACCCTCACCGTCAACCTGCGCAGCGCCCTCTGGCTGGCCAACGCGCTGCTGCCGGCCATGGCCGCGCGCGGCGGCGGCAGCGTGGTGCTGATGGCCAGCATCGCCGGCGTGCGCGGCAACCGGGGCCTGGGCCTGTACGGCCTGGCCAAGGCCGGCCTGGCCCAGCTGGCGCGCAACCTGGCGGTGGAGTGGGGGCCGGCGAACATCCGCGTCAACGCCATCAGCCCGGGGGTGATCCACACCGAGTTCGCCCGCCCGCTCACCGACAACCCCGAAGTCATGCAGCGCCGCCTGGCGCTGACGCCGCTGCGCCGCGTCGGCCGCCCCGAGGAAGTGGCCGCCCTGGCGCTGCTGCTGGCGGCGCCCGGGGGGGCCTTCATCAGCGGCCAGAACCTCATCGTCGACGGTGGCACCACCATCGGCGACGGCAATTGAAAGGAGATACCATGCACCCGCTTCCCGAATTCAAACGCATCGTTACCGGGCACGACGCCCAGGGCCGGGCGATGGTCGCCAGCTGCGGCCCGACACCCAACGTCTTCCCGCTCAAGGCCGTGCCCGGCACTGTCTTCCATGAGATATGGAACAGCGCCACCAGCCCGGCGCCGCTGGACGACGGCGACGACCCGACCGACCAGCCGCTGCAGCTGAGCCCCGGCCCGCTGGGCAGCGTGATCCGCGTGGTGGACATCCCGCCGGACAGCGTGCAGAACCAGGTCAGCGCCGAAGAGGCCGCGGCCGCCTTCGCCGAGATCGGCCAGGCCCATGCCGGCACCGGCAAGGCCGATTCGAGGCACAGGCTGATGCACCGCACCCGGACCCTCGACTACGGCATCGTCACCGAAGGCGAGGTGTGGCTGGTGCTCGATGACGGCGAGGTGCACCTCAAGCGCGGCGACATCGTGGTCCAGCGCGGCACCAACCACGCCTGGAGCAACCGCACCGAGCAGATGGCGCGGATGGTCTTCATCCTTCTCGACGGCCGCTACGCCGAAGCGCTGGAGGCGCTGCTGCCATGAAGCTCGCGACCCTCGACGATGGCAGCCGCGACGGCCGCCTGCTGGTGGTTTCCCGCGACCTGCAACGGGCGGTGGAGGCCGGCGGCATCGCCGCCACCCTGCAGGCGGCACTGGAACACTGGGAGGCCGTCGAACCCGGCCTGCAACGCCTCTACCAGCGCCTGAACGCCAACGAACTGGCCGACGCCTTCGCCCTCGATCCCACCCGCCTGGCCGCGCCGCTGCCCCGTGCCTGGCAGTGGCTGGACGGCTCCTGCTTCCTCAGCCACGGCGAGCTGATGCAGAAGGCCTTCAATCTCGAACCCATCGCCGGCGCCGACAGCATCCCGCTGATGTACCAGGGCGCCGGCGACGACTTCCTAGGCCCGCGCGCGGACATCCCGCTGCCCAGCGAGGCCCATGGCATCGATTTCGAAGGCGAATTCGCCGTGCTGGTGGACGCGGTGCCCATGGGCTGCCCGGCCGAATGCGCCCTGGCCCGCGTACGCCTGGTCCTGCAGCTCAACGATGTCAGCCTGCGCGCCCTGGCGCCGCGGGAGATGAAGACCGGCTTCGGCTTCCTCCAGGCCAAGCCCGCCAGCAGCTTCGCCCCGGTGGCGGTGACCCCGGACGAGCTGGGCGAGGCCTGGCGCGACGGCCGCGTGCACCTGCCGCTGCAGGTGGAATGGAACGGCGAATGGTTCGGCCACCCCCATGGCGGGGCCATGCATTTCGGCTTCCACCAGTTGATCGCCCACGCGGTGCTGACGCGACGGTTGAGCGCCGGCACCCTGGTCGGCTCGGGCACCGTCTCCAACGCCGACCGCAGCGTCGGCTCGGCCTGCATCGCCGAGCGCCGCGCCATCGAGACCATCGCCCAGGGCGCACCGCGCACCGGCTTCATGCGCTTCGGCGACCGCGTGCGCATGGAGGCCCGTGGCCCGGACGGCGAGGTGCTGTTCGGCGCCATCGACCAGCGCGTGGTGCAGGGGGGCTGGCCATGCGCGTGATGGTCAGCGGGGCCAATGGCTTCGTCGGCCGCGAGCTGGTCGGGCGCCTGCTGGCGCAGGGCGAATTGCGCGGGCAGCGAATAGAGGCGCTACTGCTGCTCGACCAACAGCTGGACGGCCTGCCGGACGACCGCCGCCTGCGCCGCCACTTCGGCAGCATCACCGATCCGGCGCTGTTGCGCCGGGTGCTGGCCGACGGCATCGACGTGGTCTTCCACCTGGTCAGCGTGCCCGGTGGCGCCGCCGAGGCGCAGTACGAGCTGGGCTACCAGGTCAACCTGCAGGCCAGCCTGGAGCTGCTGCAGCAACTGCGCAACCGCGAACGCCCGCCGGTGCTGGTGTACGCCAGCAGCGTGGCGGTATACGGCGGCGAGCTGCCGGCGCGCATGGACGAGGCGCAGCCGGCCCGCCCGCAGCTGTCCTACGCGGCGCACAAGCTGATGGTCGAGACTGCCCTGGAGGACCTGGCCCGCCGCAGCGAGGTGGACGGCCGCGCCCTGCGCCTGCCCGGCATAGTCGCCCGGCCGCGGCAGCCCAACGGCCTGCGCTCGGCGTTCATGAGCGACCTGCTGCACGCCTATGCGGCAGGGGAGCCCTACACCTGCCCGGTGTCGCCGCAGGCCACGGCCTGGTGGATGTCGGCGCGCTGCTGCGTGGACAACCTGCTGCACGCCGCCGAGCTGGAGAGCCCCGGCGAGCGGCGGGTATGGCAGCTGCCGGTGCTGCAGCTGTCCATCGCCCAGGTGCTCGACGCCCTGGCCGCCAGCTTCGGCGAGGCCCACCGCGAGCGCATCGCCTTCGAGCCCGACGCGCAGCTGGAGGCCCTGTTCGGCCGCTTCCCGCCGCTGCGCACGCCCCACGCCCGCGCCCTGGGCTTCCGCCACGACGGCACGGCCGCCGCGCTGCTGCGCAATGCCCTCGACCTCACGCCGCGCCGCAGCCGCGCGGCCGCCCGCAAAGGAGTTTCCGCATGAACCTGAGCAAGCGCCGCCTGCTCGACCTCTCGGTGAGCCTGGACAACAACCCCTACAGCGACCCGCCGCCGCTGCTGCCGAGGATCGACTACATGGACCACCAGCAGGGCTGGGCGGAAATGGCCGCGATGTTCCCCGGCCTGCGCAAGGAAGACCTGCCGGGCAACGAGGCCTGGGCCGCCGAGCGCCTGCAGGTCACCACCCACAGCGGCACCCACATGGACGCGCCCTGGCACTATGCCTCCACCACCGACGGCGGCAAGCCGGCCTTCGGCATCGACGAGCTGCCGCTGGAATGGTGCCTGCAGCCGGGGGTGAAGCTGGACTTCCGCCACCTGCCCGACGGCCACGTGGTGACGGCGGCGCAGGTGGAGGCGGAACTGGCTCGCATCGGCCACGCCCTGCAGCCACTGGACATCGTGCTGGTGAACACCCGCGCCGGCAGCCTGTTCGGCCAGCCGGGCTATCTCGACGCCGGCATCGGCATGGGCCGCGAGGCCACGCTCTACCTGCTGGAGCGCGGCGTGCGGGTGGTGGGCACCGACGCCTGGAGCTGGGACGCGCCTTTCACGTACACCCGCGAGCGCTTCGCCGCCAACGGCGACGCCTCGATCATCTGGGAAGGCCACAAGGCCGGGCGCGACATCGGCTACGGGCAGATGGAGAAGCTGGCCAACCTGGAGCAGCTGCCGGCCCATGGCTTCCTGGTCAGTTGCTTCCCCTACAAGATCCGCCACGCCTCGGCGGGCTTCGTCCGCGCGGTGGCGATTTTCGAGGACTGAGGGCCGGACGGACGGTGCCGCTCAGCGGATGCCCAGCAGGCGGTCCAGCGACAGCCTGCCGCCGCCGCGGGCGACCAGCAGCAGGAGCAGCCCGGCCCAGGACAGGTGGGTGGGCCAGGCGTCGGGGTAGACGAAGACCTCGATCACCGTGGTCATGCCCAGCAGCGCCAGGGCCGAGAGACGGGTGCCCAGGCCCAGCACCAGCAGCAGCGGGAACAGGTGTTCGGCGTAGGTGGCCAGGTGCGCGGCCAGGTACGGCGAAACCAGCGGCAGCGCGTATTCGCTGCGGAACAGCTCGTAGGTGCCCGGGGTGATGCTGAGGAAGCCCTCGACCTTGGTGCGCCCGGAAAGGAAGAAGATCGAGGCGATGCCCAGCCGCGCCACCAGGCACAGGAAGCTGTCGCCGAGCAGGCGCTGCAGGGTGTCGGCCAGCCGGTTCCAGTGGTGCAGCAGGCCGTGGCGGCTGGCCGGGGAATGGGTGATGTCCATGGCGGGTTCCTCAGTGGGGCAGGATGAGCGGGGCGAAGGCCGCGGCGGCCAGCAGGCGGCCGAGCAGGGCGGTGAAGTCCAGGTCGGGCTGGGCCTGCAAGGCCAGGTTCGATGCCAGGTCGAGGTCGTGCCCGGCAGCGCAGGCGTCGAGGAGGGCGCAGCCGCCGATCTCCAGCGGCTGCCAGGCCACGCCCGCGGCGCTGCCCACCAGCAGGGCGCCTTCGCCGTGCCAGGGGAGTTCCTCGGGCAGGGCCAGGGCCTGGCGGTTATGGCGCCACAGGCTGTAGATCGGCTGCCCGGCGAACCAGCGCCAGCGCACGCAGGCCCGCGGGCGCAGGCGGCAGCGGGCGAGGTCGCTGGCGGTCATGCCGGCCAGTTCGGCCAGGCCGAGGGCGGGCTCCTGCTCGGCGGCGAAGGCCTCCAGCCAGAGCCGGTCCAGGCGCGCCACCTCGGCCAGGTAGGGCAGTGGGCGGGCCGGCTCGAAAGCGCCGAGGAAGTCGGCGAAACCTTCGCCATAGAGAACCAGCCGCGCATCGGTTGGCGGGGCCTGCCGGGCATACAGCGCCGCGGCGCCTTCCAGCCAGTCGCGGCCGACCAGGCGCTCGACGGCGGGGAAGTTGTCGCACAGGGCGTCGACGCAGCCCTTGAGCACGGTGTTGCGGTAGACCGCGAAGCCGGGCTGGGCGGCCAGCGCCGCCAGGTCGCCCGCCGGGCGCTGGTGGAGCGCTTCGACGAAGGCGTCCTGGAAGCGTCCGAGGGAGCTGTTCATGGGGCCCTCCGTTGCAGGTCGAGGATGGCCTGGGCGCGTTCGCGTTCGGCGAGCAGCGTGTCGAATGCGGGGATCTGGCCGTCGCGCTCGATCAGTGTCGGCCGCGGGCCGATGCGCCGGACCAGGCGCTGGTAGAGTGTCCAGACCGCATCGGCGACGGGGGCGTCGTGGGAGTCCACCAGCAACTCGCCACCGTCGTCGCGGCTGTGCCCGGCGAGGTGGATCTCGACCACGGCCTCGGCGGGAAAGCGGTCCAGGTAGGCGCCGGCGTCGAAGCCGAGGTTGTGGGCGCTGACGTGCACGTTGCTGACGTCCAGCAACAGGCCGCAGCCGGTGCGCCGCGCCAGTTCGGCGAGGAAGTCGATCTCGTCCCGCTCATGGCCGTCCAGGTGCAGGTAGTGGCTGGGGTTTTCCACGGCGATGCGCCGGCCCAGCGCGTCCTGGGTGCGCTGGATGTTGTCGGCGATGCGCGCCAGGGCCTCGTCGTTGCGCGGGAAGGGCAGCAGGTCGGGGTGGTAGTGGCCGCGCCAGGCGGACCAGGCCAGGTGCTCCGAGACCAGCACCGGCCGTACGCGCTCGGCCAGGGCGCGCAGGCGCTGCAGGTGCGCCGTGTCGGGCGGGGCGTCCGCCGCCAGGGACAACGAGACCCCATGCAGCGACAGCGGATGGCGCTCGGCGATGCGCTCCAACCAGGCGAGGCGCGGGCCGCCGACCATGTAGTTCTCCGGGTGGACTTCGAACCAGAGCCCTTCGGCGCCGCAGCCCAGGGCCTGGGCATAGTGCTCGGCCTTCAGGCCCAGGCCGGCGCCTGGTGCGTGGGTGGCTTTCATGGTCGGCGGCCTTGGCTCAGGACTTCATCGGGGTCAGCGAGCCCATGCCGTGGGGCGTCTTGATCGAGGTGCAGGTGCCGGCCGGGACGTTCTTCCAGTGCATGGCGTCATAGTCCTTCTTGGCGCTGCCGGCGCAGGTGGTGCCGGCGCCGGCCTTGCAGTCGTTCTTGCCGGCCAGGGCCACGCCGTAGCATTTCTCCATGGCCGCGCCTGCGCCGGCCTGGGTGTTCATGTCGTCGGCCAGGGCGGCGCCGGCGAGGGAGGCGAGGGCCAGGGCTGCGCTGGCGAGGGCGATGCTTTTCATGGTGCGGTCTCCGAAAGGTTGGGATGGCCGGCGGAGGGTTACCGTCGGCTCATGAACCAGTTCGTCGCCTGCGGCCGTCCGGTTACAGCACCGCGAAAATTTTTTTGAGGTTTCTCGCCCGCCGCCCTAACGTATTGAACGACGGCCGTTTTTTTCAGGCGGTCCGAGGGCGTGTTCGGCCCTGGGGAAAATTTCATCCGCGGTGTAACCAGGGCGACCGATGCAACGAACTACCAGCCAGGAGCAGTTGAACGCACGCGAGGCACAGCTCCAGGCCTTGCTGTTGCGTGGCCTGGCCGGCGACGCCGCGGCCTACCGTGACTTCCTCGGCGCCCTCGGCGCGCACCTGCGGGCGTTCCTGCGCCGGCGCCTGGCGCAGCGCCCGGCGGAGGTAGAGGACCTGCTGCAGGAAGTGCTGCTGGCGGTGCACAACGCCCGCCACACCTACCGCGCCGAGCAGCCGCTGACCGCCTGGGTGCAGGCCATAGCGCGCTACAAGCTGGCCGACCATTTCCGCGCCTTCGCCCGCCGCGAGGCCCTGCAGCAGCCCCTGGAGGAGGACGACGGGGAACTGTTCGCCGGCGAGGACGACGAACCGGCCCAGGCCAGCCGCGACCTGGGCCGGCTGCTGCAGCAACTGCCCGAGCGGCAGCGCCTGCCGATCGTCCATGTGAAGCTGGAGGGCCTGTCGGTGGAAGAGACCGCGCGGCTCACCGGGCTCTCCAGCTCCGCGGTGAAAGTCGGCATCCACCGCGGGCTCAAGGCCCTGGCGGGCATGATTCGAGGTAAGCACAACGATGAAGACCGATGAACTGATCGACCTGCTCGCCGCCGGCGAAACGGCAGTGGACCGGCACGCCCTGGCGCGGCGCTTCGCCCTGGCCCTGCTGGGCGGCGGCCTGGGCGCGCTGCTGCTGGTGGCGGCGCTCTACGGCGTGCGCGCGGACCTCGCCGAGGTGGCGCGCACGCCGCTGTTCTGGGCCAAGCTGGCGCTGCCGGGCAGCCTGGCGCCGCTGGCGCTGTGGCTGTGCGGCCGCCTGGCGCGCCCCGGTGTGCGTGGCGGCGCGGCCTGGGCCGCGCTGTGCCTGCCGGTGCTGCTGGTATGGCTGGGCGGCGCCCTGGCGCTGGCCGGTGCGCCGCTGGAAGCGCGCGCCGACCTGGTGTTCGGCCGCACCTGGCGTACCTGCCCGCTGAACATCGCGCTGCTCTCGCTGCCAGCCTTCGTCGGCGTGTTCTGGGCCCTGCGCGGCCTGGCGCCGACGCGCCTGCGCCAGGCCGGCGCCGCCGCCGGCCTGCTGGCCGGGGCCACCGCCACCCTGGCCTACTGCCTGCACTGCCCGGAAATGGGTGTGCCGTTCTGGGGCATCTGGTACCTGCTGGGCATGTTCCTGCCGACACTGCTGGGCGCGATGCTGGGCCCGCGCCTGCTGCGCTGGTGAAGCGCCGGAGCCGGCAATAGCCGCCAGGGCCCCCTGTCGCCGGGGGCCCTGGCGTGTCGTGATTGGCGAAGTCCGGGCACTGCCGGTTGTCGGCTCGTCCGCTGGCCTGGCGAAATCGGAGCTATTCCTGCACTGCTCCAGCCGACGATGGAGGAGGAAATGGAACGACTAAGGAAGGTGTTGCTGGCCTCTGCCATCAACGAGACTTCCGCCGTGCAGGTCTTGCGGCAGGCCGCGGCGGAGATCGCTTCGCCCGATACCGCCGCGGCCCTGCTCACCGCCGCGAAACGCCTAGAGGAGAGTGCCGATGCGCTGCTGCAGGCCGCGCACCGGATCGAACTGACATTGCACCCCGACGCCCGGGAGGAGAGTGGGGTCGGACTCGCGCCACTGGAATGAGCCCGCCTGGGAGGGGAGGGCGGCGGTGGCGTTGTTCAGGCGGCCGTCGTCGAGGTTCCCCGGCCACGGACCATCACCCGGTTCCTGCCGGCCTGCTTCGCCTGGTAGAGCAGTTCGTCCGCTTCCTTGAGCGTGGCGGCGACATCCGGCCGGTCCGCCGTCCAGCAGGCGACCCCCGCCGACAGGGTGACCTGCCCGGCCGGGGGGACGACGGCTTCGGCCATCGAGCGGCGGATCCGTTCCGCCACTTCCGTCGCGTCGGCCAGGCCCGTCAGCGGCAGCAGCAGGATGAATTCCTCGCCGCCCACCCGGCAGGGCACGTCGCCGTCGCGGCAGTTCTGCCGCAGCAGGTCGGCGAAGGCCTGCAGCACCTTGTCGCCGACGTCGTGGCCGAACGCGTCGTTGACCCGCTTGAAGTGGTCGATGTCCATGCTGATCACAGCGAAAGGCTTCTCCAGCAGCGCCCAGTCGTGCAGGCAGTCCTCCAGCATGCGCCGGTTCGCCAGGCCGGTCAGCGGGTCGCTGAGCACCTGGTGGTTGAGCTTGCCGATGCGCTCCTGGGTCAGCAGCGCGCCCTGGACCAGGGCACGGCGGATGCGCCAGGCCTCGTAGTACCAGGCGCGCACCTTGCCGATGCCCTGGGAGTCGTCCAGCTGCTCGGCGTAGTCGGCCAGCCGGCTCAGGGGGTGGCTGATCCGCGAGGCGGCCCACCAGAGCAGGATGAACCCCAGCAGGGCCATGGGCACTATGCCTTGCACCACCTCCAGCATCAGCGCCCGCAGGGCGGCGAGGGGAACGCTCAGCGGTTGCTGGGAAACCACGCCCCAGCCGCTGCTGGACACCGGCGCGAAGCCCGCCAGCATCTCCACCCCTTCGTCGTCGGTGACCGGCATGGCGCCGCTCTCGCCGCGCAGCACGGCGTCCACCGCCGCGTTCGGGCCCACGGCCTTGCCGATGCGGTCGGCATCGGGGTGGAACAGCAGGTGGCGGTTGCCGTCCACCAGGTAGAGGTAGGAGGCGTCGGTCTGGAAGTGCTTGCTGACGATCTCGTTGAGCGCGTTGTTCTTGCGCAGGTAGATGGTGCCCCCGACCAGCCCCAGGTATTCGCCCTGGGGGCTGTGGATGGGGTGGGAGACGAACACGATCAGGTTGCCCACCAGCGAATTGAAGGCCGGGCTGATCATCGCCTGCTTGCGCTCCAGCGGTTCCCGCGAGCGCAGGCTCTGGCCGGCCAGGCTGAGCGCCGGCGGGTAGGAGGCCAGTATGCGGCCCTGGGCATTGGCCACCACCAGGGTGTTGAAGCTCTGGTCCTGCTCCGCCAGGCGCCGGGTTTCCGCTTCCAGCGTCGCCCGGGAAGCGAAGTCCCCGCCCATCACCTGGGCGCTGTAGCGCAGCCGGCCCAGGTCGGCGTCCAGGCTCTGGCCGAGGGTCAGGGCGACTTTCGCCGCGTAGGCGCGGTTGGTTTCCAGCGAGTTGCGCACCAGCGTCTCGCGCTGGATCCGGTAGGTGGCATAGAGGTCGTTCAGCAGGGTGGCGAGGATGGCCACCGAGGTGAACAGCAGGATCAGCGTGCGCAGGTTGAGCTTGGGGATGGCCCCGGCTGGCATGGGTGTATTCCAGTGGCACGTGGTAGTTGGCGGCCCGCGACGGCCGGGCCGCCGGCTTCCGGCAGGCAGCGACCTGTCAACGGTCGGTCCTTCGGTGCTGCATCGGCATATCCTGCCAAGGTTCATGGTAGGTGAAAATTTGGTGGCATATGGCCATTATTTGACCAGTGGTGTGCGACGGCTTGCCTGGCGCTGGCCTGGGGCGGTTTCCTTGTCCGCCTGCAGGTTGACTATTTCTCGATAATCCCTGGCTGACCCTTCTGGCGTTTCCTGCTGATCGTCGCCTTCGCCAAGGTCGCCCGCTACTGCGTGCTCTACGCGATGACACTGGTCTGGGCCTCAGCCGATCAGGAAAGTTGAGTACCGCCCGGCATGAGCTTAGAACCGGCAGCGATTTGTCGGCGGGCCCGGGAAACCTCAGGATAGACCGGCGAGGGTGACGAAGGCTCCCCAGCCGGCCTACGCTTGGAAAGAACCACGGCATTGGAAGTAGCGATACATGCACGAGATCGGCAAACAAAACGAAAACAACCCGGTGAGCTGGCAACTGGAGCGCATCGTCGAAGAACTGCGCGCGGCGCGCAGCGAGTGGCGTAGCCGCAGCGGCCGGCCGCGCGAGCAGGGTGGGCGCGAGCTGCCCTCGCGGCGCTCCATCGAGGAAATCGTCGAGCGCCTGGCCAGCGCGCTCTTCCCCATGCGCCTGGGGCCCAACGACCTGCGCGAGGAGAGCGAGGACTTTTTCGTCGGGCGTACCCTGGATAGTGCCCTCAACGCGCTGTTGGTCCAGGCGCGTCTGGAACTGCGTTATGGCGCACGCCAGCGCGGCGAGTCGGACGACGGTATCGAGGCGCGGGCGCAGGACATCGTCCGCGACTTCGCCCTGGCCTTGCCGCTGCTGCGCCAGCTGCTGGATTCCGACGTGCTGGCCGCCTACCAGGGCGACCCGGCGGCGCGCAGCGTCGACGAGGTGCTGCTGTGCTACCCGGGCGTGCTCGCCATCATCCACCACCGCATGGCGCACCACCTGTACCGTGCCGGCCTGCCGCTGGTGGCGCGGATCATCTCGGAGCTGGCGCACTCGGCCACCGGCATCGACATCCACCCCGGCGCGCAGATCGGCGGCAGCTTCTTCATCGACCACGGCACCGGCGTGGTGATCGGCGAAACGGCGATCATCGGCGAGCAGGTGCGCATCTACCAGGCGGTCACCCTCGGGGCCAAGCGCTTCACCGCGGACGAGACCGGCCAGTTGCACAAGGGCCAGCCGCGCCATCCCATCGTCGAGGACGAGGTGGTGATCTACGCCGGCGCTACCATCCTGGGACGCGTCACCATCGGCAAGGGCTCCACCATCGGCGGCAACGTCTGGCTGACGCGCAGCGTGCCGCCGGGCAGCCAGATCAGCCAGGCCAGCCTGCAGCAGCAGGCCGGCGACGCGGGGCTGGACTAGGTATCCGCCGTTTCCAGCGGCGGATGATCGCGGACGGAGTCCGCTCCTACGGTTCCAGGGAAACACGGCCGTAGGAGCAACTGTCTATTGGGTTTAGGTGTAACGCGCCGCTCCGAGTGTTCGGATGTCTCTTGTTTCGCCCCCTCGGGCGAGTCCCTTTTGTCAAACGGTGGAAGGCCACCCCCGCAAAAAGGAACCAAAAAGGCTTGCCCCG